>JAFODZ010000028.1 GCA_017380435.1 Oscillospiraceae bacterium
AATTGTCCAAGGTGTTCATTTCGTCTTTGCGTTATTCAATTTACAAGGTACAGATCACTACCGCGGCGCGATAGCTTGCTTATACTATCACATACATTCCCCTTTGTCAAGCACATTTTTTCAAAAAATCAACATTTTTTTCATAAATAAAATTGAATTGTATTTTGGGTCGATTTTCATATCCAACTTATAAAACCGGGCCCGCTTACGGGCCCGGTTTGGGGATCGAATAAGGTTATAAATTACTACCGTCGGCAAATCAGCCTACATCGTCGATCAAGCCGTAGCCACCGTCATTTCTGCGATAGACAACTGCGAAGCTGCCACCGTTGTCTTCATCCCGGAATGCGAAGAAGTTGTGCTCCAGTAAATTCATCTGCATCACAGCCTCTTCCCGGGTCATAGGTTTAAAGTAGAAGGATTTGATCTTTACAATATCAAGCTTTTCCTCTGCCGGTTCTTCTGCAAAGGAGGTAGCCTCTACTGTACGGCTGAAGGCATCCTGGCGCAGGCGGCGGGCAAGGCGGGTCTTATTCTTACGGATCTGGCCCTCGATGGTACCGACTGCTGCATCAATGGACGCAAACATATCGGAGGTGGACTCGCTGGCCCGGAACCAGGTTCCTGCACCATGGACGGTCAGTTCTACTTTGTTCCGGTCCTTCTCTACAGAAAATACGATAAGTGCTTCCGCATCCTCCTCAAAATACCGTGCCAGCTTCATTACCTTTTTTTCGGCGTAAGCATGGACATTCTGGGGCAGCCTGACTTTCTTTTCGCTAAACTGAAACTTCATATTCGGTCGCTCCTTTCGTATTTCACCGGTTCCCCGGTTGATTCACTTATATTATAGCACGATTATGCCGTCCCGACAAGGTTTTCGGTTGTAAAACTTTTGCTAATCCTCGTCATCGAGCAGGACAGTCATAGTCATTTTATAGACATCTTCTGCCTTCTGCTCAAACAGCCGGCTCAAGCGGACGGCCTGCCGGCTATCCGGCGCGGACAGCTCCAGGGTCATCAAATTGCCCTGCTCATCATCCAGGGACATCACGACGGCATAATCTCCGTTTTTCCGGGGCAGCACCTGAGAACGGACATAGCTGCTGCGGCGCAGCTGCCGGTTGAACCGCTCCACGGCATCCTCTGCCCGGCGTTTGACAGTATAGGCAATGGAATCTTCTGTAACTGCGCCGTCCTGGCGGCCCTTTTCCGTAATTTCATAACGGTCCTCTACTTGCCGCAGATGGCCGGAGGTCACCATTTCCGGCACTGCAGTACAAACATCAAAATAACTCAAGCAGTCATCTTGGTAGCACAGCTCATAAATCTCCTGCAATGTCATAGGGTAATGAGATTTTCCCGCCACATACAGGATCAAAACTTTCACATCCATCATATTATGAATGTATCCCAGTCTTTGCATATCAGACTCACCTCTTAAGATTATTATATATGATTCCCACAGAATAATCAAGCACCAAGGAAAACGGTTTTGCATAATCTGTCACGAAAGGATGATTTTATGGGTGCACACCGTTTTTTTATTAGGGGTAACTCCCCCGCATTAACCTGTGCAGCGCAGATTCTGGCAGAATCCGGCTGCGATTTTACCCAGGATCCACAATATTTATTACTCCCTGTTCCCTCAATGCAGCCCGACGGAACCATTGTCGGTGGCGGAGATCTAAAATGTATTTTGCAGGAACTTCCGCTGGATATTACGGTAATCGGTGGGAATTTGCCGGAGCTGTCGGGGTACCGGGTTTGGGATCTATTAAAGGATCCCGGTTATGTAGCGGAAAACGCATACATCACCGCCCACTGCGCTGTACGGCTGGCTATGGACCGGCTCCCCATCGCTTTGCGGCATTGCAAAGTACTGATCATTGGCTGGGGCAGGATCGGCAAATGTCTTTCCGCGTTACTCAAGGGGTTGGAGGCCGATGTAACTGTGGCGGCACGAAAAGAAGCTGACCGGGCAATTTTACACGCATTGGGATACCACAGTACCGACACAGAAAATCTTAACTGTGCAGGCTACCGGGTCATCTTCAACACCGTACCGGCTACCGTACTTCCCACAGGTCCTGTTGGGTGTTTAAAGATCGATCTGGCCTCCACGCCGGGAATTGGCGGCAACGATGTGATTCACGCCCGGGGGCTTCCGGGCAAGGATGCCCCGGAGGCATCCGGCGAATTGATTGCCCGCACTGTAATAAAATATTTAAATAAGGAGGAGATTGTATGAACATTGGCTTTGCCATGTGCGGATCGTTTTGTACTTTTGCATCCGTATTCTCCGCCATGGAGAATCTGGCGTTCACCAACACCCTGATCCCTATTTTCTCCCACAGCACATACACCATCGACAGCCGGTTTGGTACAGCAAACGAGCATATCCGCAGAGTCACAGATATCTGTGGTTCTGCGCCCTTGACTACCATTGCCCAAGTTGAGCCAATTGGGCCTAAGAAGCTCTTGGATGTACTGGTGATCGCCCCCTGCACAGGGAACACCCTGGCAAAGCTCGCCCACGGCATTGCTGACGGGCCGGTAACTATGGCAGCAAAAAGTCACCTGCGCAACGGAAGACCCGTTGTGCTTGCCGTTTCCACTAATGACGCATTATCGACGGCGGCAGAAAACATCGGCAAACTTTTAGCACGGAAAAACATCTATTTTGTACCATTTGGACAGGATGACCCGGATAAAAAGCCCTATTCCATGGTGGCAGATTTCTCCCGGATACCTCAGACGGTAGCATTGGCTGCCAAGGGAAAACAGATCCAGCCGATTGTAATCAAAGCACATAATATATGAAAAAACGGATCGCCGCAATATTGACACACGGGAGGGGCAATGCCCCTCCCGTGCAGTTTTATGACAGTTGTTCGATCTCCGCAAGCCAGATAGCAGCGGAGGCGTCGCTGGGCATGCGCCAGTCGCCCCGGGGACTCAGGCACACAGAGCCGACCTTAACGCCGTCGGGCAGGCAGTTACGCTTAAACTGCTGGGTGAAGAACCGGCGGTAAAATACCTGCATCCACTTTTTGATCGTAGCGGGTGTATATTCTCCATCAAAGGCCCGGCAGGCAATATGATAGATTTTGGTGGGCGTATAGCCATAGTGGAGCATATGGTACAAGAAGAAATCGTGCAGCGCGTAAGGTCCAACCAGATCCTCCGTTTGCTGGGTGATATTGCCGCTTTCATCGGGGGGCAACAATTCCGGACTGATGGGCGTCGCCACCACATCCAAAAGGTACTCCCGGCAAGGAGCAAACTGCTCGCTGTCCGCCAGCACCGTAATCAGCGGAGAAATGACCGTCTTGGGCAGCGACGCATTGACGCCGTACATACTCATATGGTCACCGTTATAGGTACACCAGCCGAGAGCCAGCTCACTCAAATCGCCGGTACCGATGACAAGACCGCCTACCACGCTGGCATAGTCCATAAGGATCTGCGTCCGTTCCCGGGCCTGGGCATTTTCATAGGTGCCGTTGAATACGGTACTGTCGTGGCCAATATCCCGGAAGTGGGCAGTGACTGCGTCGCGGATATTAATTTCCTTTTGGGTGATTCCCAGTGCATCCATCAGCGCAACCGCATTTTGGTAGGTTCTGCCGGAGGTTCCAAAGCAGGGCATAGTTACGCCGTGGACATCGGTGGCGGGCCGGCCAAGCTGGCGCATGGCTTCCACCGTTACCAGCAGCGCCAAGGTGGAATCCAGGCCGCCGGATACACCGATCACCGCTTTTCCGCCTACTGTCGCTAAGCGCTGTTTCAGACCAGCCACCTGAATGGCAAAAATGCTGTTGCAGCGCTCCCGCAGCTGGGCATCGTTTCCGGGAACAAAGGGCATTTTATCATAGCGGAACATAGCCCCGTCGGAGCGGAGGCTGCCGCTGCTGCAGTAGATACGGCGCATCGGCTCGACCTTACTGTAAATGGACACGGCATCCTTCACACTCTTGTTATGGCGGCGTTTAGAACGGATCTGTCCCAAATCCGCATCGTGGATCAGCATATAATCCGTCTGGATCAGTTCCCGGTTTTCCGTCAGCACGCTGCCGCCTGCAGCAATGATGCTATGGCCGGAGAACACCAGATCCGAGGTGGATTCTGTACAGCCGGAGGAGCAGTAGGTATAAACGCAGCCGCAGACAGAGGACTGATGGCGCACCAGATCCCGGCGGTAGCTGCGTTTACCCACGGTTTCATTGGAAGCGGACAGGTTCAGAATCACCTCAGCACCATTCAAGCACATCAGAGTTGACGGCGGCATCGGCGTCCAAAGATCCTCGCAGACTTCTGCACCCAGCACAGTTCCGTCGCCAATCACAAACAGAAGGTCACGACCTACCGGAATGGGGTCGCCGGTCAGTCCCAATTCGGCGGGATTTACAGTCTTCTGCTGCAAATCCTCAGAAGAGGAGAACCAGCGGCGTTCATAAAACTCATTATAATTGGGCAGATATGTCTTCGGCACTAAGCCATGAAGCACACCGCCGGAAAGAATGGCGGCGCAGTTATACATCTGCCCATTGATCACAACAGGCAACCCCACCGCAACCGTAATAGCCGGATAGTTCTCAGAGCAGGTAAGAATCTGCCGCAGACCTTCCAGGGAAGCTTTTTGCAGCGATTCCTGGAAAAACAGGTCCGCACAGGTATAACCGGTCAAGGACATCTCCGGGAACACCAGCACATCAGCATTTTCTCGGTCTGCCCGGGCAATATATTGGCAAATATCACTGGCATTTTTCACCGGGTCTGCCAGCTTTACAGGCGGCACAGCACAGGCAATTCGGATAAAATCCAACATAGGGATCCCTCCATTTTCTATAGTTAATGATACTATACCACATTCTTCTGAATTTGAAAACAAAATTTTGCTCTTTGCGTCAAAAAGAGGAGGGTTTCCCCTCCTCTTTAAATTATACAGCCACCAAGGACTTCAGCTTTTCAGCCAGATCCAGCTGCTCCCAGGGCAGCTCATCCACACCGAAGTGACCTTCCATAGCAGTCTTGCCGTAGATGGGACGGCGCAGCTCCAGCTTGCGGATAATGCCGCCGGGGGTCAGGTCGCAGGTCTTGCGCAGCATAGCGGTCATCTCCTCATCGGAGATCTTGCCGGTGCCGTAGCTATCCACCCGGACAGACACCGGCTCTGCCACGCCAATGGCGTAGGCAAGCTGCACCTGCACCTGGGTTGCCAAACCGGCAGCTACCAGATTCTTTGCCATATAACGGGCCATATACGCACCGCTTCTATCCACCTTGGTGGGGTCCTTACCGGAGAATGCACCGCCGCCGTGGGAGAAATAGCCGCCGTAGGTATCGACGATAATCTTACGGCCTGTCAGACCGGTGTCGCCATTGGGACCGCCGATGACAAAGTTGCCGGTGGGATTAATATGGATATTCTTCACATCCTCGATGGAGAAGCCGTATTTTGCCAGCACAGGGGCAATCACGCCCTCCCGGATGTAGCGACGCAGCTCGGACATTTCAAAATCCGCGCTGTGCATAACCGAAACCACGACGGTGTCAATACCGATCACATTGCCATCTTCATCAAACTCCACAGAAACCTGAGTCTTGCCGTCGGGACGGAGCAGATCATTGCTTTGAACGCACTGGGTCAGCCGGTTGGACAGCGCACGGGACAGCGCTGCAGGCAGGGGCATCAGTTCGGGAGTATGGGTGCAGGCTCCGCCGAACATCATGCCCTGGTCACCGGCGCCGCCTACTTCGTCGTTCGTACCCAGTGCGATATCTGCGGACTGGGTATGGATCTTGCACAGAATCTCCACGGACTCGGCATCAAAGCCGTCGCCGGGGTGGGTGTAGCCGATTTTGGCAATGACCTCACGGGCCACAGCGGCGTAATCCACCTGTGCCTTAGTTGTGATCTCACCGCAGATCAAGCAAAAATTAGTGGTGACCATGGTCTCACAGGCCACGCGGGAGCCGGGATCCTGGGCCAGGCAAGCATCCAGAATTGCATCGGAAATGCAGTCTGCCACCTTGTCGGGGTGACCGCAGGTTACACATTCAGAAGTAAACAATCTTTTTTCCATTTTTCCTTTTCCTTTCTTCGGATCGTCAATTTTCTTCAAAAGTCCACCAAACAAAAAAACCGCACATCGGATTCGATGTGCGTGTATATCGAATCCTCATCTATCGTTGCCGCCGGATTTGGCACCTTGAAAAAATCAGGTTGCCGGGTTTCATCGGGCCGTTCCCTCCACCACTCTTGATAAGGCTTATATGCAGTTCGGTTATATTCTACCCGTTTTTTTCTGATTGTCAAGTTCTTTCTACAAAAATATTCACAATTCCTTTATGGACATTTCCAGCAAGTGGTGGTATCATATCATCACTATGCAAAGGATGTGATTCTTCTGAAAAAACTGCGCACCCGTTTCAACCGTTTTTGCTTGAAACATCGGAATAAAGGCATTCCAAATTTGATGCTTTATATCATTATCGGCTCTGCCATCGTCACCGGACTGTCTTACTTAGGCTTTCCGCAAATATACAACCTTCTGTGCTTTGATCGCAATGCGATATTAAAGGGTCAGGTTTGGCGTCTTTTCAGCTATGTGTTCACTATGAACAGCAGCAGCCTCTTTTTTACACTGATCATGCTCTATTGCACCTATTCTCTGGGCCGCGCTCTGGAAATGACCTGGGGAACATTGCGGTTTAATCTTTACTATTTTTCCGGTATTCTTTTAATGGATATATTTGCCATGGCATTTGGCTGGATTCCTATTTACGGACTGGATTCTTCCATTTATTTCTACGCCGGAAACATGATGAGCAGCCTGCATCTTAGCCTTTTACTGTGCTATGCCACCAGCTATCCCGATGCACGCTTCACACTTTTCTTCATTATCCCCATACGGGCATGGATTCTGGCTATGATTTACTTGATTATAACCGCTTTTTCTGTTGTCAGTATGTCCCTGGCCCGCTGTTTCCCCCACAATTTGTTCCCCTTGATCGGTCTGATGAACTACTTCATCTTTTGCGGCGGCGATATGGTCAATGTATTGCCTCCGGCGTGGCGAATGGGAATTCTCCGCCGGCAGCAGAAAAAATCCGCTCCCAAGCCTACCGGCTCGGTGCCCTTCACCCGGGATGGCGGCAAAAAAGTATCTGTCCCCTACACCCATCGCTGCACTGTATGCGGCAGAAATGATGCCGCAAATCCGGAACTGGAGTTCCGCTACTGTTCCCGGTGTAACGGCTACTTCTGCTACTGCGAAGATCACATCAGCAACCACACTCATGTAGAATAATGCACAAAAAAGCAGGACCATTTCGGTCCTGCTTTTCTTTTACATTTTTTCCGGGGCAGTGAAACCGAGGATATCGATACACTTTTCCAGAACATTTTTGGCAAGGGCAATCAGAGAGATATAACCCTTTTGCAGCTCCTTGTCCTCCTCGGTGAGGATCCGGGTTTCGTGGTAGAACTTATTCACCGCGCCAGCCAGCTCATAGATATAGGCGCAGATCAGGTTGGGACTCAAGGTGCGCAGCGCACTCTCCAGCGCAGGACCAAGCTTGGTGATACACAGCATCAGCTCCTGGGCATAGGGATTGGCAGGCAAAGTGATCGGCAGTTCCTCCCAGGCACCATAACGAGCCAGAATAGACTTGATACGCACGATGGTATAGAGGATGTAAGGGCCGGTATTGCCCTCAAATGCAGCGAAGCGCTCCAAATCAAAGTTGTAGTCCTTAGTCGGCTGGTTGCTCAGATCGCCGTATTTCAGCGCTGCCAATGCGATTTTTGCTGTGGTATCCTCTACCTCTTCCGCGGCGACGATTTTGTTCTCCACAACCTTGGAACGGACAAAATCGGTCATATCGCTCAGCAACTGTTCCAACCGCAGAACACCGCCGTCACGGGTCTTGAAGGGTTTTCCGTCAGCACCGTTCATCGTGCCGTGACCCACATGCTCGAGAACCGTTTCTTCCTTTACGATGCCGCCTTTTTTCGCCGCACGGAACACCTGCTCAAAATGCAGATTCTGCCGCTTGTCGGTAACATAGAGCATCTTATCGGGGTTATGGTCCTGCATCCGCTGTACCATAGTAGCCAGGTCGGTGGTCGCATAAATGGCTGCGCCGTCGGACTTAAGCAGAATACAGGGCGGAATCTCCTTCTTATCCCCCTCCTCTGCCACCGGGAACACCAGGGCGCCCTCGCTATAAACAGCGTGACCCTTGGCTTTCAGGTCTTCGATCATAGCAGGAATGTAGGGATCGGCATCGCTCTCGCCCAGCCAGGCTTCAAAATGCACATCCAGGGCATCGTAGATCCGATGCAGGTCGGCCAAAGAAATCCGCATAATATGATTCCAGATAGCTCGGTAGCCGGCTCTTCCCTGTTGCAGCTCGTAGGTTGCGATATGGGCCTTTTCTGCAAACTCTGCATCGTCCTTCTTTTTAGCAGAGGCGGTGGGGTAGATCTCCTCCAGCTCAGAAAGGGTAAAGGGTGCTTCTGCGGGGTATTCGCCGGTGTAATCCGGGTCGAAATAGCAAAGATCCGGCTGGCGCACCTGCAATTCGGCAATAATCAGACCCATTTGCAGACCCCAGTCGCCCAGGTGAATATCACCGATGGTTTCATAACCCATAAAGCTATGCAGCCGCTTAAGGGATTCACCGATAATGGCAGGGCGGAGGTGACCGATGTGCAAGGGCTTGGCCACATTGGCTCCGCCGTAGTCAACAATAGCCATTTTGCCGCTGCCGACTTTTTCCACGCCGAAGTCCGGGGCGGTACGCATACCCTCCAAATAATCCCGCAGGAAGCTGTCGGACAGATTCAGATTGATAAATCCGGGCATAACTGCCTGGCACATAGAAAAGTCTTCGCCCTGCAGTTTTTCTGCCACGGCATTGGCAATCTGAATGGGGGCGCACTTATAGACCTTCGCTGCGGACAGAGCACCGTTGCACTGGTACTGGCACAGGTCAGGCCGGTTGGATACAGTCACTCTGCCGTAAGCGGCATCATAGCCGGCATCTGCAAACGCCTGCTCCATTTTCTTTGAAATAATATCCAATATCTTTTCCATACTTAATCTCCTTTAAGAGAATTCATAATGTTTTGCCAGCTTCCCCAGAAGTGTCATTCTGAGCGAGCGTCAGCGAGTCGAAGAATCTTCTTGCCAACAAGTTTCAAAAATCCCAGTCAGCAGAAAGATCCTTCCATTGCGGGTTATTTATGCTAATCAATGCATTTTTCTTCGCACGATTCCAACCTTTTAACTGTTTTTCTCTTTCCAACGCAACACGAACATCCCCGGTGGCTTCAAAATAAACCAGTTTATTGGTTTGATACTTTTCTGCAAAACCTTCAACCAGGTGATTTCGATGTTCATAAAGTCTGCGCAAAAGGTTGTTCGTCACCCCGATATAAAGCACACTGTCACACCAGTTTGAGAGAATATAAACATAATACATATACATTCTCCTTTTAACTATAGTGCCAAGATCCTTCGACGCGCTGCGCTTGCTCAGGATGACACGGTGGGTGGTTTTTACTGTTTGTTACGCAGCCATTCCAGGTAGTCGTCGTAGGTGCCGTAGCGGTCAACAATGGTGCCGTCCGGCTGGAAGGCGATGACCCGGTTACAGACAGAGGTCAGCATTTCGTGGTCGTGGCTGGCCAGCAGCACAACGCCGGGGAATGCTTCCAGGCCCTTATTCACAGCCTGGATAGATTCCATATCCAGGTGGTTGGTGGGCTGGTCAAGAAGCACCACATTGGCACCGGAGAGCATCATCTTCGACAGCATACACCGGACCTTTTCACCGCCGGAGAGAACATTGACAGGCTTAAACACATCGTCATTAGAGAACAGCATTCTGCCCAGGAATCCACGCAGGTACACATCGTCTTTTTTCACAGAGTACTGCCGCAGCCAATCTACCAGCTCCATATCGTTGCCCTCAAAGTAGGCAGTATTGTCCTTAGGCAGGTAGCTGCGCACGGTGGAGATGCCCCACTTTACAGAGCCTTCATCCGGCTCCAATTCGCCCATGAGGATCTGGAACAGCGCTGTCTGCGCCAGCTCATTTTCGCCCACAAAGGCGATCTTATCATTCTTGCCAACGCTGAAATACACATTATCCAGCAGTTTTTCGCCGTCAACGGTAACGGAAACATCCTTGACAGTCAGAATGTCCTTGCCCAGTTCCCGCTCCGGCTGGAAGCCAACGAAGGGATAACGGCGGGTGGAGCAGGGCATTTCTTCCACAGTCAGCTTGTCCAGCAGCTTTCTGCGGGCAGTTGCCTGCTTTGCCTTTGACTTATTGGCAGAGAAGCGCTGAATGAACAACTGCAACTCCTCGATCTTCTCCTGGTTGCGCTTGTTCTTATTGCGGATCATTGCCTGCACCAACTGGGAGGATTCATACCAGAAGTCGTAGTTACCTACATACATCTTGATCTTGCCGTAGTCGATATCCACGGTGTGGGTGCAGACGGTATTGAGGAAGTGGCGGTCGTGGGATACGGCGATGACCATGCCGGGGAAATCCAGCAAAAAGTCTTCCAGCCAATTGATCGATTCAATATCCAGGTTGTTGGTAGGTTCGTCCAGCATAACGATATCGGGATTGCCAAACAGCGCTTGGGCCAGCAGCACCTTCACCTTCAGACGGGGGTCGGTATCGGCCATCATATCGTAGTGCATATCGGTGGGAACGCCCAGGCCTTGCAGCATACGGGATGCGTCAGACTCTGCTTCCCAACCGCCCATTTCCGCAAATTCTGCTTCCAGCTCGGAAGCACGGATGCCGTCTTCGTCGGTAAAATCCGGCTTTTCATAAATGGCATCCTTTTCCTTCATAATGTCGTAAAGGCGCTGGTTGCCTATAATGACAGTATCCATAATAGAGAAGTTGTCGTAGGCATTCTGGTTCTGCTTCAAAACAGAAACACGAAGCTCTTCGGGAATATGGATATAGCCGGTGGTAGAGTCTAGCTCGCCGTACAAAAGGCGAAGGAAAGTGGATTTACCCGCACCGTTTGCACCGATGATGCCGTAGCAGTTGCCGGGCAAAAATTGCAGATCCACATGCTGGAACAGCCATTGACCACCGAACTGCATACCTAAATTGCTTACTGTAATCATTTTTAATTACCTCTTACTTTCATAATGGCACATAATCGTTCAGTATAACTATAGCACACAATTATGAATAATCAAAGAACTTTTTTCCAAAAGGGTTGCTTTTTCTAAAATCCGTGATATAATTTTAGCACTCAGATAATTAGAGTGCTAATTTTAAAAGGAGTGTTGCAATTATGGCAAAGAAACAATTTAAAGCCGAATCCAAGCGGCTTTTGGATCTGATGATCAACTCCATCTATACCCACCAGGAGATCTTCCTCCGGGAGATCATCTCCAACGCCAGCGACGCCATGGACAAGCTGGCCTATACCGCTTTAACCGACGATAAGGTGGCCATTGACCGGGATCAGCTTACCATTACCCTCACCCGGGACAAAACCGCCGGAACGCTCACCATTTCTGACCGGGGCATCGGTATGACCAAGGAGGAAATGGAAGAAAACCTTGGCACCATCTGCAAATCCGGCTCTCTGGGCTTTAAGCAGGAAATGGAAGAAACTGCAGACATCGATATTATCGGTCAGTTTGGCGTTGGCTTCTATGCTGCCTTTATGGTAGCCTCTCAGGTCACCGTTATTTCTAAGAAATACGGCCAGGAGCTGGCCTGGAAATGGGTTTCCGACGGTGCTGACGGCTATACCATCACCGCAGCTCAGCGGGAATACCCCGGCACGGATGTGATTATGACCTTGAAAGCCGACACCGAGGACGAGAAATATTCCCGTTTCCTGGAGGAATACGAGATCCGTTCTCTAGTGAAAAAGTATTCCGACTATATCCGCTACCCCATCCGCATGGAGGTCAGCAAATCCCGTTTGAAGGAAGACTGCCCCGAGGACAAGCCGGAATATGAGAGCTACATGGAAGAAGAAACCCTCAACTCCATGGTTCCCATCTGGCAGCGCAGCAAAAAGGATGTGACCGAGGACGAGTACAACACCTTCTATCGGGAGAAGTTCTTTGACTACAACAAACCTGCCAAAGTGATTTCCTTCAGCGCCGAGGGCAATGTATCTTTTAAGGCGCTGCTGTATATCCCCACCAAAGCACCCTTTGACTACTACAGCAAGGACTTCAAGCGTGGTTTGCAGCTCTACTCCTCCGGCGTGATGATTATGGAATCCTGCGAGGATCTGCTGCCGGAATACTTCTCTTTTGTCCGCGGCGTGGTAGATAGCCAGGATCTCTCTTTGAACATCAGCCGGGAGATGCTACAGCACGATCGTCAACTGAAGATCATTGCCAAGGGCATCGAAAAGAAGATCAAGTCCGAGCTGGCTGCGATGCTGGAAAATGACCGGGAAAATTACGAAGCATTTTACGGCGCATTTTCCCGTCAGTTAAAATACGGCGTCGCTGCCGATTACGGCGCACACAAGGATGCTACCAAGGATCTTCTGCTGTTTTACAGCAACAAAGAGGGCAAGCTGGTTACCTTGAAGCAGTACGCCGAAAATATGGCAGAGGGTCAGGAGAAGATCTACTATGTCTGCGGTGAGAATGCCGACCGGCTGGGCAAGCTGCCCCAGGTGCAGACTCTGTCCTCCAAGGGTTACGATGTGCTGCTTTGCACCGACGAGGTGGATGAATTTATCCCCCAGACGCTGATGACCTACGAGGAAAAATCCTTCTGCAACGCAGCTACCGAGGATCTGGGTTTGCAGAGCGATGAGCAGAAGGAACAGCTCAAGCAGAAGGCCGAGGAGCTGCAAGGCCTTTTGACCTTTGTGAAGGATTCTCTGGGCGAGGAGATCACCGAGGTCCGGCTCTCCGGCGAACTGGGCGATATGCCGGTTTGTATGGTGCCTGCCGGTGGTATGAGCTTTGAAATGGAAAAGTATATGAAGAAGGTCAATCCCGACTTCAACTTCCCCAGCCAAAGAATTTTGGAGCTGAACCCCGAGCATCCTGCGGTGCAGGCTATGGAAAAAGCTATGATCGGCGACACCCAAAAGGCAAAGGATTACGCAAAGCTGCTTTCCTGCCAGGCAAAGCTGCTGGCTGACCTGCCCCTGGAAGACCCGGCAGAATATACTGCCCTTGTCTGTAAGCTGATGAACTAAAACAAAAAGCCTTGGCCCCCTCGTTTTGAGGGGGCTGTCTTATTGCCGATTTTAGGCAATAAGACTGGGGGAGTATGCTTTCAAGGGAACGAACTCCCCCTGTCACGGTTATCACCGTGACATCCCCCTCAAAACGAGGGGGACGAGATTCCCTCCGTCAAGGCTCCTATTTCTGCTTTTTATTTTAGGGGTTGACACGGGCGCTCTAATGTGTTAGAGTTTAGTTGTACTCTAATGCATTAGAGAAAGGAGAATGGCTTTATGGAAACGCCGAAGGTATTTGAAAGTGAGTATCGGTTTTGTCTGATCCTGTGGGAGCATGAGCCGGTGAAAAGCAGCGAGCTTGTTGCCCTTTGCAAGGAGCAGCTTGGCTGGAAGCCCACCACCACCTACACCGTCATCAAACGGCTGTCGGAACGGGGTGTGCTAAAAAACGAAAACACCGTGGTCACTTCCCTTGTGACGAAAGATCAGGTGCAGGCCGCTCAGATCAACGAAATGGTGGAAAAGACCTTTGAAGGCTCTTTGCCGGCATTCGTCGCCGCATTCACCAAGCATCAAAAGCTTTCTGATGCTGAGATCGATGTGGTGCAACAGATGATTGACCGCTACCGGAAAGGAGAATCCCAATGACTGAATTCTTCTTAACCATCGTCAACATGAGCATTTCCGCAAGCTGGATCGTTCTTGCTGTCCTGCTTTTACGGCTGGTGCTGAAAAAAGCGCCGAAGTGGATCACCGTTCTGCTTTGGGGCATTGTGGCTGTGCGGCTGATTTGTCCTTTCTCCATCGAAAGCGCTTTGAGCCTGATTCCCAGCGCAGAAACCATCAGCCCGCAAATATTGGTGGAAGAACCGGAAATCAACACCGGAATTTCTTTTCTTAACAGTACCATCAATCCCATCATTCAAGAATCAACAGTCACATTGGAGCCGGAAAAAAGTGTGAATACCATGAAGCTGCTTGTGCAGGTTTCTTCGATTGTTTGGGTGGTTGGTCTTTCCGGGATGCTTGCATATACCGCCATCAGCTATTGGCGTGTAAAACGGAAGATCGGCACAGCGGTTTTGCTGCGGGATAACATCTTCCAGAGTGAGAATGTGGTCTCCCCCTTTGTGCTTGGTATCCTTAGGCCGAAAATTTATCTGCCCTTCCAAATAAGCGGACAGGACATGGCCCATGTGATCGCCCACGAAAATGCCCATATTCGCAGAAAAGACCACTGGTGGAAGCCTTTCGGCTTTTTGCTTTTGAGTATCCACTGGTTCAATCCTTTGATGTGGCTGGGATATATTCTGCTATGCCGGGATATTGAGCTTGCCTGCGACGAAAAGGTCATCAAGGAAATGGACACGGAGCAAAAGGCCGACTATTCGCAGGCGCTTTTGACCTGCAGCGTGAACCGCCGTATGATCGCCGCCTGTCCTTTGGCATTCGGTGAGGTCAGCGTGAAAAACAGAATAAAATCCGTCCTCAATTACAAAAAACCGGCATTTTGGATCATAATATTTGCCGTAGTTCTTTGCATTACGGCAGCCATTGGTTTCTTAACAAATCCTATTAGTGAATCCATCTTTAACAGCAAGTTTGAAACCGGAAAATGCTTATACAGTGATGTGGTAAGCGAAAAACAGGAAACCGAAGAAAATAATCTTGCCTTTATGATCACTGATGACGGTTTAGTATATAAATCTTTCGACAATAACCATATGGAGCAATTAGGCACTCTCACGCAAACAGACATCACTGCTGATGAATTAGAAAAAATGCTGAAACAGCAAGGACGAAGCGTCAATCTTGGCAACATTCAACACGCCTACGAAATTTCAGGTGCTACAACAAGTGATGTATTTTTGCAAAAGCGAAATGGAACTGTTTATTGGTTTTCCTTCTTTTCAGACGGGAACATTATGAGTGCGTTTAAGCTGAAAAGAACAAGTGACTATGTTATCATTTCCCGCCCCCTTCCTACACAATTGCATACTTTTATCGAAGAACAAATTCTTGAGCATCACAAAGGAGGCTACAAAAGCGGAGAATTTTGTTGCACGGATTTTGAGGTGCTGGGAACGAAGAAAGAGGGCAACTGTACCACCGTTTATCTGTGGGTACTGTACCAGGAATACACCGACGACAACGGCTTGATTGAAAATACCGGCGGTGCGCACATCCCTACGGTCATCACAGTTCAGTCCGGTCAGCCTTATGCGTTAGTAGAATACTGGGAGCCCAGAGACGGCATGTACTATCCTGAGGACATTCGGGATAAATTCCCCTTGTATCTCTGGCCAAAAGCAATGGATTCCCAGCGGTATATTAAACAGCAGCAAGCAGCCTGCGACGCAAAAGCAGCAGCTTATTTCGCATCGGTGTCCCAGGTCGGTAAGGTTGACGAACCGGAAAATGTGGTAACATACACAGATCTAGAAACAACCTTTTCCTACGCCGGCTATACCAAGGATCACGCAATCTACTACAGCGACCGAAATCTGACCTATGTGCCATGGAGCGATATCCTTGATTCTCCCATCTATCGCCTGGACACCCCGGAGGATTTGCAATGGTTCAAAGATAATATGGGCATTCACTACAATATGGATCAAGGTTACAAGGAAGTTCCTTCTTTTAACAGTGTTTCCGCCAAATATGATGGAGATTTTTTCAAAAGTAACAGTTTGATCCTGGTGTATTTAGGTCAAAACAACATCACACGGCGTTTTGCTGTGCAAAATGTTGAATACGGAAATGTATCTTTTGGAATCAATTTAAAGGAAACAACCGGCGAAAAGGAGCTGGATTATATGCTGACGGGATGGTTTATTACCGTTGCCGTCCCTGACGAAATTGTAGAAGACTGCACAAATTTCTATGTCCGTGTTCCGGGTGATCCTTCCGGTGTCGTTTACTATTTTCCGGACGAAGCCGGCGAGTTCACCATAAGAAAGCATTATGCCAAGACTCCTGCAGAGGAGATCAGCGAGCTGATAGAAAAGGAAGAGTTTATTTATACCCACCTGCATTATCTTGACACATTCGATGAAAAATGGATCTGCGAGGGCTACGAATACGCTTACCGGCTGGAGGTCACCGGCAGGCTGAACAACGCAGCGAAGAACACCACCTATATCGTGCTGTGCAATGAAAGTATTACCTTTGACCAGGCCTGGAAAGCATCCGGATTCAGCAGCAACACAGAGGATTATTTTGATCCTGCGGATGCTGTGATCGTCGGCTACCGGACTTTCTCATAATTGCAAAAACAATCGTTAGAATATGTAGGGGCGGATGTGGGCATCCGCCCCTACTGCCTATGTCACTGCGAGCCGCTGAAAGCGGCGTGGCAACCCAGTCTGTCAAAGAACCCCTGTTTTTTAGGCAAAAACAGGGGTTCTTTAAAAGACTGCAACACCCGATTCCAAATAGAATCGGGTGCTCACTTTTTTGTTCTTATTCAGGCTTTTTGTCGTGGCGGAACATACCTACGAAAATGGAAATTAGGGTCAGGGTTTCGCAGATAATTGCGCCCCAGGAACCCACTGCAATATTATAAATCAACCAGGCAGGAGAACTAACCAAACCGTATTTGCGGATATTGGCAGCATCCTTCAGCCGAAATCCCACGGATAGCGCCGTCATGCCGATGACAGGCAGTAATTCCCGAATGAGCGTCCAGGGAGTAAGCTCTGTTCCAAATGTGGTAAATGTAAGAATATACACAACGATGTAGGACAGAATAAACCCAATCAGCCAGAAAACGCTGTTGGCTTTCAGCTTATCCTTAAATAAAAATATCAACGCACGAATCACCGCAATTACATTCAAAATGCCGCCTACCTTGGCACCAATCATCCAAAAATTCACCGCAAACAGCAAACCGCCGAATAATTGCAGGGTAATCACGGTTTTCTGCTTTTTTCCCTGATAGGAAAGAATATTGAACACCATCGCCACAATTCCAATGGCCTGGGCAATTATTTCAATCGGTTCCATGTGATTCTCCCTCTATTCTAACAATTCCTCTATACTTTTTGCTATGGTGCATTCGCCGGTAAAGGGGCAGCACTCATAGGAGCAGTCCACTTCTGTCAGCTTGCCGTCTTCCGTTACCACGCAGACCATTCGGCTTTCGTCTATATTGCGGCAATAGCCGCTGATGAATTTTTCTGTTTCCAACGATAACAGTCCTTTCCCGTGAGATTGCCACGGCGCTATGGCGGCTCGCAATGACACATTCCTTGACAGCTTTCAAGGTTTTGTCATTCTGAGTGAGCGTTAGCGAATCGAAGAATCTACGCAGTTTCGATGGTACCAAGATCCTTCAGCGCGCTGCGCTTGCTCAGGATGACACTGTATTGGGTAGCTTATTCCTGAATGATGGCAAAGCCCATGCTGTCAAGGTGGAACCATTTGGGAGCTGCGGCATGCATTCCCTTACTATAGAGCACCTGCCCGGTGGGAATATCCCAACTCTCCGGGCTATGGTTTACATAAATCAGAATTTTCTGTTCCCCATCGGTGCGGTGGAACAGCAGTTTTCCGTCACGGGCATGGACAAATTCTATGTCGCCATCTCGCAAAGCAGGCAGTTTTTTCAAGCTGCCCAGTTGACGGAAATGCTCCATAAGTTCCCCGTCTTCCCTGCCCCAGGGATATGTGCGGCGGTTGAAGGGGTCTTTATACCCCTCCATGCAGGCCTCGTCGCCATAGTACAGGCTGGGGCTGCCGGGGAGCATATATTGCAGCACGGATGCCAGATACAACCGGCGCAGCGCCAGTTCCTTCTGCCCCGGAGATAGCTGTCTTTGCGCCATTTCCTCCCGGGATCCGTTAAAATCATCCACCAAGGCTGTCAGAATCCGGGGCGTATCGTGAGTACCCAGCAGATTCATATTGCAGCAGACAACCTGGGGCGGGTAATTCTCCAAAATAGTCATAACCGTTTGCCGCAGGCCGTTTCCATCGTCAATGCCTTTGAGATAATTGATGATGGCGGTACGGAACGGATAGTTCATCACCGAATCCAGTGTGCCATCCACAAAGTACCGGCAGCGGACACCGTAAGCCTCCTTATTGGAAGCATCCTCCCACACCTCGCCCAAAAGCAGCGCATCGGGGCGGATCTGACGAATCCGCTTTTTCAGCAAATCCATAAATTCATTGGGCAGCTCGTCCGCCACATCCAGGCGGAATCCGTCGCAGCCTTGTTTCAGCCAGTAGGCCACCACCGAATCCTCACCGGTGATGATATAATCTACAAAAGCAGGATCCAGCTTTTTCACAGTGGGCAGCGTATCAAAATTCCACCAGCAGTTGTAGCTGTTGGGGTACTGGTAAAAAGTAAACCAGCTATGGTAAGGAGAATCCGGGGACTGATGAGCGCCAACGCCGGGGAAGGTATTTTCCCGGTTGAAATACAGACTGTCCGAGCCGGTATGGGAATACACGCCGTCCAGGATCACCTTGATGCCTCGGCTGTGGGCCGCATCGCACATAGCCCGAAAATCCTCCACTGTTCCCAGCATAGGGTCCGGGGTTTTATAGTCGCCGGTGTCATAGCGATGGGAAGAAAAGCTTTTGCTGATGGGGTTCAGATACAAAATAGTCACGCCCAAAGAGGCGATATAGTCCATTTTTTCCGTGATTCCCCGGAAATTGCCGCCGTAAAAGTCGTTATTGAGGACTCTTCCGTCGGGGGTAGGCCGCCAATCCACTTCCTCGTTCCAGTCCCGGTGGACGGTGTAAGGCTCCAATTTGCCGGTCAGGTCACAATCCCCGCTGCGGGCAAAGCGATCGGGAAATACCTGGTAGATCACTGCGCCCTTGGCCCAATCGGGGGTGGTAAAATTCGCCGGCGTGCAGGTGAGCTGCCACAGGCTGCCCGCTTCCATATTGGTATGGTCGCCGTATTTAAACAAACGGAAAGCGCTATCCGGCTTGTAAATTACAAAGTAATAAAAATACAGAGCCGGTCTTTCCAAGGAAAATGTGCCGGAAAATATCTGATACAGGCCTTTTTCCCCGGTGCAGGACATTGGCACGACTACGGTCTCGCCGCCGTCATCCGGGCGGAGGATACACTCAGCCTTAATGCATCCAACCTGGGCGGGAATATGGACATTAAGTGTGCAGGCTTGTCCCACAGACAGTGTGCCGAAAGGGTCTTTAAAAATCCGACTTTTGGAATCAAATAAAATACGCATATTAAGCTCCTATGGCGTGATAGGGCGATTTTATCACATAACATGGAAATTGTAAATTAGAATTTACCTTACGAATTACCCGTAGGGGCGAACTGTGTTCGCCCGCGGGCGTTCAAAGAACGCCCCTACGATCTTATACGGTAGTTGATGCTATAAACAATCATTTAACCAAGGAAATGCCGCCGGGGATACCGGCGGCATCATTTTGTTTAGCCGGAGCAGCCGCAATCGCAGTCCTGCCGGTCACAGTTTCTCGGTGCAAATTGTTCTGTGGGGAACGGAATCCGCGAGAACATCTCACAGGGATCCTCCCCGCAGCCGGGATTCTCGCAGCATTCCTTGGTGGGAATGCTGTATTCCACCATGGGCACCACAAGCTGTGCATCCCGCTCCAGGCGGACAATGGAGAACTGCCCCAAACTCACATACAGGCGACGGGTTTCGTTGCACAGCACCAGTTCCTCGTCAAACACATCGCAGATGCTTGCGGGGATCTGCACAAGGTTGCTCTCCCGGCACTCGCAGGCTTCCCGCACCCGAGAGGACAGTACCATAGGATCCAACACCTCCACCACAGCGGTGGGCAGGTTGGCGCTATAGTGGCTCAGGCCATCCCTATCTCCCAGACGGGTCTGGCTGGTAAAGATCTTGGCGCTGCTCTCCTCGCCGCAAAGCACAACCCGCTTGGAGAACACAGCGATTCCCGTCAGCGCCGCAGGACGGCAGCTACCCAAAACTGCATCGGCCAAAATACGGTAGTAGAAGGTAACATCAATGCAATAGTGATTCCGGTCAAAAGCAACCGGTTCCACATCCAGATAGGCATACACCAAATCTGCGCAGCGCACCTTTGCCGTTGCTGCGTGATCCAGAAGTTGCTGAGAGCTTTTGGTCAGATAGACACGCAGATCCTCAATGCAGTCCTTATCCCGGCAGCTATCGGTAATTTTTTTCGTATGAATGGACAGACAGCTGCGAGTTTGATCCGGACAACCGTTGTCAAATTCCTGTACACAATCAGACATAATCAAACCTCCCGGTCAAAATTGGGAAATCATAAGCTATGGCGGGGCATACCCCAAGGCTTATAGGACAGTTTATGCCTGTTTTGGAGAAACGTGCAAAAAACGGCGGTGGGTATTGCACCCATCGCCGTTTTAATTATTGCATTGTTTCCAAAGCATTCCTTGCAGCATCCTGCTCGGCCCGTTTTTTACTGGTGCCTTCGCCGCTGCCAATGGGAATGCCGTTGAGCAGCACGCGGACAGCAAAACGCTTATCGTGATCCGGCCCGGACTGACCTGTCAATTCATAGGTAAGAACCTGGTTCTTCTGCTGCTGGATCAGTTCCTGCAAAGCTGTCTTATAATCCGCATTACGCATCCGCTGTTCCGGGACATTGCACAAAACAAACCGGTCGATGAAAACGCGGGCAGGCTCCATGCCGCCATCTAAGAAGCAGGCTGCAATCACCGATTCCACCGCATCAGCCAAGATGGATGAGCGTTCTCTGCCGCCGCCTTGTTCCTCTCCGTGGCCCAGCAAAAGGTGCTGTCCCAAACCGATCTGGTCGGCAATTTTCGCCAGAGAAGTCTCGCAGACCATATCTGCCCGCATACGGGTAAGCTCTCCCTCGGGCCGGTCGGGATAATTGCGGTAGAGAAACTCTGCTACCACCATACCCAGAATGGAATCTCCCAAAAACTCCAGCCGCTCATTGCTCATCAAGCTGTCGTGCCAGCGTTCATTGGCAAAGGAGGAGTGGCTCAGTGCGTTTTGCAACAGGGTGATGTTTTGAAACCGGTAGCCAATGGCTTTTTCCAAATCCTTAATCATAACGGATTCTCCTTGGCGCTAAGCTGCGCAAGTCCCTGCTCCAGTTCCTGAGAAATATCGCTGTTAGCTGCATCCATGGCCTGCTTGACCGCATTACGGAAAGCCCGCACATCAGATGAGCCGTGGGCCTTGATTACCGGCTTTTTGATGCCCAGGAAAGGCGTGCCGCCGATCTCCCGGTAATCGAGCATCTTCTTAAATTCATTCACGCCGGATTTACACAGTAAGTAACCGATTTTTGTGAAGATGTTCTTTTTGAACAGGCCTTTCATCAAGCTGCCCATAAAGGATGCCGTACCCTCAATGGATTTGAGCAGGACATTGCCGGAGAAGCCGTCGCACACGATCACATCCACAGCGCCCAACGGTACATCCCGGGCCTCCACATTGCCCACAAAGTTGAGCATACCCTTCTGGCAAGCATCAGTGAGCAAAGCATAGGCTTCCTTTTGCAGAGGAGTTCCCTTGGTATCTTCTGTACCAATGTTCAAGAGACCTACTCTGGGGTTTTCAATTCCCAGGGCTTTCTTGGCATACAGCGAACCAATCAAGCCAAACTGGAGCAAAAATTCCGGTGTGCATTCGGCGTTGGCGCCGCAGTCCAAAATCACTGTCTTGCCGCCCGCCTTATTGGGCATAGCCGGCCCCATTGCTGCCCGACGAACACCCTTGACCCGCTTGACGATCAAGGTGGCGCCGCTGAGCAGCGCGCCGGTGCTTCCGGCGGAGATAAAGGCATCTCCCTCACCCTCTGCCAGCATCCGCAGGCCTACCATCATAGAGGAGTTTTTCTTTTTCCGCACAGCCTCTGCCGGGTCATCGTGCATATCCACAACATCGTCCGCATTGGCAATCTGCACACCCTCAGGCAGGTCAGCAATGCCATTCTGATTCAGTACATCCAGGATCTGCTGTCCGCGGCCCACCAGGGTAATCTGCGCGCCAAAATCCTTTGCAGCTTGTATCGCTCCCAGCACAGGTGCTTCCGGCGCGTGATCGCCGCCCATTGCATCAAGAATGATTTTCATCTGCCATACCTCTTTCTGTTTTGATTAATTCTTCAAGAATCCCCAATGAACGATTGGCTATTGCCAGGTTTTTCTCCGCTTTTTTGCGGATACGCTGCTCCAATGGGGCAATAATGCTAAAATTAATATTCATCGGCTGGAAATGATCGATCCGCTCGTCGCTTATGTACAGTCCCAAAGCGCCGATGGCTGTTTCCTTGGGGAACTCCACCGGCTCTTTTCCCTGCACCTTGGCTGCCATCGCCACTGCCGCCAAAAAGCCGGAGGCTGCGCTTTCCACATAGCCTTCCACGCCGGTCATCTGTCCGGCAAAGGCCACCAAGGGATTGCGGCGGTCGGCATAGAACCGATCCAGCAGTTTCGGCGACTGCAGGAAGGTATTGCGGTGCATCACACCATAGCGGACGAATTCCGCATTTTTCAGCGCAGGAATCATGGAAAATACCCGTTTTTGCTCTGGGAATTTCAGGTGCGTTTGGAATCCCACCAGATTAAACACGCTCTTAGCCGCGTTATCCTGCCGCAGCTGAACTACGGCATAAGGTTCTTTTCCGGTCTTGGGGTCAACAAGACCCACAGGCTTCAGCGGGCCGAAACGAAGTGTATCCGGACCGCGGCGGGCCATCACCTCTACAGGCATACAGCCTTCAAAGACATTTTTATCCTCAAAGCCGTGAACTTCTGCTTCCTCAGCGCCCAGCAGTGCCTGCAAAAAGGCTTCGTACTCCTCTTTGTTCATGGCACAGTTGATATAGTCCGCTGTGCCACGGTCGTACCGGGATTGCCACCAGGCTTTTTCCATATCCACCGATTCAGCGGTGACCAAGGGTGCTGCGGCATCGAAAAAGTGCAGGTAGCCGGTACCGAAATACTGGCCGATATTTTCCGACAGTGCATCCGAGGTCAGCGGACCGGTAGCCACGATGACAGGGCCTTCCGGAACTTGGGTCACTTCACCTTCGATAACGGTGATATTGGGGTGGCTTTTGATTTTATCCGTAACAAGCTGGGAAAAACCGTGGCGATCCACCGCCAGGCATCCGCCGGCCTCCACGCGGGTAGCATCGGCGCAGGAAATGATCAGGCTTCCGCACCGGCGCAGTTCTTCCTTCAGCAGGCCAACAGCGTTTTCCAGCTTATCTCCCCGCAGGGAGTTGGAGCAGACCAATTCCGCAAAGGTATCGGTATGATGTGCCGGAGACCGTTTTTCCGGCTTCATTTCATAAAGCTCCACGGATATTCCCCGCTGTGCCAGCTGCCAGGCAGCCTCTGCACCTGCAAGACCCGCGCCTATTACCTTTACCATTTGGTCACGCTCCTTAAATTATGATTCTTTGGCAGCTTTCTTTGTGGTTTTTTTAGCTGTCTTTTTGGTTTTTTCCTCTGCCGTATCCTTAGCAGTCTTCTTGTAGTATCCCCGCTTGTCCTCCGGCAGGAAGTTCGGGCAGGAGGCATTGACGCAGAAAGGCTTATTGCGCCCCTTGCCGGACTTTTTGAACATCGTCTGTCCGCAGGTCGGGCAATCCTCCGCAGTGGGAACATCCCAGCTCATAAAGCCGCAGTCCGCACCCCGCTCGCAGCCATAGTAGGCATAGCCTTTCTTGGATTTGCGCTTCAGAATGGTGCTTCCGCATTTTGGGCAGCGACCGGGCATTTTCTCCACGATGGGCTTGGTATTCTTACATTCCGGGAATCCGGGGCAGGCCAGGAATTTTCCGAACCGGCCAATGCGAACCACCATATTCCGGCCGCATTCCTCGCAGATCTCCTGGGTCACTTCATCCGGCACTTTCAGCCGGGTGCCCTCCAGCGCCTTTTCCGCATCCATCATCTCCTGGTGGAAATCCTCATAGAACTCCGCCAGCAGTTCCTTCCAGTTCTGATTTCCGGCTTCCACATCATCCAGACGGTTTTCCATATTGGCGGTAAATTCCACATCTATAATGTCCTGGAAGCGATCGAGCATCAAGCTGGTGACCACCTCACCCAAGGGTGTGGGATGCAGGTGCTTTTCAATACGGTTGACATACTCCCGGTCCTGGATCGTGGCAACAATGCCTGCATAGGTGGAAGGACGGCCAACGCCCTTTTCCTCCATTGCCTTGACCAAGGTAGCCTCGGTATAGCGCACGGGAGGCTGAGTAAAATGCTGCTCTTTCTTAATATCCCGGCAGGCAGCGCAGTCTCCTGCCTGCAAATCGGGCAATTCGCTGCCGTTGGCCGGTTCTTCCTCATCGCGGCCCTCTTCATACACGGCCATAAAGCCGGAGAATTTCACGCTCTGATGGGTGCTTCGGAAAGTATGACCGGCGCATTGGGTATCAATCGCGACCGTATCATAGATGGCATCGGCCATCTGGCAAGCCAGAAAACGGCTCCAGATCAGCTTATACAGGCGGTACTGCTCCGCTGTCAGGGATTTGCGAATCCGCTCCGGGTCTAATTCCACATGGGTGGGACGGATGGCTTCGTGGGCATCCTGGGCGCCGGATTTGGATTTAAAGGTGTGGAATTTTCCGTAGTAGTAGGCTGCGCCATAGCGAGCCTTGATAAAATCTGCCGCCGCTGCCATCGCATCGGTACTCAACCGCAGAGAGTCGGTACGCATATAGGTGATCAGACCTATTGTGCCTTCGCCTTCCACATCCACGCCTTCATAAAGCTGCTGGGCAATGGACATTGTCCGGCGGGGGGTCATATTCAGCTTACGGGATGCCTCCTGCTGCAAAGTGGAAGTGGTGAAAGGTGGTGCAGCAGAGCGTTTCTTATCCGCCCGCTTCACATTGGAAACAACAAAATGTTTGCCCTCGATATCTGCCAGAACGCCGTCCACCTGGGCCTCATTTTCCAACTCGACCTTCTTCTCTTTGCCAAAGTACTTGGCTACAAAAGAGCCTGGCTTTCCGATGCAGTCCAGCACGACCTCCAGCGACCAATATTCCTTCGGCTGGAAAGCGCGGATTTCATTCTCCCGCTCCACCACAAGCCGGGTTGCTACAGATTGCACCCGTCCGGCAGACAGACCCCGGCGTATCTTTTTCCACAGCAGCGGAGAGAGCTGGTAGCCTACGATACGGTCCAGCAAGCGGCGGGCCTGCTGGGCATCCACCAGGTTGTAATCAATACTTCTGGGGTTCTCAATGGACTGGGTGACCACCTTTTTCGTAATTTCGTTGAAGGTGACACGGCTGGTTTTCTCATCCGGAAGCTCCAGCAATTCCTTCAGATGCCAGGAGATAGCTTCGCCCTCCCGGTCCGGGTCAGTTGCCAGATAGATGTGGTTTGCCTTTTTGGCTGCTTTACGCAGATCCTCAATCACATCTGTCTTGTTATCCAGAGGAATATACTCCGGAACAAAACCACCCTCGATATCCACGCCCATAGTGCTCTTGGGCAGATCCCGCAGGTGACCCATACTGGCTTTTACAATATATTCCTCGCCCAAATACTTGCCAATGGTCTTGGCCTTGGACGGTGACTCCACAATTACAAGATAGGATCCTTTTGCCATTTGTTTCCTCCGCAAAAATTATTTCAGTGACAGATATTTGCCCGGGTGGTTTTGCACCAGGCCCTTCATAGCAAGCATCGTCAGCACGGACAGCACCTTTCCCGTGGGCAGTCCTGCATCGGCAATGATCTGGTCTGCCGGCACAGGCTGATGGGACAAAAGAGAAAGCACCGCTTTTTCTTCCGCTGTCAGGTTATGATTCCGGTTATCTTCCACACTATAGCGGGATTTATCCGGATTGTCAATGGATTTATTGTCAGCTTGGTACGCCGGCCGGGGCAAAACAGGTTCGTTTCTAAAGCAAGCTTCTGCCGCGGCGGTTTCCTCCTTACAGACGAAACCGGGATACAGACTCTCATACTGACTGACAACATCCCATCCGCTAAGCACCGGCATTGCGCCCTCCCGCAGCAGTTGATTGCTGCCTGCGCTGCTGATGCTATCCACATTCCCCGGAACCACATAAACATCCCTTCCCTGCTCAATGGCGTGGCGGGCAGTATTCAAAGCACCGCTGCGTTCCGGAGCCTCTACCACCAAAATGCCGCAGGAAAGACCGCTGATGATCCGATTACGCTGGGGAAAATTCCAGGCATTGGGCGGCGTGCCGGGCGCAAATTCCGTCAACAAGCAGCCTTGCCTTTCAATTCTTTGAAACAAATCTCTATTCCGGGCCGGGTACACCACATCTGCGCCAAACCCCAGTACCGCCACCACCTTCTTTTGGGCAGCCAGTGCGCCCTCTAAGGCCATCGTGTCGATCCCGTCTGCGCCGCCGGATGCTACCAGTGCGCCGCAAGAGGCAATTTGTCCCCCCAGCTGTCTTGCAGCGCGCAAGCCATAGCCGGAAGCTTTTCTTGTGCCTACGATCCCAATCACCGGCACGCTCTCCCAATCGGGAAGGCATCCTTTGTAATACAGCACAAAGGGCGGCTGATGAATGTTTTTCAATCTGACCGGATAGGCGGCATCGCCGTAGGTTAATATGCTGATATTTTTCTGTGCGCAGTCAGTAAGGATGCGTCTTGCCTCCTGCAGATCCCGTTTTTGAAGACTTTGCAGTGCCTTTTCCGGCAGTATTTTGACTGCACAAATAGCATTAGAATCAGCCTTATATATTTCTTCAGGATCCCGGAATGCTTGAAGCAGTTCCAGTTTCTGACTGTGGCTGACGCCGCTGAGCTGGGACAGCCATATCCAATATATCAGCATACTTTTCTCTCTTTCCGGGTGTTATTTCCCCATTTGCCACATTACAATCGCTGCCGCCACCGCTGCATTAAGGGATTCACAACGCTCCGACATCGGGATAATCAGCTTTTGATCGGCATTCTCCAAAATCTCCTGCCGGACACCGTTGCCTTCACTGCCGATCACCACCGCCATCTGCCCTACCGGGGCAGTACGAATATCCGCAGCCGTATCGCTCAAGGCCGTTACCGCCACAGGAATAGACGCCTTGCGGCAAGCTTCCCGGGCCTGCTGCCAAGTGGTCTGCACCACCGGCGTGCGGAATACTGCGCCCATAGACGAGCGCACCACCTTATGGCTATAGGGGTCTGCACAGCCTTCCAGCAGCGCCACAGGCACATTCAGCGCATCGGCGGTACGCAGGATCGTTCCCAGATTCCCCGGGTCCTGGATGCCGTCCAGCAGCAACATACCGGCCTCTGCCGCAAAGTTTTTTTCCTCCGGCATCCGGCACAGAAACAGCGCTCCCTGGGGCGTCTGCATAGGAGAAATTGACTGCATAACATCCTCGGGCACCCGAATCAGCTGAACATGCTCCGGCACTTGAGCAGAAACCCCGTCCGACAAAATCACCGTCTGCAAACCGGGCCACCAGGCCACCGCCTCAGCCAGCAGCTTTGTGCCATCTGCCACAAACAAACCTGCCTCCTGCCTGGCACGGCGGGAGGTCAGCAATTTGCGAACCTGCTGCAACAGCGGATTTTTCCGGGATGTGATATATGTTTCCATCATAGCTTCTGAACAGCCTTCAGGGCAGCTGTGTCCCCTAAAATGACCATAATATCTCCCTTGCACACCGCATAATCCGCCATGGGGGAAACATTGATCTTATGTTCTTTTTTCACCGCCAGAATATTAACGCCTAATTTTGCCCGGACATTCAGCTCCCGCAGGGTTTTTCCCGTCCAGCTATCCGGAGCGGGCAGGTCGATAATGCCGTAATCCTCGCTCAATTCAATATAATCCAGCACATTTTGACTGGAAAGGCTTCTGGCAAGGCGGTATGCCTGCTCCTGCTCCGGGATCACGATTTGGTCAGCACCTAATTTTTTCAGCACCTGGCGATAAGTGTCATCCCGGGCCTTACAGACCACCTTGGGAATCCCTAATTCTTTCAGATTCATGGTCACCAGCACCGCATCTGCCAAGCTATCGCCAATGGCCACGATGCCGCAGTCAAAATCACCTGCGCCCAATGCCCGCAGCACGCCCAAATCCCGGCCGTCTGCTACCACCGCATGGGTCACTTCCGTGCTGATTGCCTGGACAAGCTCGCTTCTTGTATCCACAGCCAGCACTTCACAGCCAAGCTGGCAAAGCCGTTTTGCAACCTCAGAGCCAAATCGCCCCAATCCAACCACAATATATGACTTCATTGTTATCCTCCTATCCGATGAGCAAATTGGTGTGGGCGTAGCGGAAACGCTCCTCTGCCCGGTCTCCCATCAAGAAGCCTAAGCTGAGAGTGAGGATTCCTACCCTGCCAAAATACATAAATATGATCAAAAGCACATGGGACACCAGACTCAAATCCGGTGTTAATCCGGCAGTCAGTCCCACCGTTGCGATAGCAGATACCGCCTCGTACAGACTATCGACCATGGCAGTACCGGAGGTGGTGCTGATTACCAACGCACCCGCCACACTCAGCCCCGCCATCACGGAAACGATCATCATGGCGTCGAGCACCTTTTCCGGCAGGATGCTGCGCTTAAATACGGTGACCGTAGTTCTGCCCCGCAGGCGTGTACCTATAAACAGCAGCAGCACAACAACTGTTACGGTTTTGGCGCCACCGGCAGTAGAACCGGACGACCCGCCGATGAGCATAAGGAAAATGCTGACAGTCTTTCCCCCATCGGTAAGTCCCCCTTGGTCAAAAGAGGCGAAGCCAGCGGTACGCAGTGTCACAGACTGGAAAAAGCTGTTAAGCACTTTCTGCCACAGGGGCATTTGTCCCAACGTATCCGGGTTTTTCCACTCTAAAAGCAGGATCAATGCCGTTCCCAAAAGCAGCAGCACCGCCGTGCTGATCAGCACCAGCTTTGTATAGACGCTGAATTTTTTAAATCTTTTAACCCGGGCGACCTCTTCCCAAACCAAAAAACCAAGACCGCCTAAAATCACCAAACCGGCTAAGGTCAGCAGAACGATGGGATCGTCGTTGAATACCGCAACACTCTGCCCCGGTTCGATGCTGCCGAAAATATCAAAACCGGCATTGCAAAAGGCGGATATGGCGTGGAATGCTCCCCAGGCAGCCGCACGGCCCGGGCCGTACTGCGGCAAAAATCGGCAGAAGAGAATGATTGCGCCGCAGGCCTGGATAGACAAGCTTCCTAAAATCACCCATTTTTGCAGCTTCACTACACTTTGCATATCATCCACGCTGATAGCTTGCGCCATAATCATCCGCTGGCGCAGACCGATCTTGCGGCGGAACAGGAAAATCACCGCCGAAGCCGCACTCATAAAGCCCAGACCGCCAATTTCGATCAGCAGGATGATCACCACCTGGCCAAAGGCACTCCATTGACTCCAGGTATCGGCCATAACCAATCCCGTCACACAGGTGGCAGAAGTGGCAGTAAACAGCGCCGTCAGCGGTGAGCAAGATACACCGCTGCGGGAAGATACCGGCAGCATCAGCAGTAAAGTGCCCAGCAAAATGATTCCCGCAAAGCTCAGCGCTATGATCCGGGTAGGATTGGTCTGACGGGTTTTCGAGCTGGTTCTTTTGTTTCGAGGCATCTTCCTCACTCCTTTCCATGCCTACTTTTCCCATTTGATACATTATTATATACATAATTGCAATGGTTTTCAAGTATTTTCCCAAATTGCATTGGGGCGGCATCTCTGCCGCCCCAATTGTTACAATTAAAGATTCAAATAGCCGGTCACAATACCGATCACTGCAGACAATCCGATAATGGCAATCGGATGCACTTTTTTAAAGGCTAACACCGTCATCAGAGCAAAGGTAGCAAGGCTGACATAAAAGGATACGGTGGTAAATACCGAAATTGCCACCCCTTGGGGAAAGAACACAGTTGCCACCACGCTGAGGATCGCACCGCCAATAAGACCAACCACAGCAGGCTTCAAGCCGGTCATACAGCCTTTTACAACCTTATTGGTCTTAAACTTTTCATAGCATTTGGCAACGATCAAAATAATAATAAAGCTGGGCAGCACCACGCCCATAGTAGCGCAGAAAGAACCGAAAACCGTGGCAAGGATTCCTCCTTGCTCGCCGCCTACCACCGAGCCAACATAGGTTGCCATATTGATAGCAAAGGGGCCGGGAGTGGATTCGCTTACCGCCACAAAATTCACAAGGGTTTCTTCCGTAATGATGTCGCCCCAGCGCAGTCCCACCTGCTCCTGGATCATAGGCAGCATTGCGTAGCCGCCGCCGAAAGTAACAGCGCCGATCATAAAAAAGGTCAAAAACAGCTCTAAAAACTCCATTTATTTGGCCCTCCTTTCCATAATTGAGGAGGTGACCAGACCGAATACGGCACATCCGATCAAAACAAAGATCACATTGAAATCAAAGATCGCTGTCAGCACAAATGCTGCCGCCATAACAATATAAGCCGCCCAGCCTTTGGGGCTTTTCTTGTACATCGTCCACAGCGCCTTAACCAGCAGCGCCAAAACACCGGCTCGGATGCCATTGAAGGCATAGACTACCGGTTTAAATTCGCTGAACTGCTTCAGCACAAAAGAAAGCAGCAAAATGATCACAAAGCTGGGCAGCACAACACCCAAAGTGGCACACACAGACCCAAGCACACCGGCTGCCTTATAGCCAACAAAGGTAGCAGAATTGATGGCAATGGGGCCCGGAGTGGATTCTGCGATTGCAATAATATCCAAAATATCTTCGTCCGTGACCCAGTGGCGTTTTTCCACCGCCTCTTTTTGGATCAGCGGGATCATGGCATAGCCGCCGCCAAAGGTAAATGCGCCGATTTTGAAAAAGGAAACAAATACCTGCAAGCACCGTTTCAAAGAAAATTTCATAACGCACCTCATTTTTATTGTCATACATAAGATACCATAATTTGCAAAAAATGCAAACATAAATTGGAATTTACCTTACAAATTACCCGTAGGGGCGAACTGTGTTCGCCCGCGGGCGTTCAAAAAACGCCCCTACGATCTTATACGGTAGTTGATGCTATAAACAATCATTTGACATAGAAATCGCTTCGTGATACCATAAATAAAACAATTTCAGGAGGTTCCTATGAACCCGTATTCCAGAACAGAGTTCTTATTAGGCAAGGCCGCTATGGAGAAGCTGCACCGCAGCCGGGTGGCTGTATTTGGACTGGGCGGCGTGGGCGGTTACGCTGTGGAGGCTTTGGCCCGCAGCGGCATCGGCGCGTTAACGCTGATCGATCACGACACCGTAAGCCTGACCAATTTAAACCGGCAAATCTTAGCCACGCGGGACACGGTGGGCAAATCCAAAGCCCAAGCTGCTGCCCAACGGGTACAAAGCATTGACCCGGAGATTCAAGTAGAAGCCTTGCAGACCTTCTTTGGCCCGGAAACTGCTGAAAAATTTGATTTCAGCCAATACGACTATGTGATCGACGCCATCGACACCGTCACGGGAAAACTGGCTCTTGTAGCCGCCGCAAAAGCTGCGGACACACCCATCATTTGTGCCATGGGCGCAGGAAACAAGCTCGATCCCACCGCTTTTCAAGTCGCGGATATATACGAAACTTCCGTATGTCCCCTGGCCCGAATTATGCGCAAAGAATGCCGCAAACGGGGCATTGACCGCCTAAAAGTTGTCTATTCCCAGGAAGATCCCATTGCCTGTACCCTCCCCCCGGATGATCCTGCCTGGGCAGAGCTGCCCGAAGGCAGAAATGCTTTGCCTGGGTCCTGCGCATTTGTACCGTCTGTTATGGGACTGATCATTGCAGGTGAAGTTATCAAAGATCTTGTCAAAGAATAAAAACACCCTCTCAATCGCAGCTTCTGATATGCTACCCCCATAAGAGACAGTGAAAAAGAAAACTGTCTTTTATGGGGGCGTTTCTATGTCTAAACAAAAAAAGATCAAAGCAGAAGATAAGATACGAATAGCAAAAGCTTACA
>JAFODZ010000029.1 GCA_017380435.1 Oscillospiraceae bacterium
GAGCAAATTCCCGCGCCGGCCCACGGTAGTGAAGAACTGAAGGCAATCGTTCTTAAGGCCTGTGCCTATGATGTCAAGGTCCGTTACAACTCTGCGCATGAAATGTTGGAGGCGCTAAATGCTTTGGGCGGTGTTGCGCCCGTTGTTCTTCCTATTGTTGAATCGGCACAATCAGAGCTCGATCCTGTTGGAGAAATGGACGGCACTGTAACTGTAGGTCCTGTATGGATAAAGAAAGAAGATGTTCAGAGCGATTTGACAGAAGATGGCACGCAAGGTCCTGTTTTTGCGCCTCGTGGGGAGAGCTCTTCGACATCTGCAACCGATCCCAAAACAAAATATCAGATTCGTTTTTTGGATAATGACGGAAACCTGTTGGCTTCCAAAACCTATAAGCCCGGTCAACATGTTTATGCTCCTGATGTGCAGCCGAAAAAGATCGATGGAGTGAAATGCAAGTTCCAGTGTTGGGAACCGGAGTTTTCCGACATCGCCCAAGGATCCGTTGATTATAAAGCCGTTTACGAGGTTCCTGCGGCGGCCGCAGTGCCTGTAAGGAAGCAAAAAAAGGGAATCCTGATTGGTATTGCGGCGGTAGCTTGTGCTTTGCTTCTGGTGTGTGGAATCCCTGCCATTCTTGATGCTACAAAAAATCCGCCAGTGAATGACTCTGGAAGTGCGGGCAACTCTGGTAACACGGGAAACACAGGGAACTCCGGAAGTTCTACAGAGAATAAATATCCGCAGCAATTACAATGGAGTGGATGGAGCGAAACACTGCCGTCTTATGTTTCTGAGGCAAATTACTTGATTGAAAAACAAACATTGTATCGCAGCAGAGAGTTAGAGACTACTTCCTCTACTACATCAAGCACGATGAGCGGTTGGGAACACTATGACACAGTAGCCGGTGACGGAGGTTTTGGTAATTGGAGTGATTGGTCTGCAACTGCAGTTTCCGCAACAAGCACCCGACAGGTTGAAACGCAAACTCGCTACCGTTATAGAACCAAGCAGACGACAACTTCCTCTTCTTCGACAAAAAGTGGATGGACATTATACGATACGACTTACGCTTGGGGTAACTATGGTTCCTGGAGCAGTTGGTCTACTTCGGCAGTGTCCGGTTCGACATCTCGAAAAGTGGAATCCAAGACCCAGTATCGATATCGTTCTATTACTACATCCAACCAATATAGTTCTTGGGGTAGCTGGAGCGCATGGCAAGACGATGCTGTCTCTGCAACAGACTTGAAATCGGTAGAGACCAGGACGGGCTATTACTACTCCTATTTTGTTTGCAGTAATTGTGGTGCTCATATGCATGGATATGGAACGTGCTACAGTTGGGCTGGTGGCTGCGGAAAGGCTACAGTTTATCAAAGCTCGTATCGTGCGGTTCGAAGCGGCACCCCGTATAGCAGTTCTGCAGACTTTTACGGAACGGGCGTGCGTTATATTAATGACAGTGCTTATGGAAGAGTGTTTGCATATACCAGTTCCAGTAGCCCCTATTACGTTTCGCCCATTACACAGTATCGGTACCGTACTCGTACCGTAAGTCAGGTTAAAAATTATGGAAACTGGTCTAGCTGGAGTGATACTGCGGTATCGGCATCCTCTTCCAGAGATGTTGAGACTCGGAAGGTTTATCGCTATTGTGATCGGTCTCAGATTCCTACCTACCATTTCTACAAATGGGGTGATTGGTCTTCCTGGTCTACCACTGCCGCATCGGCAACGAGCAATAAGCAAGTGGAAACCAGCAAGTTTTATCGTTATAGGGAGCAGGTGAAAACGACCACGTATTACTTCCGCAGATGGAAATCCTGGTCTGGCTATTCCACTGCACAGGTATCGCCTTCCAGCACAGTACAAGTGGAAACAAAAGATCAGTATCGTTTTAAGTCCAAATAAACTGAGTTTGCACATCGGTCTGAATATGAAAATCGTTCAGCAACTTCCCCGACGAGCCGTATGGCAAATCTTTAGCATGAAGCCCGATGGGAGCATCACGGTGAAGTAAGTTTTCCGCAATAAAATAACGCCGGCAAACGGCTAAAAGAGAACCCCTTCCGATAGGGCATGGCCCATCGGAAGGGGGTTTGCTTTATATGCGCGACTCTGTTTTCTTGTAAACGCATTTCCGCTAAATCGGGATGTGTTTTTTATTTGCTTTTTTACATTAAACATCAGTACATATAGGATAACAAAGAATGAAAAAAGCCAGCCGAACCGGCTGACAGATCGTAGATTTTCGCAGAAGTTATCACTCTTTCAAAAGGAAAAAGTGTACCGAAACTACAATATAACTGTCTTTAGTATAACAGAAAAGGAATAAATTTCAATAACAGGCAGTTGGTTCTGCGCTGCTTGGTTTGAAAAAATGTCCCTATATAGCTTTTTCGCCGTATGATACTTGGTAAAACAAAGGAGGAACAGGAGTATGCTAATTGGATTCACCGATCCGGTAAACGAGACGGTATGGGATGACCTGGAAACGGGCTTTTCCCTTACGGTAGAAGATCCTTTTAATCTGCTGCGGGAAAAGCCGAAGACGCGGTATCTCCAGTGGGAGCCTGTGACCCTGACGGCAAAGGTGCCGGATACTCCCCAACAGACGTTGTACTTTTATGTAAACGGAACCTTTTGCGGAAAGGGTGTGCGTCTGGATGATCATTATCAATTCACGATGACGATGCCGGGCGCGCATGCAACCGTGCTGATCATGCCGGAAGAACAAAAATAAAAACTGCCCTCGTCCCGTTTGCGGAGGAGGGCAGTTTTCTCTGTATGCAATTATTTCCGCTTGACGCAGTACATGACCCAGCCGTCGCGGCTGCGCGTCTCGACGATCTCAGCGCCGCCGGCCTCAAAGCTGGCACGTACTTCTGCAGCACGCTCTGCAATAATGCCGGAGAGGATGATACGGCCGTCGGCCTTTACCCAACGCAGCAGATAGTCCCGCATTGCCATCAGTACATCGGCTACGATGTTGGCCAGAATCACATCATAAGGTCCTTTGCTCTGCAGCTCATCTGCCAGAACGGGGTCAGACAGCAGGTCACCGCAGCGAGTCGTATAGCGTGCAGGAGCAACGTCGTTTTTCTCCATGTTCTCTTTGGTAACGACCATGGCGTTTTCTTCGATGTCGCAAGCCAGTGCATGCTTGCCGCCCAGCAACAGGGCGGTGCAGGCCAAAATGCCGCTGCCGCAGCCTACGTCCAGAATATTGGCATCATCCAGCTGCAGTGCATCCAGCTGTTCCATGCACATCCGGGTGGTGGCATGGCTGCCGGTGCCAAAGCTGGAGGCGGGGTCCATAGTCAGCAGGGTGCGTCCGGCGGGGGTTTCGGCTTCTTCCCAGCTGGGGCAGACGAACAGGCGATTGCCCACACAGAAAGGCTTGTAGTACTGCTTCCAGTTGTTTTCCCAATCCTGGCTTTGTGCTTCGCTGACTTCCATTTCCAGGCTGCCGTAGAAGCCGAACTCGTCCTGCTCCTTGATGCCGGCCAGAATCGTGCGCACTTCTTCCAGAATGCGTGCGCCCTCCTCATCCGCAGAGAGGAAGAACCGCAGGGAAGGCTCCCGGACGGGGTTATCCAACAGCTGCTGTTCTATATAATCCCAGCGCTTTACAGGCGCATTCAAAAAATCATCCAGCGTACGGGGGTCGTCGATCTGGCAGCCGCCGGTGAGTTCGGCAAGTTCTTCCGCCAACAACTCGCAGGCATCGCCGGCGCAGGTAACTTTTACTTCAATATAATCCATAAAAAGGGCTCCTTTGTTTAGTCTGTGATGATTATATCATATTTTTTGAAGAAAGAAAATACCATCTTGCGTAAAAGCAAATAATATGTTATACTAAATATTAGATTGACAAAGTATCGAGGTGATCGTATGTCCGGCTCGCAGGTTATGTTTCATAATATCATGCAGGTAAGCCATAAAATCCGCAAGATGGAGCAGGTGGCCCTGGAGTCCGGTTTGGAGGATCGGATCTCTGCCGCAGAGATCTATATCATCGAGTCTATCGGTCCCAACGGTGCGGAACGGATGCGCGATATCGCCCAGCAGTTGGGTGTCACGCTGGCAACCCTGACGGTTGCTTGTGATAAGCTGGAACAAAAAGGCCTTGTGATCCGGCACCGCGACCGGAACGATAAGCGAACCGTTCGCGTGTCCCTGACGGAAAAGGGAATGGTAGCCTATCATTTCCACTGCAGCTTTATTTCCGCCTTGGCTGACGCGATGCAGGAGGGCATGTCTCCCGGTGAACGCGAGGCGCTGAACCGTGCACTGGAAAAACTAAACCTTTATTTTACAGAACAAGAATAAAAAAGATCCCGGAAGGCAATCTTCCGGGATCTTTTTTTCAAAGCTTCTTCACAAAGAGTGCGCGAATGGCATTGAGTACAGCCAGCACCATCACACCGACATCGGCGAAAATTGCCAACCACATGTTTGCCAGACCCAATGCGCCAAGCAGCAGGCAAATCAGCTTTACACCTAATGCAAATACAATGTTTTGATAGACAATGCCTATGCATTTGCGTGCGATCCGGATGGCCTTGCTCAGTTTGCGGGGGTCATCGTCCATCAGCACCACATCAGCGGCTTCAATGGCAGCATCGGAACCCATGGCACCCATAGCAATGCCAATATCTGCACGGGAAAGCACCGGTGCATCGTTGATGCCGTCGCCCACAAAGGCCAGCTTGTTGCCATTGCGCAGTTCCTGCAGCAAGGCTTCCACACGGGTTACTTTGTCACCGGGTAAAAGCTGGCTGTGATATTCCCGAATGCCCAGCATTCCGGCTACCCGATTGGCAGAAGATTCACTGTCGCCGGTGAGCATGACCAGCCGGTGTACACCGCTTTGTTTCAGTGCGGCAAGGGCCTCTTTTGCACCGGGCTTGATCTGATCGGCAATGACGATGCAGCCGGCGTATGCGTCATTTGCTGCCACGTGCACGAGGGTACCGGCCGCATCGATTACGGGACACGCTGTGCCGATTCGTGCCATCAAACGATGGTTTCCGGCAGCAACCGTGCAGCCGTCTACTGTGGCGGTAACGCCTTCACCGCTGTATTCCCGGATGTCACTGACCCGGTCGGGATCAATGTTTTTTCCATAAGCCTGCAACAGACTTTTGCTGATGGGGTGGGAAGACGCACTTTCCGCCAGAGCTGCCAATTCCAACAGCCGGTCTTCCGTCATGGTTGACGGGATGATCTGCTGTACCGCAAACACACCCTGCGTCAGGGTTCCGGTCTTATCCAGTACAACTGTGTCGGTTTTGGCCAGTGCCTCCAGATAATTGGAGCCCTTCACCAGCACGCCGGCGTTACCGGCACCGCCGATTCCGGCAAAAAAGGTGAGGGGAATGCTGATGACCAGTGCGCAGGGACAGCTGATGACCAGGAAAGTCAAAGCCCGGTAACACCAAGTGCTCCAGGCGGGGGGCAGCCCTAAAAACAAAAGGCACACCAACGGAGGCAAAATTGCCAAAGCCAGCGCCGCATAGCAGACTGCAGGCGTGTAAACCCGGGCAAAGCGGGAAATAAAGGCTTCGGATCTGGATTTGCGAGAGGAGGCATTCTCCACCAACTCCAGGATTTTGTTGACGGTAGATTCTCCAAAGGGCTTTGTGGTGCGCACCTCCAGCAGACCGCTGAGATTGATGCAGCCGCTGGCAATCTCAGCGCCGGGGCCGATGTGGCGGGGCATACTTTCTCCGGTAAGCGCGCTGGTGTCCAAGGTGGAAATGCCCTCCAAAACCACGCCGTCCAGCGGCACTTTCTCGCCGGGGCGAACGATAATCACGCTGCCCACATCCACTTCGTCGGGATCCACCTGCTGAAGTCCGTTTTCGGTGGGAATGTTGGCATAATCCGGGCGAATATCCATCAGCTGGCTGATGCTGCGGCGGCTTTTTCCAACGGCATAGCTTTGAAACAGCTCACCGATCTGATAGAACAACATCACCGCAATGGCCTCTGTGTAGTCTCCGTTGCCGGTGACTGCCAAAAGAATGGC
>JAFODZ010000030.1 GCA_017380435.1 Oscillospiraceae bacterium
GAGCGTGGCCAGGTTCTGTGCAAGCCCAACTCCATCAAGCCTCTGACCAAGTTCGCTGGCCAGGTTTACGTCCTGTCCAAGGAAGAAGGCGGCCGTCATACTCCCTTCTTCAACAACTATCGTCCCCAGTTCTACTTCCGTACCACCGACGTTACCGGCATCATCACTCTGCCCGAAGGCACTGAGATGTGCATGCCCGGCGACAACGTTGTTATGAACGTTGAGCTGATCACCCCCATCGCTATCGAGAAGGGCCTGCGTTTCGCTATCCGTGAAGGCGGCCGTACCGTCGGTTCCGGTGTTGTTACCGAGATCTACGAATAATTCTTGATTGAGGGAATTATCTCATATTTTCAAAACCTCCGACCCTCGGGTCGGAGGTTTTTCTATTTTTAAGTTGCAAAACGATGAAAATAAGGGTAAAATAAAGAAAAATCCAAGGGGGTATTACAATGTTTGAAGGTTATAGTCCGGAAACCGTGGATTTTCTGTGGGGTATCCGTCTGAATAATAACCGGGAATGGTTTATGGCGCATAAGAGCGAGTATGTAAAATACCTCTATGAACCTACCAAAGCCCTGGGCCAGGAAATTTTTAGTCTTGTGGCAGACAGACCCGGAACCTTAGTAAAGGTTAGTCGTATTTACAGAGATGCCCGTATGCACCATCCGGTTCCCTATAAGGAGAGCTTGTGGATATGTTTACGGCAGGATGTGGAATGGTGGGCAGAGAATCCCTGCCTATATTTTGAGATCAACCCGGACGGCATCCATTATGGCTTCTTCTTTTGGCGAATCAAACCTCAGATTATGGAGGAGATTCGCCGGGATATGGAGGCAAATCCTGATAAATTCTTAAAAATGATTCGCAAAATTGAAAAAAATACCGGTTTGAAAGTCACCGCTGACGAATTATATAAGCGTCCAAAATCCACGGATAATAAAAAACTTACACCTTATTTTGCCTGGAAGGGGCAGATCGGTTGTGTTTTGCAGCAGGAGTTCAGCCCGGATACCTTTGGACCGGAACTTGCGGACCGTGTAACGGCATTGTTCCGGGAGCTTCTGCCGCTATATGACTATTTCTGTAAATTTACCGGGTAAAGATTATTGTACAACTTTTTCTGCAAAATCTTTGGCTCCAGCCGTTGCCTGGAGCCAAAACCTATGCTATAATGACCCTAATCGACAAAAGAAAGGAGGGGTGGTATGACCGCGACTGCGTGTAATATTGATTCTGCCAGCGTACAGAAGCTGCTTGCAGCCGGAAACGGCGATGCCGCCCTTCTGTATCTGTACATAAAAAGTGACAACGACCCGGCAAAGGCGGAGCAAGCGCTTCGTTTCACCGCAGGCCGTTATCAGTGCGCCGCGGCGACTTTGCGGCAGTTGGGACTCTGGGTGGAAGAAAAAACCCGCTTTATTCCCACAGGCGAGCGCCCCCAGTACTCGGAAAGGGATGTGCAATCGGCTATCCGCAGCGATGATGAATTTACCAGCCTGTACGGTGAAATTCAGCGCTTGATGGGCAGAACGCTGAATACGGAGGAACTGAAGATCATCCTCGGCTTTGTGCGTTATTTAGGATTGCCTGCGGATGTGGTCTGTGTGCTGGTTTGCTATTGCAAGGATCGGGCAAGACAACGGGGGAGTTTGAGAAATCCCTCTCTGCGCACCATTGAAAAAGAGGCCTACGCCTGGGCCGAGCGGGGGATTGACACTATGGAGGAGGCTGCTGCCTTTATCCAGAATCAAAATCAGCGCAGCAGCCGCCAGCGGGAGGTTATGAACATCCTGCAGATCCGCGGACGGGAACTGACAGCCGGAGAGAGCCGCTATGTTCAGTCCTGGCTGGATATGGGATTCGATAATGAATCCATTGCCCTGGCCTATGAGCGCACCTGCTTGAATACGGGCGGATTAAATTGGCCTTACCTAAACAAAATTATGATCCGCTGGAACGAGGCTGGCCTGCATACTGTGGAACAGATTCGCGCCGGCGATACCAAAAAGGGCAGAAGCAATGCTCCCCGACAGTTGGATGCGGATGAGCTGGCTGCCATTGAACGATTGATGCTGGAGGGATAAGAAGTGGCATATAACACTGAAGTATTGCGCAGAGCCCGTCAGCGGCTGGAGGCAGCCAAGGCGGACAGAGAATCGCAATACCGTGAGCGGCTGCAAACGGTGTATGCGCAGCTTCCCCGGGTTCGTCAAATTGATATTGAGCTGCGTAAGTCTATGGTGCTGGCCACCCAGGCTATTTTTGCCGGTGGCGAGAATGCGCAAGAGGCTATGGAGGCTGTAAAACAGGCTAATTTGGCCTTGCAGCAGGAGCGAAAAAATCTGATCGACAGCCATTTTGGCGTAGATTATTTGAACGAAGATCCTATTTGCCCGCACTGCGGCGGTGTCGGCTATGTGGGTAGTCAGATGTGCAGCTGCCTGCAGGAGCTTTGCCGGCAGGAGCAGAAAAAGGAGCTGACTTTACTGACCTGCGGTGATGGCTGCTTTGAGGACTTTCGTCTGGATTATTATCCGGATACTCTCTTTCCCGGCAGCAATGTAACCATTCGGGCCATTATGCAAAAGACATATCAGGACTGCCGCAACTATGCAGAGCAGTTCGGAAACCATAGCCAAAATCTGCTGTTTTCCGGCGATACCGGCTTAGGCAAGACATATTTGTCTGCCTGCATTGCCCGGACGGTGGCGGATAAAGGATATTCTGTTGCCTACGAAAGCGCGGTGCATCTGTTCGAGAAAATGGAGCGGGCGAAATTTGCTTCCGACGAGAATGCGCTTCGTCAGACTCAGGCGTTTATGGACTGCGATCTGCTGATTATTGACGATTTGGGTACAGAATTGGGCGGTCAGTTTGTGACTACGACCCTTTATACCATCATCAATGACCGCCTTTTGCGTGGGAAAGCTACCATTATTTCCACAAATCTGACGGCAGAGGAAATGAGTAAGCGCTATTCGCCCCAGATACTCTCCCGACTGCGGGGCAGCTATAAGCGGCTGACTTTTGTGGGGGACGATATCCGCATCTTGAAAAACCGGAGGACAATGCTGTGAATATTGGGGTCCTGTTTGATTTGGACGGCACATTGCTCAACACCCTGGAGGATTTGACCGACAGCGTCAATTATGCCCTGGCGCAGTACGATTGCCCGCCCCGTACGGTGGAGGATGTGCGCAATTTTATCGGTAACGGCGCAAGAAAGCTGATCGAAAGATCCCTGCCCGGATTGGAAAATGATCCCGATGTGGATGCGGTTCTGGCAACCTACCAGGCATACTATAAAACCCACAGTCAGATCAAAACCCGGCCCTACGACGGTGTAACGGAGGCTCTAACGAAGATCCGGGAAAAATACCCGGTGGCTATTGTGTCCAATAAGCCGGATGCACCCACTAAGCTACTGTGTAAGGAGTTTTTCGGGGATGTGTATGCCCGGGGGGAGAGTACGGACTGCCCCAGAAAACCGGCGCCGGATATGCTGCAAAAGGCAATGCAAATCATCGGCGTGGATACCTGCATTTATGTAGGCGACAGCGAGCCGGATATTCTGACGGCGAAGAATTTGGGCGTCAAATGCCTGAGCGTGCTTTGGGGATTCCGGGACCGTGAAACCTTGGAAGCCGTTGGCGGTCAGTATTTCTGCGACGATCCCAAAATGCTGCCGGAGATTTTGGAAAGTATGATGTAAAAATTCCCCTTTCGTCGCTTGACGGAAGGGGAAAAATATGTTAGTATTGTTTGCAGCGAATATGCTGGTGTGGTGGAATAGGTAGACACCAGGGACTTAAAATCCCTTGCTGTAACAGGCGTACCGGTTCGAGTCCGGTCACCAGCACCAGAAAAGAACGGTAATCGTGATACGATTGCCGTTCTTTTCAACTAAATCCACCCTTGCGGGTGGGTGAAATCATCTTCGATGATGAAATCCTCCCTTCGGTCGGATGAAATCGCTGCGGCGATGGGTGGATTTAATTTCACCTGCGAAGCAGATTTCATCAGCATAGCTGATTTCATCCTTGCGTGAGCAAGGATTTCATTCAAAAAATGCCCAGTCCGGATCAATTTCCTGACTGGGTATTTTGCGTTTTTATGGGTATTTTTCTTATACCTTTTGTTAAATTTATGGGGTTTTATTAAATTTGTGGGGGCTTTTGTTAAACTTCTGCCCTTTCGTTAAATTTGTGGGCTTTCGTTAAACTATTAGAATCCTGGTACTTTTTGCCTTTACAAACAGAATAATATGTAATATAATAATTATGCCAAACCAATTTAATATTATAGGGGCATTTTTGTATTTCTATAGGGATACTATACCCTTTTTAACCGATACCGTCAGTTTGATAAAAATGCAAACTCCGCGGTATTGGTGTGCAGTAATGCCCTTATATTGAATTGGTTTGGCGACTATCGGAGTTTGCGTTTTTTGTGCGGTTACTTCGGTAGCCGCACTTTTTGTTTTCATGGAGGTGGTTGTATCAGTGATGTGGTTTCCTCGTTTGAGGTGAGGATGTATATAACAAGAAGGGAACGAAAGATAATGCAAAGTATAACTGACCCCAAAATGTGTGATACTTGTGAATATTGGTCGGGTAAGCGCGAGCCTGTTTTTGATAGGCATGCGATCTGTAATAAGCAGGATTATCGTTTCGCGGATGAAAACAGAGGTTGCCAACAATGTTGTACTAGATATTCGAAATAGACTGAGATTTTATAAAAGGATGAAATATTATGAAAAAATGCAATATTATTGTGTTTAGTAAGATTTTATTAATATTGGTATTGATTGTGATAGCGGGTGCGTTCTCCGGCTGTGGAAAAAATCAAGCAATTCAAGAATGTGAAGCCAAGATACAATCAATTGGAACGGTTAGTCTTGAGTCTGAGAAGGCAATCCTCATAGCAGAAGATGCTTATAAAATTCTGAGTGAGGACGAGAAAGTTCAGCTTGGAGATAATATACAAGTCTTGGTTCATAAGCGAGTTGAATTTGATCAGCTGGTTTTGGATACCAATAAGAGAAAAGTAGCTCAAGAATCTCAAAGCAGAGTGGATAATGTTGTTGATCTTATAGATTCTATAGGAACTGTTTCTTTAGAATCCCATAATTCTATTTCCAATGCTCAAAAAGCGTTTGAGATGCTGGATACAGATGAACAGGCAAAAGTATCAAACTATGGAAAATTGGAAGAAGCAAGTGATACATATAGAGATTTAAAAGATACGGCAAAATATGAAGCAATTGAGATGTACAAGGGCAACTTTGATATAGAGGAAGATGTTGTGGACGGTATAACATGGTATTATCCAAAACAACGACCGAAATATATTGATGAACGCTGTTTTGTGATGCCTGCTATTGGAATACGGGATAATAACGCATGGATATGTGTTGCCTATAATTATACAGAAGATAATTGGATTTTCTGGGAAAAAATGATATTTGTTGTAGATGGCGAAAGGTTTACGAAGGATTGCTCCCAAATTCAACGATCAAGTGGATACGGTAGAGTGAGTGAAACATATCAAGAAGCATTAAATTTAGGGCAATCAATGGATTCGGAAGAAATATTATTGTTGAACAAAATTGCAAATTCAGAGAGAACAATTATTCGATTTGATGGAGATAATTCTCATTATGATTATGAAGTAGTACAAATTGACAAAGATATGCTCAATGATGTTATTGCGTTGTATAGTGCGTTTGCAGATTGAAAAGCATAAAAGGTCAGATAAAGGATATATAATTATGAAGAAAATACTGATTTATACACTATTATCTATTATGATGTTTTCCCTTTGCGGTTGTGGTAGTACAGATACAGATAGCTACAATAAGGCTTGCAGATTGTTTGCAGAAGGTCAATATTATGAAGCAAAAGTTTTATATGAATCTCTTGGAAATTATAGTAATAGCTTAATGATGGTAGAAAAATGCTACGAACAAGAGATTAAGGAAGCATTGCAGGGACGATGGAAAATTGAATTATCCTTGCTTGGAACGACAATTGTAGAATTTGAAAATGATAAAGTTGAGGTCATTTTAGAGTCCAGTAATAAGGAAGAATCTGTTTACAGCGGAACGTATTGGATAGATTTTGAAACACAATCGATATATTTTCACTATGATTCTGTTACCTCAGTTGCATTTGGTGACACAAATTCACAATCTGATATATCGGAAACAAATGTTGAAAAGAAGCGATTTACTTATGCTTATAGTAGTGGAGAATTGGAATTAACGGATTGGACGGCGCAATATAAAGCGGTAAAACAAGAATCGGTACAATAAATATGTAGTTGTATTCACACGTAAATTCTACGAAAGCTACTTAATGATTCATAAACCGAGGGGGCTTATGCCTCCTCGGTTTGTGTGTTTCTTGTGCAAATAAAATTCTCCAAAATTTTAATAATTTATCTATTGAGAATCCGGGGCATTCTATGGTATAATAAATTGATAAAATGCGGAGGAATGTGCTTTGGAGCTGGAACAGAAGATTCAAGAGCGGGCAGTCTTAGTGGGATTGAACGCCGATTGCTTTACAAAAGAACAAACAGCCACAGAAGAAACCCTGGAAGAACTGGAAGCATTGCTGGAAACGGCAGGGGGATTTTGCACTGCAAAGGTATTGCAAAACCGCCATACGCCGGATGCCCACAGCTTCATCGGCGAGGGCAAGGCGGAGGAAGTGCGCCTGCTCGCTGAGGCAACCCAGGCGACTATGGTGCTGTTTGACAACGAATTGTCTCCCGGCCACATTCGGGCATTGGAGGAGATTTTGGGCGTAACGGTCCTGGATCGTTCTGCGCTGATTTTGGATATTTTCGCCCAAAGGGCCAAGACCAAAGAGGGCCGGTTGCAGGTGGAGCTTGCCCAGTATAAATATTTGCTGCCCCGGCTGTCCGGCATGGGCAAGAGCCTGTCCCGGCAAGGCGGCGGCATTGGCACCCGTGGCCCCGGCGAAACCAAGCTGGAATCGGACCGCCGTCATATCCGGGAACGGATCAACCGCCTGCAATCGGAATTGGAGCAGGTGCGGCAGGTTCGGGCGGTGCAGCGGGATCGGAGAATGAAAAACTCCGTGCCTGTGGTTGCTCTTGTGGGTTATACCAACGCGGGAAAATCCACGCTGCTCAATCAGCTTACCGGCGCGGGAATCCCCGCCAATAACCGGCTGTTTGATACCCTGGACACCACTTCCCGCCAATTGACCGTGTCCGATAATTTGGATGTTGTGTTGTCCGACACCGTTGGCTTTATTGCAAAGCTACCCCATCATCTGGTGGATGCTTTTCGGGCAACGCTGGAAGAGTTGGAGTACGCAGATCTATTGCTGCATGTGATCGATTCGGCAGACCCAAACCGGCAGGAGCATATTGCCGTGGTGGATAGCCTGATCACCAAGCTGGCAAAGCCGGGGACAAAGGTGCTGCAATGTTATAATAAAGCGGATTTGGTACCGGCAGAAGACATCCCCATTGGGGAAGATGTGGTGAAGATCTCCGCATCTTTGGGATATGGTATGGAGGATCTGCTAAAGGCGATCGAGAAAGCTTTGGGCCATAGCCGTCATCATATCCGGGTGCTGTTTCCTTATTCTATGGGTGGTATGGTGGACACGCTCCACAGCAATGCCCAGGTGCTGAATGTGGAATATACCGGCGAGGGAATTGAAGTGGAAACCATTGTAGATCCCATACTATACGGAAAACTGAGAGATTATATCCTATAAGGCAGGTGAGCAGTGTGGAAGAATATCTGGTGCCGACGGCCTTCGGCGAAGATGAATTTGTGGAGAAAAAGTCCCGATTCATCGGTCGGGTGTGGCCTGTGGAAACGGAACAGGAGGCCCTGGACCGCATCGCAGAAATGAAAAAGAAGCACTATGATGCCACCCATAACTGCTGGGCCTATATTATCCGGGATGGTGCTGTCCGATTTTCCGATGACGGAGAACCCGGCGGTACAGCCGGTATGCCCATGATCCAGGTGCTGCAAAAAGAGCAGCTCAACAATATTGTTTGCGTAGTGACCCGGTATTTCGGCGGCACGCTCTTGGGAGCAGGCGGCTTGGTTCGGGCCTATACCAAGGGCGCAAAGATCGCGGTGGATGCCGCGGGCAAATCTATGAAACGGGTGTGGTCGGTGCTGTACCTGCCGGTACCCTATACCTTTTATGAACGGGTAAAACTGGAGGTTGCTGCCTTTGACGGCATCATCCGGGATACCCAGTTCGGCGCAGAAGTAGAATTGGAGATTTTAGTTGCGGAGGGCAAGGCTCAATCATTTTTAGACCGCATTGTGGATATGACCGCAGGCCAGGTTGAGGGTCTTGTTACCGCGCAGGAGTATCGGGCATTCCCGGTGAAAGGAAAGGAGGAAGGTCTTTAATGGAGATTCAAAATCTTTTGGAACAGCGCGAACACCTTCAGCTTAGTCCCAAGGCTGCGTTTTCCGATGAAAGCCGGGGCAGGCTGTATCCGGAAGAAGCCTGGGAAAGCGATGTGCGCACCGCCTTTCAGCGGGATACGGATCGGATCGTCCATTGTAAATCCTTCCGCCGGTTAATGCATAAGACGCAGGTGTTTTTAAACCCGGAGGGGGATCATTACCGCACCCGGATGACCCATACCATTGAGGTTTCCCGCATCGCCAGGACAGTTGCCCGGGCGCTGAATCTGAACCAGGATTTGGCGGAGGCCATCGCTATGGGCCACGATTTGGGGCATACACCCTTTGGCCACGCCGGTGAAGGCGCACTCAGCGACTGCATTGGCGCACCGTTCCGCCATAACGAGCAGAGCTTGCGGGTGGTGGATATGCTGGAAAAGGACGGCAAGGGTCTGAATCTGACTTATGAAGTTCGTATGGGCATCCTGGGACACACCGGCCCCCACATTCCCGAAACCATGGAAGGACAGATCGTCCGCCGCTCGGACCAGATCGCCTATGTCAACCACGATATCGACGATGCCATTCGGGCGGGAGTTCTGGACGAAAGCGATATTCCCCGTTCCATCAGCCACATTTTAGGAACGCGCCACAGTCAGCGGATCAATACGCTGACCTGCGATATGATCCAAACCTCTATGGAAGCCGGGCAGATTATGCTCTCCCCCCAGGTGGATCAAGCGCTGGCAGAGCTTCGGGCCTTTATGTTTGAAAAGGTCTATCGCAATCCTGTGGTCAAGGGCGAGGAGTCCAAGGCTAAGGATATGCTCAAGCGGATGTATGAATATTATTTTGAAAATCCCGATGCGCTCCCGGAGGATTTTCAGCCGCAGCTCAGCTTTGACGGTATGGAGCGCACAGTTTGCGATTACATTGCCGGTATGACCGACAACTATGCGGTGGATAAATACACCCAGCTGTTCATTCCCGCGGGCTGGAATGTCCGGGGATAACAATTTTGAAAAGGAGGGAAGGAAATGGCTTTTCCGCAATCGTTTATTGACGAGCTGCTCGCCCGCAACCCCATTGAGGATGTGGTTGGTCAGCATGTGCATCTGAAGCGCTCCGGTGCTAATATGTTCGGCTTGTGTCCGTTCCACGGCGAGAAGACTGCTTCCTTCTCTGTGGCTCCGGATAAGGGCATCTATTATTGCTTTGGCTGCCATAAGGGCGGCGGCGCTATCAATTTCGTTATGGAATTAGAGGGGTTGAGCTACCCCGATGCGGTTCGCTCCCTTGCCAAGCGGAGCGGTATGGAGGTGCCGGAGGACGAGCAGTACCAAAGCCGCTACCGCCAGCAGGAACGGCTGTGGGCGCTGCATAAGGAAGCTGCCCGCTTTTTCCACAGCCAGCTGTACGCCCCCATCGGAAAGTCAGCGCTGGAATATGCCCTTGGGCGGGGGATGTCCAAATCTACATTGACCAAATTCGGCATTGGCTATGCGCCCGATAGTTGGGATATGCTGGTCAAGGCCATGGAAATCAAGGGATATACCCGGCAGGAACTGATCGATTCCGGCTTGGTGACGGTTTCCAAGAAAAACGGTAACATTTTTGACCGTTTCCGTGACCGTTTGATGTTCCCCATTATCGATACCCGAGGCAATGTCATTGGTTTCGGCGGCAGAATAATGAACAATAACGATCCCAATGCCGCTAAATACTTAAATTCCCCGGAAACACTGATTTTTAATAAAAGAAAAAATCTTTTTGGCTTAAACTACGCCAAAAAGAGCCAGCTGGGATATTTAATCCTGGTCGAAGGTTATATGGATGCCATTGCCCTGCATCAGTACGGTTTTGACTGCGCAGTGGCATCACTCGGCACCAGCCTGACAGAGGAACATGCCGTGCTGATCAGCCGGTATGTGGAGCAGGTGGTCTTGATCTATGACGGTGATGAGGCCGGTCAGCGGGCCACCCGCCGGGCCATTCCCATTTTGGAGAAGGCCGGCATTCGGGTCAAAGTCCTGCAAATGCGGGATGCCAAGGATCCCGACGAATATCTGAAAAAATTCGGCGCGGACAAGTTCCGCTTGCTGCTGGAGGATTCTGCCAACCGGGTGGAATACCAGTTGTCTGCCATCCGAAAGAAATACGACCTTTCCGTAGATGACCAAAAGGTTCGTTATGTCCATGAATCTGCGGAGCTGATCAGCACCTTGGGAAGCTCGGTGCAGCGGGAGATCTACGGAAACCGCGTGGCAGAGAGCGCCGGTATCAGCTTTGAGGCTATGAAGCTGGAGATCGGCAAGGCTTACAAGCGGCGGCTGCAGCAGGAGAAAAAGGCCCAGGAGAAGATTGATCTGACACCTGCTAAAAATCTGCAGCCGAAGGTTCGCACCATCCGTTATGACAATATGAAATCCGCCATGGCGGAAGAAGGTGCCATCGCTATGGTGCTTCAGGATCCTGCGCTGATGGACAAAGCAAAAAATCTCACCGGAGGACAGTTTTCTGTTCCGGTGCTGGGCAAGGTCTATGACCAGCTGCTGGCGATGCACCAAAAGGGAATGGAAGTGACATTGGCTGCCTTAACGGAGCTGACCCCGGAGGAGACCAGCCATGTGGTTGGCATCTGCCAGCATAGAGAAGGTCCTGTGAATGAGACTGCATTTGATGATTGCGTAGCTACCATTTTGCGCACATCCCAGGCCTCCAGTATTACCAGTGACGATGATTTGATGAAATTTCGCAATAAACTAAAAGAAAGCAAGGGAACAAAACCATGACGGACACCCCGGTCCAGGAACATACCCTACTGTCCGATGCCCTGCCCAGGGAGGACGGTATGCACCAATTTATCCAGGATATCCGCCGCTTTCCCCGATTGACCCCGGAGGAGGAGCGCCAGCTGGCAAGAGATTGCGCAGCCGGAGATGCTGAGGCTATTAAATTTATGGTTTCCTCCAATTTGCAGCTTGTGGTCTCCATTGCCCGGGATTATGGCGGTAGGGGAGTGCCTATACTGGATCTGATCCAGGAAGGCAGTATCGGCTTGATTTATGCTGCGAGAAAATTCGATTACACCCGGAATTTGCGCTTTTCTACTTATGCAACCAAATGGATTCGGCAAGGCATAATGCGGTGCATTATGAACTACAACGGGATGATCCGCGTGCCGCACTATACTGCCGAAAAGATGAATAAGGTTTTGCGAGCCAGAACAGAACTGATGCAGCGGCTGGGGAAAGAGCCGGATGCGGCGCAAATTGCCCAGCTGTGCCAAATGGATGCGGAAAAGGTTGCGCAGCTTTTGAATCTGATGCCCCGAACCGTATCGCTGGATACGCCGGTAGGGGATGACGGCGACGATGATCTGCAGATTCTGATCGAAGATCTGCAGGCCCCCCAGCCCCAGGAAGAATTGGTTCGCCGGGAGCTGAAAAATACCTTGCAGATTTTATTGTCACAGTTGACACCCCGGCAGCAGCAGGTGCTGCAAATGCATTACGGCTTGACCGACAGGGAACCGTGCTCTATGGAGACGATCGGTAAGGAACTGGGGATTTCCAAAGAGCGCGTCCGCCAGATCGAGCAGCAGGCAATGCAAAAGCTGAAGATGATGGGCGCGGATTTCGGATTGGAGGACTTTTTAAGTGAGTGATATAGAGTATTCATTTGAAAAAGAACCCTGGGAGCAGGAGCTGGATTTGCTTCGTCCCGGTGATCATATTTCGGCTGCTGCCTTGCTGACCTTATTGGAGCAGGAAGACGAGCTGACGGTAGAAGAAGCTTTGACGCGGCTGGAGGATACAGGCATCACCCTGGATATATCCCATCTTCCGCCTGTGGCGCTGACCGGCAGCACCGCATTGCGGCTAAAGCAGGAGGCCTCTCACACTAAGGCAGAGGCGGTTTTGCAGGGGCTGGATGAGAATGATCCTCTGCGGCTGTATCTGCAGGAACTGGCACAGACGCCCGCGGCGGGGGATGTGCAGCTGCTGGCACAGCGGTATTCCGAGGGCGAGCATCATTTGGCGCAGCAGCTCGTGACGCTGTGTTTGAGCCAGGTGGTTGAGCTTGCTATGGAGCATACGGGTCACGGCGTTCTGCTGCTGGATCTGATCCAGGAGGGTAGCTTGGGCCTGTGGCAGAGTATTTTGTGCTATGAAGACGGTGATTTTCAGACCCATTGCCGCTGGTGGATCCGGCAGTATATGGCAAAGGCCGTGTTTTTACAAGCCCGCAGCGGTGGTATCGGTCAAAAGCTGCGGCAGGATATGGAAGATTACCGGGACGCCGATCAGCGGCTCTTGGTGGAATTAGGGCGCAATCCTACCCCCGAGGAGATCGCAAAGATGCTGCATATTTCTCCGGAGGAATGCGCGGTGCTGGAAAAAATGGTGGAAAATGCCCGGATGATAGATAAGGCACACCAGTCCCAGCAGACGCCCGAGCCTCAGCCGGAGGATGAACAGGCGGTAGAGGATACGGCCTATTTCCAGGTGCGGCAGCGAATTGCAGAACTGCTGTCCGGTCTGGAAGCAGAGGATTCCAAACTGATATCTTTGCGCTATGGCCTGGCGGACGGAAAGGCGATGAGTCCTGTGGAGGTCGGCGCGTTGCTGAATATAACACCGGAGCAGGTTGTGGTTCGGGAAGCAGAGATTCTTGCCCGCCTGCGTGATAATTAAGGAGGAGATAAAAATGCCCAAAACATTTTCAATTGCCATCGATGGCCCTGCCGGTGCGGGTAAAAGCACGATTGCCAAACGGCTGGCCCAAGATTTGGGATATTATTATGTGGATACCGGTGCGATCTACCGTACGGTTGCCTATTTCTTTGACCTTTGGCAGATCAACTCCAAGGATATCGATGCCGTGAGCCGGTATATCGACGAACTGACTGTATCCATCGAATACGACGAAGAGGGTAACCAGCATATGATCATGAACAGCCTGGATGTCACAGGGGATATCCGAACCCAGGATATTTCCCAGAAGGCATCTCTGGTATCAGCACTGCCGGTGGTTCGGGAGCTGCTGCTGGATATGCAGCGGGATGTGGCAAGACGGCATAATGTGGTCATGGATGGCCGGGATATCGGTACTGTAGTGCTGCCCCGGGCAGATGTAAAGATTTACCTGACTGCTGCTCCCGAGGTTCGGGCAAAGCGCCGTTGTGAGGAATTGCTGGAAAAGGGTCAGAAAGCGAATTTTGAGACAGTTCTTAAGGAGATCCTCCAGCGGGACAAGCAGGATATGGGCCGCAGCATTGCACCGCTGAAGAAGGCGTCCGATGCCGTTGAGGTGGATACCTCGGAAATGAATATTGATGAGGTCATTCAGGAGATCAAGCGTATTGTCGGGGAGAAAGTTTCACTATGACAGTAACAGTTGCAAAAAGCGCAGGCTTCTGTTTCGGTGTCAACCGCGCGGTGGAAATGGTGGAGCAGGCGGCGAAAGAGGGCAAATCCGTGGCAACACTGGGGCCCATCATTCACAACCGTCACGCAGTATCCCATTTTGAAAAGATGGGTGTCAGCGTCATTGCCACTGCCCAGCAGGCCCAGCCGGGACAAACAGTCATTATCCGTTCCCACGGCGTCGCCAAGGCGGTCTATGACGAGCTGGAAAGCAAGGGCGTTGTCCTTGTGGATGCCACCTGTCCCTTTGTCAAGCGGATCCATGGAATTGTCAGCAATGCAGAGGCAGAAGGCAGATTGCCGGTGATCATCGGCACCCGCAGCCACCCGGAAGTGGAGGGCATTGCCGGCTGGACCAGTACCTGCAAGATCTTTGAAACCCCTGAAGAACTGGAAGCCTGGGCAAGATCCGGGGAAATTTCCCCAGATTCGCCAGTTTGTATGGTTTGCCAAACCACTTCCACTGAAAGTTTGTGGAAAATTTGCTGTGAAATAGCAAAAAAACAGTTTACTAATTTGAAAATATTTGATACAATATGTAAAGCGACTGAATCCAGGCAGAATGAGGCGGCTTCCTTAAGCACCCAATGTCAGGCGATGGTCGTGGTGGGGGACACCCACAGCTCCAATACCGGCCGCCTGGCAATGATCTGCCGGGAGCATTGTGACCGGGTCGTTTTGGTGGATAATGCTGCCGAACTGGAAAGCGAATTTTTCCGCGGAGCTACTGATGTTGGAATCACTGCGGGTGCTTCGACACCTGCGTGGATTATAAAGGAGGTCAATAAGACTATGAGCGAAATTATGAATGTTGAGGCTGTACAGGAGGAGAGCTTTGCTGAGCTTCTGGAGCAGTCCATCAAGACTTTAAATACAGGAGATAAGGTTACCGGTGTCGTAACGGGTATTGGCTCGACTGAAGTACAGATCGACCTGGGCACTAAGCATAAAAAAGTAGACTTAACAAAAGCGAAGATTTATTTTGAAAAATTATTCCCTCATATCCAGATTTGTGCAGTGGAAGTGGATGATATGGAATCCTTCGAACAGTTAAAGGCAGTATC
>JAFODZ010000001.1 GCA_017380435.1 Oscillospiraceae bacterium
CTGGGCGTGCTGACACCGATGGAGAAGCACTTCAGCTATCTAATGGCGGCATAAGAAAGACTTCCGGCAACCCTAACCAGGTCGCCGGAAGCAAGAAAAATTTTATTTTATTTCACTGTCCACTTGACGGGGAGCAGTTCATTACGCATATCGGGGTGCTTGTTATATTGAACAAGATTTGAATAAGCATTTTGGCGATAGTTTCGATGTGCAACTTATAAATGAATACCTCTAGCTACATACGCCTCAGCGATGGGATAATCACTAGGTGCGGAGACTTTTATATTTGTGTATTCACTGCGCACAAGAGCGACGGGCAGGTCGTGTATAGAACAAAGCTTACAAGGGTCGTATTGAGAAGCAAGTTCGGCAACGGATAGAGAACTGTATAGATTTTTTAGAACATTCACTTGAAAGCTTTGCGGGGAATGAGAACAATACATAAAAGCTTTGTTGGGGATATCAGAAATGGAGGAGCCGTCATGTGAAATAACAATTGTATCAATGGCGGGACAAACGGTATTTGCTGCTCCAAAGTTTATTGCGGCGTCAATATTCTCTTCAATGATACGCGAAGTGATGAAAGGTCTGTTGGCATCATGCACTATGATAATATCTTCTTCATTACCATTGCTCATTTGAGTGATAGTATATAGAATGTTTTGAAGCGTATTGTTGTGGCTGCCTTCCCAGGGGATCAGATGAATGCGATGAGCGTAATTTGGAAGGAAGGAATTGATAATCTGCTGTATTGGACATAGCCAGTCGGAATTAATACTGATGAAAACGGCATCTATGCGTGGACTGGCGAGGAGTTTTTCTGCGCTATATACAATAATTGGCTTGTTATCAAGTTCCGCTAGGGAATTGGGAGCAACCGAGTTGGTGGCGGGATCTGCATAGTGTCCAAGTATTGCTGCAAAAATCATGGGGTGGACCTCTCATGTATATGTTTGCTATACGGCGTATTTAAATCGATGATCTCTGTGAAATGGTGCGTGCAACGTTTTTCCACGGGGGGCAGTTGCATATAATTTCCGTAATAATGGGTCAACCAAGCGTGGTGTTCAGCGGGAGCAGATACCTTGTAGCCCTCAAATTCCAGAAAGACAGTTTCGCCATACCATTGGGCCGGAACGATTTCCTTTTCGCCCCAGGCGCCGCAATGACTGGCGATGCATTTGCCCTTTGAGTATTTTTTTAGCAAGCAATCACGTTTGTGTAGTGTTTTCTGTACAGAGGGGAACATTAGCCGTAAAAGGATATGCACCGGCTTGTAATACCAGGGGAAACTGATGCCCTCAAATTCGGAACTGATGCGATAGCCGTACATTTTGTTTTTTAATTGAAAGAAAAATCTCGACCAAGCGGAGTCTGGATAGAAATCCAGTGGGAAGATATCAATGAAAAGACCGTGGTTAATCCTCCGGGATTTTGTAGAGGATTCAATAAAAGTGGTGTCGCTGTGGCGCAGCTTTGCGTAGTTTGCTAAATATTCGGGTTCGGTATCCAAGGTTTGCAGAAACATGTTTTCCGGAAGCAGACTTTGCGCCTTGGAGAGAAAAATTTCATAATCAGACCGCAGCATGCCAATATCGATATCATCATCCCAGGGGATGAAGCCCTTATGACGCACTGCACCTAACAATGTGCCACCGACGACAAAGTAAGGAAGTTTCAACTGTTCACATACAGAAATAAAGGCTCGGAATAATTCCAATTCTTTATTTTGGATCTGCTTGAGTTGTTCGGTAGATGTAGCCATACAACGCCTCCGACAGTTGATTTTTATTAAATTATGCCATAAATAAACGGGAATGTCAAATAAATATGAGAGATGAAAAAATAAGATAAAAACCTGCAAAAAGCTTGAAACTAAACCGTGAAAATGATAATATATTAAAACATATATGACGGCCGGAAACAGGTATCGCAGTTATGCGGCACGCCGTTTTGCTGGTTCTACTGACCCGCTGGAAAGCGGAAAGGAAGAAACTGTTTGGGCATATCAAAAAAGAATTTATATAATAGCAAAGAACGAGGTGAGTACCCTTGTCTCATAAAAAACAAGAGTATTATGTAAAAAATTTTTCCCTGTGTGACCGGAATCATTTTCTGATCCTTAAGGGCATTGCGGCGCTGGCGGCTGTCATAGCGTTATTTTTCAGAAGCTATTACGATTTTAACTATGCGTCCTACATAGTGCATGGCGCGGCGGCGGTGTTTTTCTTCTGCTCCGGTTTTGGCGTGTCGGAATCCTACAGGCACAATGGCGGGCTATCCCATTACTGGGAAAACAAGATGGTAAAGGTGTGGCTGCCCTCTGCAATCATGGTGATTGCGCTGAATGTCGTCCGCAAAGGCAATATTGCCTCCTGGATCGCCCAAAGTCCCTTGGGACTGATGGATAACTGGCTGTATCTGACCTTCGGCTGCTACGGCGCATTCTGGGTGATCTTCAAGCTGATGGACAATAAAGTAGTTCGGCTCATCAGCCTGTTTGCCTGTTCGGCGGCGGCATTTGCACTTCTGCCGGAGGATATGGCCGTCAAAATCCATGTGTTTGCCTTCCCTGTGGGCGTGCTGCTGTCCCAAATTGGCTGGAAGCATTCCATGATGGATGCAGGCTGGGGAAAACGGATCGCCGTTTTGGGAATTGCCATTGTGGCTGGTGCTGCCGGTGCGGTTCTGGCGTCTTTGATCCGACTGCCCTATCTTCGCCCCTTTGGCTGGTCGGTATGCTTTTTGTCTGTAGCCGTCAGCCTGGTGCTTACGACATATTATTTGAAGAAAGTACCCGTATTCGGGGTATTTGCTCCCTTCGGTATGATTTCTTATGGGCTGTACCTGCTGTATGATGGTGTGTTTGATTTTTTTGGCAGCCGGCAGGATTGGAAAATGCACATGGTTATGTTTGGCGTTCTCTTGGCAGGAGCGGTGGCCATTTCGGCGCTCCGTGAGCTGCTGGCTCGGAGAAACCGCAAAATGAGAAGAAGAGAAAGACGGCGCTGAAGAGATCACACGGAAGAATAGTTTCGGGAATTTCTCAGTAAATACAGTAAAATACTTGCAACCTGGTTGCAGAAATGATAAGATAAACAAGGATAAACACATTATTTGCTATGAGGAGGAACCATATGACTTCCAGCGAGAAAAAGCAATTGCAAATTGCCGCCTGCAAGGTGCGCATGGGTGTAATTGAGTCCACCCACGGTGCCAAGGCCGGCCATCCCGGCGGCAGCCTGTCCGCCGCAGAGGTATTCACCTACCTCTATTTCAAAGAGATGAACATCGACCCCGCAAATCCTAAGTGGGAGGATCGCGACCGCTTTGTTCTCAGCAAGGGTCACACCGCTCCCGGTTTGTACTCTGCACTGGCTTACCGTGGCTACTTCCCCGTGGAAGATCTGCCCACTTTGCGCCATATCGACAGCTACTTGCAGGGCCACCCCAATATGAACACCGTTCCCGGCGTGGATATGTCCACCGGCTCTCTGGGCCAGGGTATTTCCGCTGCTGTGGGTATGGCGATGGCCGCCAAGTACCAGGGCAAGACCAATCGGGTCTATAGCCTGCTGGGTGACGGCGAGATCCAGGAGGGCCAGGTTTGGGAGGCATGTATGGCTGCTGCCCACTATAAGCTGGACAACCTGTGCATCATCGTTGACAACAACGGCTTGCAGATCGACGGCAATGTTGCCGATGTTATGAGCCCCTATCCCATCGTGGATAAGCTGCTGGCATTCGGCTTTAATGTTCACGCCGTTGACGGCCACGATTTTGACGCCTTGGAAAAGGCGTTTGAAAACGCAAAGAAGACCAAGGGTCAGCCCACCGCCATCGTGATGTCCACCGTGAAGGGCAAGGGCGTTTCCTTTATGGAAAACGATGCCGGCTGGCACGGCAAGGCTCCCAATGATGCTGAGTATGAGCAGGCTATGTCTGAGCTGAAGGCTCAGCTTGCAGAAGTGGAGGGAAAGTAATATGGCAGATATGAAGAAAGTTGCTACCCGTGACAGCTATGGCGCAGCACTGGCTGCCCTGGGCGCTGAGCATACGGACCTGGTGGTCCTGGATGCCGACCTGGCAGGCGCTACCAAGACCGGCGTATTTAAGAAAGCTTTCCCCGACCGTCACTTTGACTTCGGCATTGCTGAGGGCAATATGGTGGCTGCCGCTGCCGGTATGGCTGCCGCAGGACTGGTTCCCTTTGCATCCAGCTTCGCTATGTTTGCTGCGGGCCGTGCCTTTGAGCAGATCCGCAATTCCATCGGCTACCCCAATCTGAATGTCAAGATCGGCGCAACCCACGGCGGTATCTCCGTGGGCGAGGATGGCGCAAGCCACCAGTGCTGCGAGGATTTTGCGCTGATGCGCTCCATTCCCGGTATGACCGTTATTTGCCCCGCCGACGATATCGAGGCTAAGGCTGCTGTGAAGGCTGCTTATGAGTATAAAGGCCCCGTGTATCTGCGTTTTGGCCGTCTGGCTGTGCCGGTATTCCATAACGAGGACTATCAGTTCGTCATCGGCAAGGGCGAAATCCTGCGGGAAGGCACCGATGTTGCCATCATCGCCAACGGTCTGATGACTTATGAAGCCATCCAGGCCGGCGAAATGCTGGCTGAGGCTGGCATCAACGCCTGTGTCATCAATATGCCCACCATTAAGCCTCTGGATGAGGAGCTGGTGCTGGAAGCTGCCCGCAAGTGCGGCAAGGTCATCACCTGCGAAGAGCACTCCATCATTGGCGGTCTGGGCGAGGCTGTTTGCGGATTGCTGTCTGAAAAGCTGCCCACACCTGTGCGCCGCATTGGCGTCAACGACGAATACGGCCATTCCGGCCCCGCCGTTGCGCTGTTGAAGCAGTTCGGTCTGACCGCAGACCATATCGTGGAAGTGGCAAAGGACTTCTGCAAGTAATAGAATGCAATATAGTAGGGGAGGGGCATCGCCCCTCCCTTTGCTGTTGCCGTTGACAAGCAGAAGGAGCTGGGGTATAATAATATAATGGGAAATATGCAGACTCTACTGGCGGTAGAGTTGCGGCTCTTCGCCCAGGCTACCGAAGGAAACAGCCTGTGGATTGCCAAAGGATGCTGTTTTTGGTATGATTTTCTGCGGTAACAGCAAGATAAATACAGATAGGAAAAGGCCGGCCATGGAGTCTTGTTCTGTGGACTGCATCGGTAGGTTTATGAAGGCTTGACAAAAACGCATGGAGCAAAAAATGAAAAAAGAGAAGTACCCGCCGGTTAAAACGGTATATTATACTGATGAACGCAACGACGAATTTGCCGACGACAATATCACCCCTCGGGTGATTGATGAAAACTATTGCTATGTGGATACCCGTCTGCGGTGGAAGTTTGGGCGGTTTGTGGCCTATCGGCTGGTGGCAATGCCCATTGCCTATTTATACTGCAAGCTGTTTTTGCATAGTTCTTTCCGTAACCGTCACCTGCTCAAGCAGGTAAGGGGCAAAGGCTGCTTTGTTTATGGCAACCATACCCAGCAGATCGGAGACCCCTTCATTCCCAATATTTTACTGTTCCCCCGGAGCGTGTATGTGATTGTGCATCCCAACAATGTATCTATGCCGGTGCTGGGAAAATTCACGCCCTATCTGGGGGCGCTGCCGCTGCCTTCCAATTTAAAGGCAATGCGCAACTTCCGGGAGGCTATCCGCACCCGGGCAGTGGAAGGCAATGTGATGGTCATTTACCCCGAGGCCCACATCTGGCCCTACTATACCGGCATCCGGGATTTCCCCGCAACCTCTATGAAATACCCCGTAGAGCTGGATGCGCCTTGCTTTGCCATGACCACCACTTACCGCCGTCGCAGATTTGGCAGAAAACCCCGCTGTGTCACATACCTGGACGGCCCGTTTTACCCCGATCCGCAGCTTCCGCCGAAGTCCAGAGCGCAGGCGTTGCGGGACGAGATCTACGGTGCGATGGTGGCACGCAGTCGGGAAAGCGACTGCGAATATATCCGATATACCAAGAAAGAGGATGTGTAATGGACATTTTATTTTGCGGTAACGACAAGGTGTTTGACGGCGTTCTCACCGCAGGACTTTCCATTGTGCGAAGAATGGAAAAGCCCCGTCCGCTGAATATTCATATTTTTACTATGGAGCTGACCCGGGTATCCCCGGACTATCTTCCGATGACTGAGGAACACGCCCGGATTATCCAACAGGCGCTGTGCCGTCACAATTCTCAGACTCAGGTGATTCTGTACGATGTGACGGAAAACTACGAAAAACATTTGCGGGGCAATGCCAATGAGGGGTGCTACTGCTCTCCCTATACGCTGCTCAGATTGCTGGCAGACTTGTATCCTATGCCGGACAAGCTGCTGTACCTGGATGCGGATGTGATGGCTTGCAAGGACATTGGCCTGCTGTTTGACCAGGATGTTTCCGGGGTAGAGTATGCCGCTGCCCGGGATCATTACGGCCATTTTTTGATCAGTCCCAACTATATCAATGCCGGCGTTCTGCTTTTTAATATGCAAAAATGCCGCGAAACAGGAATTTTTGAAAAAGCGCGGCAGCTGATCCGCGTGAAGAAACTGACCTTTGCTGACCAGTCTGCGCTGATCCGTTCCACCACCAAAAAGAAAATGCTGCGCCATTGGTTCAACGATCAAAAGTTCCTTTATAAGCGTACGGTAATCCGGCATTTTTCCAAGCGGCTGTTTTACCTGCCCTATCCTCATACGGAAAACATCAAGCAGTGGCATGTCGACAAAGTCCACAAGAAATTCGGCTACACTTGCTTTGATGATATCTTGGAGGAATACCAATCAATCAAAAATACAGAGGTTTATGCAAAATGAACGACAATATAGTTCCTATATTTTATGCCTGCGATGATGCATTTGTAAAATATACGATCGTATCTTTGCAGTCTATGATGGACAATGCATCCACAGCATATCAGTACCAGATTTATGTGCTGCATACCAACATTTCTGAAAGAATGCAGCAGAAGGTGCTGGAAATGGAAAATGAAAATTTTTCTATCCGCTTTGAGAATGTGACTGACTATCTGGAGCAGCTCACCGCAGACCTGCCGATTCGGGATTATTATTCTAAAACCACTTATTACCGCTTATTTATCGCCAATATGTTCCCCCAGTATGATAAGGTGATTTATATTGACAGCGATACCATCGTCCAGGGAGATATCAGCCAGATGTATCTGACGGATATGGGCGACGCCTATGTGGGCGCGTGCCACGAACAGGCTATGGTGCAGACGGAGCAGTACGGCGCCTATGTAGAGCAGGTGGTCGGTGTGGAACGGGAGTTTTACTTTAACGCCGGTGTGCTTTTGATAAACTGCGCTCAGTTCCGGAAATTCAAGGTTTTGGAAAAATTCATTACCCTGCTGGGAGAATACAATTTCGTAGTCACTCAGGACGAGGACTATCTGAATGTGATCTGCAAAGACTGGGTTTACTGGCTGGATCAGCGGTGGAATACGGAGATTTTCGGAAATATTCCCTATCCTATTGAGCAGGCGTATGTTCTGCATTATATTATGACCAGCAAGCCCTGGCACTATGCGGATTGCCGTCACGGCGATATTTTCTGGAAGTATGCCGCCAAGACCCAGGTCTATGATGAGATCCGCCAGGAATTGGAAAGCTATACCGATGAACAGCGCAAACGGGATGCCGATTCCTGCGATCGGCTGCTGCGGCTGGCGGAGGAGGAAACCAGCCGGGAGGATAACTACCAGAACCGGCTGAATCAAAATGTCCGCGCCCCGGATCGGGTGGCGATTTTGCAGAAGATCCGCCAGTATGAGGAGGAGGGCCGCTTTGACGAGGATGTGGAGAACGATCCTCCCAGCCCGGTGCTGAATCCTGAGGACATCGACTACCTGAAAAAAGGCATTGTGGGCAACTGCAAGCGGGCAATTGCCTTTGCTGCGGCGTATGCCTTCTTCAACAAGCTGGAAAAAAGCGGCGATGTGGTGGTGCGCAAAGCAGAGGGCCTGGAGTACCTGGCTGGCGTGAAAGGCGCGGTTATTACCTGCAACCACATCAATCCTATGGATAGCTTCATTATGCAGCGGGTATTTGACGATTCCGGCCACAATAAGAAGCTTTACCGGGTGATCCGGGAGGGAAATTACACCAATTTCCCCGGCTTTTACGGCTTTTTAATGCGCAACTGCAACACGCTGCCCCTAAGTTCCAATATGCAGACTATGAAGAAATTCCTCGTGGCAGTGAAGAAGCTGCTGGGAGATGGCAACTGCATTTTGATCTATCCGGAGCAGAGTTTGTGGTGGAACTACCGCAGACCGAAGCCTATGAAATCCGGCGCTTTTGATATGGCGGTGAAGAACCAGGTGCCGGTGGTGCCTTGCTTCATCACCATGCGGGACACCGATAAGATCGGTGCTGACGGCTTCCCGGTGCAGGAATATTATCCTCATCTGGGCGAACCGATTTGGCCGGACCCCGAGCTGTCCAAGCTGGCAGCCAAAGAAAAACTGCGTCAGCAGACAGAGGATTTCTGCTGCCAGGTATATGAGCGGGTTTATGGCGTGCCGCTGGATGTGAGCAGTCTGACCCGCACCGGAGAATAAAAAAACCGGGATTTACAATACTAAGAAAAACAAGGAGGGAACACCGTGGACACAGGCAATAATGGCAGTAGCATACCGGGTCGAAGTAGTTGCCTGCGTCGTTGGATGCGGTGACCTTGGATACCGGTGTTTGACCAGAGAAAGGGCAATGCCCATTTGACAGGAGGAAAACACCGATGCAAGAAAGATTTGAACTGGTGCAAAATGCGCTGGATTCCATGCTGGAGGGGAAAAAGTACGCAACCTTGCGGGATATTCTGATTACGATGAATCCTGCGGATATTGCCATGCTGTTCTCCTCTACAGAAGAGAAAAAAATACCCCTTCTGTTCCGGCTGCTGCCAAAGGAACTGGCAGCGGAAACCTTCGTGGAAATGGAGCCGGAAGAGCAGGAGCTGCTGATTAAAACCTTTTCCGACAGCGAATTGAAGGAAATTGTGGACGAATTATATGTGGATGATGCTGCAGCGCTGGTAGAGGAGATGCCGGCTAATGTGGTCAAGCGGATCTTACGCCAGGCAGACCCGGAAATGCGCTCGTCCATCAATCAGATTTTGCGGTATCCTGACAATTCCGCCGGTTCAATTATGACCACGGAATATGTGAGTCTGCGGCCTGCGATGACGGTGGAGGAGAGCATTCTGCGCATCCGTCGGCAGGGCGTGGATAAGGAAACGATCTATACCTGCTATGTCACCGAGGGCAGAAAGCTGGTGGGCATCGTCACCGTCAAGGATCTGCTGCTGGCGCAGGATGATGAGATGCGGGTAGCGGATATGATGGAAACCAATCTCATTTCCGTCACCACCCACACCGACCAGGAAGAAGTGGCCAGAATGTTCTCCAAGTACGACTTTTTGGCCCTGCCGGTGGTGGATATGGAAAACCGGATGGTGGGTATCGTCACCGTTGACGACGCCATCGATGTTCTGCAAGACGAGGCCACCGAGGATATGGAAATGATGGGCGGTATTTTGCCGTCGGAGAAAACCTATATCCGCAGCCGTCCTTGGGAGCTGTTCAAAAACCGGATTCCCTGGCTGCTGCTTCTGATGGTTTCAGCTACCTTTACCGGTATGATCATCACATCCTTTGAAGATGCCTTGGCTGCCCAGGTGGCGCTGACGGCTTTTATTCCCATGCTGATGGGTACCGGCGGTAACTCCGGCTCCCAGTCCTCTGTTACCGTCATCCGTGCCTTGAGCCTGGATGAGCTGAAGCTTTCCGATCTGCCCAGAGTGGTTTGGAAGGAAATTCGCACCGCGGTCATGTGCGGCCTTGCTCTGGCGGTGGTGTGCTATTTGAAGATATGGCTTGTAGATGGCTTGCTGCTGGGAAATGCTGCCATTACGCCGGCCATCAATTTGGTGGTGTGTCTGGCGCTGTTTGCTACGGTGCTGACCGCCAAGATCATTGGCGCAGTGCTTCCAATGCTTGCAAAAGCGCTGAAGTTAGACCCAGCGGTGATGGCAAGCCCCTTCATCACATCCATCGTTGATGCGGTGTCGCTGCTGGTTTATTTCCTTTTTGCAAAACTTTTACTGCCTTTATAGGGAGAAATGGATATGACAAGTTCAATTCAAGCTGCCATTGCGCTGATCAAAAGCGCCATTACCGGCGAAGCGGTTTCTTTGCCGGAAAAATATTCCATGGAACGCACCCAACGGCTGCTGCAAGAGCAGGGGTTGCTGCCCATTGGCTTTGTGGGTGCGGGGAACTGCGGTTATCCGGCGGACAGCGAAATTATGCTGTTTTTGCTGGACTATTACTGCATGGCCACAGTTCACAGCGAGCAGCAGCTTGAACTGATCGAAAAAATAAGCCAAGCCTTTGAGAAAAACGGCATCGACTATATGCCGGTCAAGGGCGCAATTCTGAAAACCATGTATCCCAGCCACGAGCTGCGGGGCATGAGCGATGCGGATATTCTCATCCGGGAGGAGGAATATCCCCGGATTCGCCCGGTGATGGAAAAGCTGGGTTTCCGGGAGTCCGGAGAATCGGATCACGAGCATATCTGGCTGCACAAGTATTTGAAGGTGGAGCTGCACAAACGGCTGATCCCCTCCTACAACAAAGATTTTTACAGCTTTTTCGGCGAAGGCTGGGATCTGGCTAAAATACAAAACGGTCACCGCTGGGCGATGACCGAAGAAGATGCCTTTATCTATAACTTTATCCATTTTGCCAAGCACTACCGGGACGGTGAGGGAAGCAGCCGCTTTGTCATCGACCTGTGGGTACATATGGGCAAGTGTCCGCAGCTGGATATGGTCTATATCCGGGAAAAAATGGCCGAGCTGCGAATCGAGCGTTTTTACGATCATATTATGGCGGTGATCGATGCCTGGTTCCGGGATGGTCAGTGGAGTGAGGTTACCGAAAGGATCACCCAGGTGCTGTTCAACATCGATGCTACGGAGCGCAAGCAGGCCAATGCCGTGGCCCAAAGCCTGCACATCACCCACGATGCCGGTGACGATAAAAAGGCGCAAAAAATCCAAAAACTGCACGCCATATTCCCCAGCCGGGATCATATGAACTGGTCTTACCCCCGGTGGAAAAAAGTTCCGCTGCCCATTGCCTGGGTGCTTCGGTGGTTGTATCTGGTGTTTTTCCGCCGGAAAGCCATCCAGCGGAAAAAAGAGCAGGTTCAGGTCACGGCGCAGCAGCGGGAAAACTACCGCAAGGATCTGGAATATGTGGGATTGGAATTTTCCGACGGTGTGGCGCTGCCGGATTGAGAAAAAGATTGTTAAACTGGACTGTTGCGATTTTGCAACAGTCCAGTTTTACTGTCTAGGAGAACACAGTTTGCTCCAGCGGTTTTACAAGAGCTTGTATTTTTATTTTTGTTGTCTTTTTCGACAGCATGTGATATAATCAACCCGTGGAACCCACTGTTCTGTGGCCGCAGGAGATTTCGGCCGAAGGAGGAACAGGACGGTAAAAAAGATGGTTGCCTACTGCGCCCACAAGGAATTGTGGTGTTTGGAGAGAGGCATTACAACTTCCTTGTGGAGAATTGTTGATTACAACTCTCTTCAAAGGAGGTTAGAAATTGCTGCAAATTATTGCCGCACTCATGTCCATAGTTTGGAGTGTCATCCGAATCTGTGAATGGGTGTATAAAAAGTGCAAGAAAAAGCAGTGAGCCATCTGCTTGCACCAGATAGCTCACTGTTTAGGCATAATACCTAAAAAATAAAGTGTACGTTATTGAAATGTGGGCAGCCGTCTTGGGTTCCACACTTTTATTATATAAAATTTTATCCAAAAGTCAAGTATCAGCTTATAGGAACATTTTTGCAGTAAAACAGAAAGCGGTCTAGCGGGGATCGCTATTACAGAAATGGATAAACGGGACTGTTGCGTTTTGCAACAGTCCCGTTTTTGGATAGCAGTTTATTTTTCAATCAGCAGTTCTGCAATCTGGATGGCGTTGGTGGCTGCGCCCTTACGGACCTGGTCACCGCAGCACCACAGGCTGATGCCGCAAGGATCAGTCAGATCGGGACGGATACGACCCACGAATACGATATCCTGGTCGGTAGTTTCCAAAGGCATGGGGTAGATCTTGTTTTGCAGATCGTCCATCAGCTTGCAGCCGGGGGCGTTTGCGATAGCCTGCCGTGCCTGCTCCACGGTGACGGGCGTGTCAAAGTGGCAGCTGACGGAGATGGAGTGGCTGCGGACAACAGGCACACGCACGCAGGTGCAGGTGACCTTCAGATCCGGCAGGTGCATGATTTTTCTGCCTTCGTTCTGCATCTTCATCTCTTCGCTGGTGTAGCCATCTACCTGCTCACCGCCAATCTGGGGGATCAGGTTGAAGGCAATTTGGTAGGGGAAGATCTTCGGCTGGGTGGCTTCGCCCTTGGACAGAGCCTCCACCTGCTCCATCAGTTCCACAGGGCCGCCTGCACCGGCGCCGGAAACGGCCTGGTAGGTAGAAGCGGTCATAGTACGGATGGGGGCGATGGAATTGAGGGCGTTGACAGCGGTGATGGTGATGATGGTGGAGCAGTTGGGGTTGGAAATAATACCCTTGTGACCCTTAACATCCTCGGGGTTTACCTCGGGAACGATCAGCGGCACATTGGGATCCATCCGGAAAGCGGAGGAATTATCCACAAACACCGCACCGGCTTTGACGATGGCGGGAGCCATAGCCTTGGCGACATCGTTCTCCGCGGCGCCCAGGACAATATCTACGCCTTCAAAAGCCTCTTCACAGGCAAGCTGGATGGTTACATCCTCGCCCCGGAATTTAAGGGTCTTACCTGCACTGCGGGCGCTGGCCAGAGGAACGAGCTTTCCTACAGGGAAATTCCGCTCCTGCAAAATTTTAATCATTTCCTGACCCACCGCACCGGTGGCGCCAAGAATGGCAACTGTGTATTGTTTCATAAATATGCCTCCTAAATCTATGTCATTGCGAGTCCCAAAGGGTATGTAGGGGAGGCGTTTCGCCTCCCGCGGGGTTTAAAGAGATGAAGTGTATCTAATTTGTGTCATTCTGAGTGAGCGACAGCGAATCGAAGAATCTACGCAGTAACGATGGTACCAAGATCCTTCGACTTCGTTGCACTACGCTCAGGATGACATATCTTGATTGATAGATGGATATTATTTGGTGAAGCTGTCGTACAGCACACGGATTGCGCCGGCAAAGTCCTTGTTATCCACGCCGAAGATGATATTCAGCTCATCCGGACCCTGGTTGATCATACGGATATTGATGCCCGCATCGCCCAGGGCGGCAAAGATCTTACCGGAAACGCCGGGCCGGAAAGCCATCCGGTGACCAACGGCGGCGATGATGGAAATATTGTCCAGAACCTCCAGCCGGTCGGGGCGAACATCCCGCTGGATCTCAGCCATAACGGCGTACAGATGGGGAGCGAGGGCCTCAGTCTTGACTACCAGGGACACATTGTCGATGCCGTTGGGAACGAAGTCCACGCTGATGCCGTGGCGCTCCAGAACGGACAGCACCGGGCGCAGCACACCAACCTCGCTGGTCATACCACGCTTGAACATGGTGATAATGGAAAAATCCTTTTTGCCGGTGATACCGGTGATGACCCGGTGGGGGTCGATTTCGGTATCAAAGGACTCCTGGATGAAAGTACCCCGATCCTCCGGTGCGTTGGTATTACGGATGTTGACGGGGATGCCCTTTTCCCGCACGGGCAGGATGGTGCCTTCGTGGAGAACCTGGGCACCGGCGTAGCTCAATTCCCGCAGTTCGTCATAGGTCACTTCCGGGATGGGCTGAGGATCGTCAACGATCCGGGGGTCAGCCATCAAAATACCGGAAACATCGGTCCAGTTTTCGTAAACGCTGGCATCCAGCGCTGCGGCGGCCAGGGCGCCGGTGATGTCGCTGCCGCCCCGGGTAAAGGTGCGGATACGGCCATCGGGCATTGCGCCGTAGAAGCCGGGGATCACGATTCCCTTGCCGCTGCCCAGCTTTTTCAGGGCGGCGTAGGAAAATTCCTTATCCACGGTGCCGTCCATATTGAAACGAATCCAATCGGCGGCATCTATAAATTCAAAATCCAGGAAGGCTGCCATCAGCTTGGCGGAGTAGTACTCGCCCCGGCTGGCCAGTTCATCCTCGGAAACTTTCTTGGCATCCAGGCGCTTTTTGAGGTCGGCAAATTCCGTTTCCAGATCTACATTCAGTTGCAGCTCGTCACGGATTTGCAGGTAGCGGCTGGTAATCATATCGAAAATGGGGTCGCAGGCTACGCCGTAACGGGTGTGGGCGTGGCAAAGGTACAGAAGGTCGGTCAGCTTGTGGTCGGCAGAATTGCGCTTGCCGGCGGCGGATACGATGACAACTTTTCTCTCCGGGTCGGCAAAAACGATATCCCGAACCTTGCGGTACTGACCGGCATCTGCCATAGACGAGCCGCCGAATTTGGTAACTTTCAGCATAAGTAAAAACCCTCTTTCTTACTGGTTGGGAAGGGCAGCGATAAAGGTGCCGGGGTGTTCCTTCAGCCAGGCATGCATAGCGCAAACGCTGACCGGCTTGGTGATAACGGCGTTGTTCCAGGTTTCCTGGGTATTCTCTTCCAACCAGGAATCCTTGTCGCCCCGGACATAGAACTGCCGCATCAGGCTGTTGTCAGCAGCGACCTTACCGCCGTAGGGACTGTAGAAACCGCGGCCCTGGAGTACATCGGTGCAGTCCTGCACTACATTGTATGCGGTGGGGTAACGGCCTGCGCCCTGTCCGTAGAAGCTCATACGGCCGGAGGCGGAGCCGATCAAAGTGATGAGATTGTAGTTGGCGGGGACAGCGGCTTCCGGCTCACCCACGGGAACCAGGGTGGGATGTACAAAGGCGGAGAGCTTGCCGTCTGCCATAATGCCGGTGGACAGCAGCTTACATACCAAGCCGTGCTCCTTGAAGTTGGCAACATCCTCGGCCTTGATGTGGCGGATACCGGCGGCGGGGACGGTGCTTTCATCTACGCTGATGCCGAAGGCAATGTTGGAAGACAGAATCACCTTATGCCAAGTGTCGATGCCGTCAACATCGGTGGTGGGGTTTGCTTCGGCGTAGCCCAGCTTTTGGGCCTGGGACAGCGCCTCGTCGTAATCCTGGCCCAAACGGGTCATGGAATCGAGAATGTAGTTGCAGGTGCCGTTCATAATGCCGCCAACCTGCTGGATTGTCTGGCTGCGGCGGGCGCGCTCCAGCTCGCTGAGCCAGCCGATGCCGCCGCCGACAGCAGCGGTGCAGCGGATCAAAACGCCCTTTTCCTTTGCCAGGGGGATCAGTTCATCGTAGAAGGTGGCCATCAGCGCCTTATTGGAGGTGACGATGTTTTTGCCGGCCTCGATGGATGCCCGGACAAATTCATAGGCAGGATGCAGGCCGCCCATAGCCTCCACCACGGTGTCGATGGAGTCGTCAGTGAGGATGGAGTTAAAGTCTTTGGTGACCTCTGCGTCGGGCAGAGAGATATCTTCCAGACAGATCACTTTGGCTACCTGAATATCATCCCGGTCTGCGGTCAGATCATATACGCCTCTGCCCACAACGCCGAAACCTAACAAACCGATTTTCATATCTATATTCCTCCGTATAGTACTTGCAATTTTACTCGAAACAGTATATCATATACCCACTGAAATTGCAATAGTGACAAAATAACAAGATATGAGATAAAAGAGGGAATATTATGCTGTATCATTCTACAAGAAATCAGGAAAACGCCGTCGACAGCGCCCAGGCGGTGCTGAACGGTTTGGCCCCGGATGGGGGCCTGTATGTGCCGGAAACACTGCCTCGGGTAGATGTTGAAGCAATTTTGAATATGGATACCTATGCAATGGCCACCGCTATCATTGGCGCTATGCTGCCGGACATTCCCAATATGGATATGCTGGTGGAGCGGGCATACCGGGGCAAATTCACCGCTGAGGATCTGACCCCCACGGTGCAGGCCGGAGATTTTACAGTGCTGGAGCTGTTCCACGGCCCCACTTCCGCATTTAAGGATGTGGCACTTTGCATGCTGCCCCAATTGCTCACCGCTGCCAAGGTGCAAAAGGGAATGCAGGAAAATATTCTGATCCTTACAGCCACCTCCGGCGATACGGGCAAGGCCGCTTTGGAAGGCTTTAAAGATGTGGAAGGCATTAAGATCTGCGTGTTCTACCCCCACGGCGGTGTTTCTAAAGTCCAGCGGGCGCAGATGGCTACCCAGGAGGGCAATAATGTTACCGTTTTGGCTGTGGAGGGCAACTTCGACGATGCTCAGACCGGCGTGAAGAATATTTTTGCCACCGTTGGCAACGAGCTGACTGACGGCGGCGCCCGTCTTTCCACCGCCAATTCCATCAATATTGGCCGTCTTGCTCCCCAGATTACCTATTATTTCAAGGCCTACAGCGATCTGCTCCATAGGGGCACGATCAAAATGGGCGAGGAAGTGAACTTCTGCGTTCCCACCGGCAATTTCGGCGATATTTTGGCAGGCTATCTGGCGAAAAAACTGGGTCTGCCTGTTGGAAGACTGATCTGCGCTTCCAACGCCAACAATGTACTGACGGACTTCATCAACACCGGCCTTTATGACCGCCGCCGTCCGCTGCACAAGACCATTTCTCCCTCTATGGACATTTTGGTTTCCTCCAACCTGGAGCGGCTTTTGTATCTGATGACCGAGGATGCAACATTGGTGGCAGAATTGATGCAGAAGCTGAACAAAGAAGGCTTCTATCAAGTGCCGGAGCAGCTGCAAAATGCTATCCGGGCAGAGTTCTGGGGCGGCTGCTGCGACGATGCCAAGGCCAGTCAGACCATCGGAAAGGTGTTTGCGCAGAACGGCTATCTGTGCGATACCCACACCGCCACCGGCTGGGCCGTGGCAGAGGATTACCGGGCGCAGACCGGCGACAAGCGGCCTATGGTGGTGCTTTCCACCGCATCGCCCTATAAGTTCCCCGCAGCGGTGCTGTCTTCCCTGGAAGAAAACAACGATCCCGATGAATTTGCCAAAATGGATCGCCTGGAAGTCCTTACCGGCGTGAAGATGCCGGAGAATCTGCGCACCGTGCGCCATAAAAAAGAACTGCATACCGAAGTCATCGCCAAAGAGGAAATGCTCCCTAAAGTCCTTCATCTGTAAGAAATCGCCGAGAGGAATGAAAAAGCTTACAAGTAAGTGTCATTCTGAGTGAGCGTCAGCAAATCGAAGAATCTACCCCTGATCGTTGTCCATGAGCGGAAGTTTGGCGTGAAGATCCTTCGACTACGCATCTAAAGATGCTGCGCTCAGGATGACACTGGGTTTGATATCTGCACCATAGCGAATGATAAAAAATAGCATTGACGAATGGGAATTTTTCCTATATAATATAGGGTGCAATTTTAGGGTTAAGAAAGGATTTTGTGTTATGGCAAAAGAATTTAAGATTACCAGCTTGCGTCTGGCTGACCTGGAAAAAGAACTCAATTATTTAAAGACTACCCGTGAGCGGGAAATTGCGGCTATGATTGCTGAGGCCCGGTCTTACGGTGACTTGTCCGAAAACTCCGAATACGATGCCGCTAAGAATGAGCAGGCTAAGCTCTACGGCCGCATTGCAGAAATTGAGGATATCCTCTCCCACGCCGTTATCATCGAGGACGAAAACGAGGCCAGCGGTCTGGTTGGCCTGGGTTGCACCGTTACCGTGCAGAATATGGAAACCGGCGCGGAGGTTACCTACCGCATTACCGGCTCCCAGGAAGCTGATCCTATGCAGTTCCGTATTTCTGATGACTCTCCCTTCGGCAGAGCTGCTGTAGGCAAGGCTATCGGCGATACCTTTGTGGTCAACGCCCCCAACGGTTCTTATCAGATGAAGGTCATTAACATTACACGCGAGGGCTAAGCTATGGCAAAGTTTGAACCCCAGGCAGAGCTGCCTGTTTCTGAGCAAGCGCAGATCCGTCGGGATAAGCTGGCGGCATTGCAGGCCGAGGGCCGTGACCCCTTCCTGCAGACTAAGTATGATTTCAATGCGGATTCCGTTGCCATCAAGGCAGATTATGAAGGCTATGAGGGCAAAATTGTCCGTGTGGCAGGCCGTCTGATGAGCAAGCGGGGCCAGGGTAAGGTTATGTTCTGCGATCTGCAGGACTGCACCGGCCGCATCCAGATCTTCGTCAAGATCGACGAGCTGGGTGAGGAGGAATATGCCCGCTTCAAGAAAAACGACATCGGCGATATCGTCGGCGTTGAGGGCGAGGTATTTAAGACCAAGACCGAGGAAATCTCTATCCGTGCCAAGAATGTGGTGCTGCTGAGTAAGTCCTTGCTGCCCCTGCCGGAAAAGTACCACGGTCTGACCGATAAGGAGCTGCGGTTCCGTCAGCGGTATGTGGATCTGATGGTCAATCCCGAGGTCAAGCGCAACTTCGTGATCCGTTCCAAGTTCATTAAGTTCATGCGTAACTACCTGGACAATATGAACTATATCGAGGTGGAGACCCCGGTGCTGAACACCATCGCCGGCGGTGCTGCTGCCCGTCCTTTTGTCACTCACCACAATACCCTGGATATCGATATGTTTATGCGCATCGCCACCGAGCTGCCCCTGAAGCGGCTGATCGTGGGCGGTATGGACCGGGTGTATGAAATCGGCCGTATCTTCCGTAACGAGGGTATGGACCCCAAGCACAACCCCGAATTTACCACCGTTGAGCTGTACCAGGCTTATGCTGATTTCCACGATATGATGGATATTGCCGAGGGCATTATCTCCGGCGCTGCCAAGGAAATCTTGGGAACCTACGATGTGGAGTGGATGGGCGAGAAGATCGACCTGACCCCCGGTTGGCGCAGATTGACCATGGTGGAAGCGGTCAAGGAATATGTGGGTATCGATTTTGATGCCATCACCGATGATGCTGAGGCTGTGGCTGCTGCCAATGCCAAGGGCGTGGAGCTGGCCGATGCCGCAGAGAAGACCTGGGGCAATGCCCTGTATGCCTGCTTCGATCAGAGAGTGGAAGAGCATCTGATCCAGCCTACATTTATC
>JAFODZ010000031.1 GCA_017380435.1 Oscillospiraceae bacterium
GAGAGGTGTCTTCTCGTTATAATCACATATCGCTGATCCAAAATTGATAGTATACGTGGTAGAATCCTGCAAATCTTCTTGAAATACCAGCGAAATGGTCTTACCAACCGCCTTTACCTCAGGTATATTCTGCTGTGGTGGTTGAATAATTTGCTTCTAGCAATCTATTACTCAAGAATTTTCGTTGGCTGTTATTCGTTCTAAAACGCTTAAACAATCCATTTAATTGTCCAAGGTGTTCATTTCGTCTTTGCGTTATTCAATTTACAAGGTACAGATTTCGTTTCTCCCGGACACGCCGTTCATCGAAACAGCTTGCATATGATATCAAATATATTTGGGTTTGTCAAGCGTTTTTTCAAAAATTTTTCAACATTTTTTCATAATTTTTTAATGTTGGTTTTTCTTCGTTTTTTCGCGGTTTTTCAGCCTTTTTGAACGATGGAAGTTATGCCGTTTAACGCCTGTGCTGCCACGGTTTGAATTTCTTCCCGACGGGCAATATCCCCCAGGGAAATCATACCGCACAGCTTTCCCTTTTCCACCACCGGCAACCGGCGAATTTGTTTGCTGCCCATTAGCTGTGCCGCGGCCGCTGCATCCATATCCGGACTTACGGAAAGCACCCGACCGGTCATAACCGTTTTTACTTTTGTCTGCGACGGCTGTTTTCCCGACGCCATACAGCGAATGACCAGATCCCGGTCTGTCACCACACCGCACACTTTTCCATCTGCCGTACGCACCGGAAGGGCGCCTATATTATAATGCGTCAGCGTCCGCGCTGCCACCTCTGCCGATTCCTCCGGGTCAATTCCGATGACATTCTTCGTCATAATATCCGATACCTTCATATCCACACCTCCTGTGCAGATCATTATTGCCCAGAGATTTCTGTTTTATTCATATAAATTGGAATTTATCTTAGGAATTACTTGTAGGGGCGAACTGTGTTCGCCCGCGGGCGTTCAAAGAACGCCCCTACGATCTTATACGGTAATTGATGCTATAAACAATCATTTTTTGCGTCAAAAGGCGCGGTGCAAAAACACCGCGCCCTTTACATTATAATATATTAGCTGAGTTGGTTTTCATAGATCGGCACTTCGCCAGCTTCACCGACGGCGAACTTCACATTCAGCATTTCCTTGGCAATCACCGCCAGGGATGCACCGTGGCCCGCCTTCTCGCCATAAATGGCAATCGCAATCTGCGGATTATCTGCCGGCGCATAGCACACAAAGGAACCGTTTTCCGAGCCGCCGTTGCCGTGCTCTGCTGTACCTGTCTTGCCCGCTACAGGGATAGCATAACTGGCAAAGGTCGGCCAGGATGTTCCCTCCGGCGTATTGGTTACCAACTGCATGCCTTCATGATAGGCATGGTACGCATCATCGCTGATTTCCAGCACGCTGGCAATGGTCGGTTCTTTCTCCACCACCAAGGTCTCATAATCCGGCGACACCACCCGGCTCAGGAAGGTGGATTTATACCGGGTTCCCCTGGTTGCCAAGGTGCCGGTATATACCGCCAACTGAATGGGGGTAAACATATTATCCGACTGGCCGATGGAGGCCGCCAACTGGTCACCCAAAGACCACACCGCGCTATCTGCATCATAAAGTTTTGACTTGGTTTCTGCGTTGGCCCGCCAGCCTTGATATTCCAGCAGCTCCACTCCGGTCTTTTCGCCCAGACCCATAGCCTTGGCTGTGCGGTCAATCACGCTGGTTTTCATCCGGTCGCCGATATCATAGAAGAAATAGTTGCACGATACCTGCAGCGCATGGGCGGCGTCGATTTCACCGTGGGTACCGCCATAGTTGCTGTAAATTAGGCAGGTAGGCTGATATCCTTCGTATTTGTCGAAGATACCTTTATCGCGGATCTTGGTCTCCGAGGTGATCATATCGTTGTCAACGGCCGCAACCACCATATTCATCTTATAGGTAGAACCGGGGGCATACAGACCCATCAACGCCCGGTTGAAGGTGGGCAGCAGGGGGTCTTTGATCAGCTCATCGTAATGTTCAGAAAGCGTTGCCAGATTGTAGGTGGGATAGCTGGCGCAGGCCAGCACCTGGCCGTTGTTGGGATCAATCGCCACCGCAGCCATACCCTCCACATCCGAGCCGTCTTTTCCTCTGTTAATCAAGGACTGGGCAACAGCCGCCATCTGCTCCTCTGCCACACGCTGAAGGTTGATATCAATGGTCAGCTCCACATTGCAGCCGGCTTGCGGTTCCCGCAGCCACACGGAGGAGATCAGCGTACCGTCGGCAGCCACCGTATCTTCCCGAAGGCCGTCGATGCCGTGCAGATGCTCCTCAAAGGCCAGCTCAAAGCCGGACTGACCGACCTTGGTATCCATCTGATACCCCTTGATTGGCTTGTAGTGTTCCCATTGCTCCGGGCTCATATAGCCTACATGGCCCAAAATGTGGGCGGCGTAGTCCGTATAGTACTCCCGGATACTGGTCTCCTCCACACGGACACCGGGGATGTTCAGCTCCACAACCGCAGACCGAACCTCATCACTGGCATCGGAAACGAACTCATAAATGGGCAAAGTATCCACACAGTTGCGCAGCATGACTTCATACACCAAACCGATTACCAACCGTGCCTCCTCGTCTGTCCAGGTGGCAGGCAGCTTATAGCGGTTGCGCAGCGTTTCCAGCAGCAAGGGGGCAGTCACATCGGAATCCAGCCGATAGTAACGCAGAAAGGCATGGAAATACTCCCGCTGGGATGTATTGTACTGGTCGTGGGTGTAAGTGAAAGGCCGCTCCATGGAGACCGGGAAGGATTCATTGTACTCGATTCCCTGTTCCTTGCAGCTCGTTGCCAGTTTATACAACTGTTCGTAGGTATCCTCTGCGCTAAGCAGAACATAGTGGTTAATCGTCAGATTGTAGCCGGCGCGATTTCCCACCAAAACCGTTCCATTGCGGTCCAGAATTTCTCCTCTTGCCGCCTTGACATTGGTCCAGGTGGTAAAGGTTGTGGCGTTGTCGGTCTGGCCGCCGGTGGAAATGATCTGCAAATCATAGAGGCGGAGGGCATAGAAAGCCACAATGACAGCAAACAACAGTAGCAGTACACGACCGCGAAGGCGGGTTATTCTTTCCATGTTTCTCCTCCGATAGTTTCAATAGCTAATACAACGGGGTACAGCACAGGGATCGCCAAAATGCTCAGACCCGCTGTAATCAAGAAACCGACATACCGGCCCGGGTGGGTCACCTGCAAAAACAATCCCGTTAAAAACTGCAGCATTTGGAGCGCAAAGGTTGCCGTGCCTGCGCACAGAAGCGCAGCCACAAAGCCTTTTTGCAAATAGGCCTGCCGCCAAATGGTCACACCCACAGCCAGCGCTGTGATAAAAAGCATGGTATAAGGCCCTGCTGCCGTTCCGGAAAACAGATACAGCAGCGAGGATATGAGCGCAAAAACGCAGCCGCTTTCCGCACCCTCCAGCAGGCAAATGACAAAAATGCCAACCGGCACCAGCTCTGTGGTCGCATCCATAATCCGGAATTTGCACAGCATGGAATCCTGCAGCAAGGACAGCACTACCAGCAGCACGCCGTAAAGTGTCCATTTCAGGATTCCTTTGCGCTGTTTGGGTGTCAAATACAGTTTTCCCCAAAAGCCGGAATGGGGTTTATCTTCTCGAAAATCCTTTTTCAGACCCATATGCTCACCCTGCGTTGTAGTCCATAACAATAAACACCTGCTCCAAAGAACCGATATCTGCCGCAGGCTCCAGCAGGGCAAACTTTGCCACGCCGCTCTCATCAAAACCGGCATCGATCACATGACCCAAAATCAAGTTCCGGGGATAGACCGTCGAACCGGTGGTGACCACCTGGTCCTTGATATGGATGGTGGCGGTATTGGGCAGATAATTCATCCGCAGCTTATCGGGACTCTCGTCAGCATAGCCGCCCTTGACAATGCCGTTATAGCCTGCGCCGGCAATGGTGGCGCTGATTTCCAAAGAGGAGTCCAAAACCGTCTTGATCACCGCATAGTTAGGGCCAACCTCACTAACCAGGCCAACCAACTCACCGTTGGCCGTCACAGCGCACATATCCTGTTCCACGCCATGGTTCGTTCCCCGGTTGATGGTGATGGTGTTGCTCCAGTCATTGGAGCTCCAGGCAATGATGTAGCCATCCATAAAGCGGTACTTTTCATCGCTGTCCTTCAAGTCCAGCAATGCCCGCAGGCGCTCATTTTCCCGGGTAATGGCATCGGCGGTACGGGCCGCATCCTGGATCTGTGCCAGTTCCTGCTTCAGCGCCTCATTTTCCGCTGCCAGAGATTCATATTTAAACAGATATCCGTACAGCCGTTCTGCCTGGTCAGTCAGATAGCTGATGCCGGCGCGGGCCGGAGTCAGAACGCCCTGCACAAACATCTTCGGCAGACTGATATTGGTAACACCGCTGATGACAGCCAGGATTGCCGCAAGCAGAACCGCTGCAACCAAAACCACCCGAACACGGTTTGTAAAGAAATGCTTCATGGTTGATCCTCCATCAATTCCGGGGCCATCTGTTTCAGCATTTGTGTCAGCCGACACACCGGAAGTCCCATCACATTATAATAATCGCCGTCAATTTTTTCCACGAACAGCGCCGCGCCGCCCTGGATGCCGTACGCTCCGGCCTTGTCCATCGGCTCGCCGGATTCTACATAGCGCATAATTTCCTTTTGGCTCAGTTCCCGAAAGAATACCTCTGTGATTTCTGTACAAGAGAGTGTGTGACGGTCATGCGTCACTGTCATCCCGGTCATCACCAGATGACTCCTTCCGGAGAGCATAGAAAGCATCCGGCAGGCATCTTCCTTGCTGTGTGGCTTTCCTAAAATTTCCCCGTCACAGACCACAATGGTATCGGCGGCGATCACCACATTCTTTTCTCCCGCACAGACAGCCCACGCTTTTCGCTGGCTAACCTCCATTACCTGGCTTGCCGGATCGTCATTGGGATCCATGGTTTCATCCGCCTGGGGAACTTGTATTGTAAAAGGGATTCCCAAAAGTCCCAGCAGTTCCTTCCGCCGGGGGGATTGGGATGCCAAAATCAGTTTCATCATGGTTTTCTCCAAAAATCATCCAATTCCGTGTCATTCTGAGTGAGCGACAGCGAAGAATCTTCGCAATCTCGATAATGCGTAGATCCTTCGCATTCGCTCAGGATGACACAAAGTTGGTAGTCTGTTTAAGAATCGGTATTCATTGCCGAATTAACTCATTCCACGCCCCGCAGGTACAGACCTCTTGTGCAGGCGCCGGGGTCAAAGGGCTGAGGATCGGCGTAGTTTGCCATCACCTGATCCACTTCCCGGGGATTTTCCGTGGTGAAATACAGCCGGATGGCCCATAAGCCAAGACGGCCCAGCTCATCCTGTCTATCCAGCCAGCTGAGCTTTTTGCCGTTAAGCACCACGCTGCGGCAGGTGTTGCCATCCCGGATCACGGGGAAATCCGCGCCGGTCTTGTCCGTCAGTTTGGTAGCCGACAGATGGCAGGTGCATTGACCGGTCTTGCCCCGGATCAAGCAGTTTTCTGTCACCATCAGTGGCATTCGGCCATAGGCCAAAATCTCACAGGGTACGGCCTTGCTCACATCCCGGATCTGGGGCAGCGTCATTTCAAAGCTCAAGCAAGCAGAGCGCAGTTCCAGCTCCCGGATGGCATTGACCGCACCGGAATTGTATAGATTTAGTCCAAAATCGCCGCGGATGTCCATTCCCGCCTCCCGGGCAGGGATCATCAATCCCAAGTTGCCCACCAGCGCCTCCTCTACGCCCAAAGAGCGCACAAGGCGCATATCCTGGATCAAACGGGGGATATCACCGTCGTGGACGATCCGGGGCAGCACGGCGCAAATCTTAGCGTAGCGCACCAAGTTCCGGCAAAGGTCGGCATCTTCCGTCAGAATGTGCAGCGGCACATACAGAACATCCGGCCGCATTTTCAGCAGCGGCAGGGTGATCTGCTCCCGGGTGGTGACCTGAACGGTCAAACCCGGCGCCCGGCGCTGACCGGGATGGACCATAAATTTCCGGGGTTTCCCCAAATTCGCCGGTTCGGTGCGTCCCCGTTGTGCGGTGAGCATATTCAGCACATCCCGGCGCATGCCGTTGATGGCAGACACAGGCAGCATCAGATCCGGCTCTACCCGAACCCGGGCCTGGGTGCAGCCATAGGGTGTGCCGCCGGTCTTCAAAAGCCGGTCAGCCAGCGCCCGTTCCGTCAGCGGCATAGAAACCGCCTGGGCAGGCACGGGGCCGTGGGTTTCGCAAACTCTGCCCTCGGGATCCTGCACAGTCAAACGGGAGCCGGTGGCGGTGACTTCCATTTCCATAGTCACCGGCACACGGGGCGATTCCGTTGCTTCATAGGTTTGCCGCATTGCCTTGTAGAAGGCGTTGTTTTCCTGTTCCTCCTGGCGCGTGCCAAACATCCGCTCGCCGGTACGGCCTTGATAATAGCCATCGGTAAATCCCTGGCGATTGAAAGCGGTGTAAAGCTGCTCCATCATGGCCGGAGTCACTTCTGCGCCGGTGGCGGCGTGGCTATATACGGCAGTTACCGCTGCCACATACTCTGCCCGCTTCATTCTGCCCTCCAGTTTCAAGGAGGTCACGCCCATAGCTTCCAGCTCTTGCAGGTAATGCACCAGGCAGTTGTCCTTCAAGCTTAGGGGGTGTTCATTTTTCCAGTTGCCGTAGCCGTAGCTTTGGCGGCAAGGCTGGGCGCAGCGGCCCCGGTTGCCGGAACGGCCGCCGATGGCTGCGGACAGGTAACACTGACCGGAATATCCCATACACAGCGCACCGTGTCCAAACACCTCGATTTCCACAGGAGAGCCTTGGCAGATATAGCGGATCTCATCCCGGCTCAGCTCCCGGCTCAGCACCACCCGCTTCAGTCCCCAGGCAGCCAGCAGCCGCACGCCGGCCAGAGAATGGACCGACATTTGGGTCGAACCGTGGATAGGAATATGAGGAGCAATGGCCTGGCATTGCTGCACCACGCCCAGATCCTGCACAATGAATGCATCCACGCCGCACTGGGCCGCGTGACGAATCAGCTTACAAAGCTCCCCCATCTCCCGGTCAGAAACCAAAGTATTCAGGGTCAAATGTACCTGGACGCCCCGGATATGGCAGTAACGGACGGCTTCCGTCAGTCCCTCCGGTGTAAAATTCTTTGCACTTTGCCGGGCATTGAACATACCGCAGCCCAAATAGACAGCATTGGCGCCGTTTTGTACCGCGGCGCGCAGGGCATCCATAGAACCGGCAGGCGCTAAAATCTCAAGCATAATCTCTATCTCCATTAATCTTGCAGGGCATTCTACCCCACCATATAGTTATGACCATTATAGCATAATCCCATCAATACTTCTACCCCGTTTTCAGAAAATTTACGACTTTTTTACAGATTTAACAACTATGTGTACAATCCGCTAACTGCGTGTCATCCTGAGTGAGCGAAGCGAATCGAAGGATCTACCCGCCCAACAATGGTACTGTGCAAAAATTCACTGCGTAGATTCTTCGACTCCACTCCGTTCCGCTCAGAATGACACAAAATTGAAAGCCTCAAAAATCAATGATATTCCGCAGACCTTAATCATCGATAAAAATACGGGCGGCAACTGCCGACCGCGGCCACTCTCCCTGGTCGCTTCTTCCGCCCCCGGCGGTGCTCCCTTCGCATTCCCCTGTAGAAAACCCCATGAGTTATCCACAGCTTTTTCCACAATTGGGGCGTTTTTGGCTCATAAGGTTGGTAAAAAAACGGGAAGACTTTTCTCTATCTCCTATGTTACAATAATACTACCAAACAAAATTCCATACAAAAGGAGATAAAAATTATGCCGAGAAAACAATTTACTTTCTACCGTTCTTTTTGGGAAACCATTCAAAATTTGCCAACAAATAAAGAAAAATTGCAGGCTTTTGAGATGCTTTGCGATTACGCACTCAATGAAGTCGAGCCAGACTTAAAAACGAAAAAGCCTTCTGCCGCAATGGTTTTCCAGCTTTCCAAGCCGGTTCTGGAGCGTGCCCACCGACAGTCTAAAATCATGCTGGATGCAAACGCAAAGTCATCGTTCATGTAACATACTTTCGCCTATAAGAAAGAGAAAGAGATAGAGAAAGAGATAGATATATAGAATCAGATAAAGAAAGAGAAAGAGCGTGAGGCACTTGTTTGCCCCACGCCTGTGGAAAACTCAAAAAATATCATCGCCCGCAAAGCCTCTTGTCATCCTAAGCAAGCGCAGCGCGTTGAAGCCTTGCCTCCCTCTTTGAGGGAGGTGGATTCGCCGTAGGCGAAGACGGAGGGAGTGTGGTTCTTACTCAATCAAATAGACAGCCTCACCTGTTATGAATTCGATTGCCCCTCCCTGGCTGTCCAGCATGGATGCTGCGCAAATTGCCAAATAATTCTTCGGATTGTCAATACATACACAAACTCTATTCTTCGTCGCAGAAACGGCAAACCACGCTACACCCAGAAAGGAAAGCTCTGCACGCTTACCCTCCAGCTTGTTATACAGTTGCTGAAGATATTGATAGGAGTACTCGCACTGATAGAATGCAACCGGCGTATCTGCCGTGTGGGCAAGCACCGCCTGTTTGTTGCTGTCGGTTACTTCCGTCAAGCCGACCATAATTGTTTCACTGTCAAAATCAAAGCGGCAATTCCCGTACCACGGATACTCCTGTTGGGACAAGATGCCGTGAATTCTGTATGCCGCTTCCCACTCATCGGCATATTCCGGCAAAACCGTCACATATTCCATATCGGAACTATTATGCTCAACAATATGATTTTTCTGAACATACTGCTTCATATAAAGATGGGGCGCAAAAAGTGAACTCACCAGGCACAGGCAGGCAGCCAAGGCAACCCACTTTTTCCATGGGCTTTTTTTCTTCCTCTTATATTCTACCGCACCGCTCACCAGTTCATCGTCGATGTGATTCAGCGCAGTTGCGATTCGGGGAATGTTCATACCTCAAACCCTTCCTTTTTCAAAAATTCCCGCAATTTGTAACGGGTTCGGAACAGCATGGATTTCACCGTATTTTCTCCCAGGGAATACCGCTTGGCTATCTGGCTGATAGAATCAAAAAACCAATACCTGCGAAGAAATACATTGCGGTCAAGCTCCTTTTCGCTCCGTAAAAAGGCACTGATCTGCTCTCCCAATTCTTGATCCCCAATATCCGGTGCAAGACTGTAGTCCGGCAAAAGCGCCTCAAATTCCGACAAAGACAGAATATCGGCAGATCGTTTTAGGGCATAGGCGGACTCCAACTTCTTCAAAGACAGGTTTCTTGTGATCTTGCAGATAAAAGCTGTAAAGTTATTCGGGCGGGTGGGCGGTATTTGATTCCAAAGCGCCAAATAGGTATCGTTGACGCATTCCTCGGAATCCTCCCGGTTCCACAATAAATTTTTCGCCACCTGGAAACACAGTCTTCCGTATTTGCGGTCTGTTTCCTTGATTGCCCGTTCATTGCGGTCAAAGTACAGCTCGATAATCTGTAAATCATCCATATTGTTCACCCCCCTTGCATATATAAAAAGGCCTTTCACCCTATAAGTACGATTTTTTTGCCTTTGGTTGCAGAATTTCCAAGAATTTTTAAAATTTTTATTGGATTATACCACACCTTTGGACATTTTTAAATAAAAAACCCAAAAAGGCTCCCCTGGAGGGGAGCTGGATTTTGCGCAGCAAAAGACTGAGGGGTTTACGGATGTTCAGGCATCCCCTCCGTCACGGCGATGCCGTGACACCTCCCCTACAGGGGAGGCTTGGGCGGGGTGGATGGTATCCGCCCATACGAATTACCACGCCGCAGAGCGGCTCGCAAGGACACGGTTTTTGGTACAAAGAAAGCCCAAGTGTCCGAGAGGACACTTGGGCAGCTTTGTGATTACATATCGAAGGGTTCCATGCCCAGAACGGGGTGGCCAACTTCGCCCAGGAACTCCAGCAACTGCTCGGGATCCTCGGTGCAGACAGTTTCGTCTGCGATCATATCGGTGAAGTTCTCGACACCGTACATTTCCAGAGCTGTGGCATCCAGACGCTCGCGCATCTGATCCTTCAGAATCTTGGGCATCCAGACAATACGGCCGGGGCCGCCTTCTGCAGCAATGAACTTCTTGGAAGAAATGAAGTGCTTGCCGTGGCCCATGAAGCCGGGGGTCTGAACACCGCCGCCGGTCATAGAAGCCATTTCGGAGAAGCTCATACCCAGAGGTGTCATACCGGCGTGTTCACGGCAGGTAATGACAACGCCCATGGAGCAAGGCTCAACACCGCAGATACACTCGAAGCAGCCGCAGGA
>JAFODZ010000032.1 GCA_017380435.1 Oscillospiraceae bacterium
ACTTCGCCGTTCTTTCGTTCCACACGTACGCGGAAATCTTTGCTTTCCCAACCCTTTGTCTCATCAAACGCTCCGTACAATTTATCCAGCTCGGTTCGGAAGCTGTTGGTAAAGCCGGTTTCATCGGTGTAAACATAGAATCGTTCGATTTTGTCATCCTTGCCATATTCGGCGCGAACTCGGGCATCTGTGCCGTAGATTTTCTGGCGGTAGACCTCGCCGTCATCGGTCATGGTGGCGCCGCCGGTGAACAGAGACATCAGGTCGTTCTTGGTACGGCCCAGAAAGCCGGAGATTCGTTCCACCGTGATTTCAGCGAGATTTTGGTTGTTATCGTCGCTGTTGCTGTTGCCGGAGTTGGAATTGCCCGGTTTGTTGGTGTCATTGTTGCCGGATCCGTTCTGCTGCTGGTTTTGTCCGCCGTTTACGTCGTCGGTATTATTTTTTCTGCTGCAGCCTGCTGCCAATGAAAGCACCACCAGAACTGCGAGAACAAGGGGTAACACTTTGCGTTTCATACAGAAACCTCCTATTTTAGATTCAAGTTTAGTATGAACGGCAACAAAGTTTTTATGTAATCAAGATTTTTTATCGGCACTTCAGTCTGCGTTTTCCGTTTTAAATCGCTCCGCCAACTTGCCAAGCGCTTTTTTCTCAATGCGAGAGATGTAGGATCGTGAGATGCCGCAGGCATCGGCTACTTCGCGCTGAGGCATAGGCTCGCTACCGAGAAGCCCGTAACGAAGCTCCAAAACCCGCCGCTCTCTGGATGAAAGGGATTCCTCCATAAATCGTCGCAAAAGCCGCTGCTGATCGTTAAGCTCCAAATCTTCCAGCACATGGTCTTCACAACTGAGGATATCCAGCAGGGAAAGGGGATTGCCTTCCTTGTCGCTGTCAATTGGGTCAGAAAGGGAAACCTCGCTGCCTTGTCGGCGCAAAGAGCGAAAATACATCAGTATTTCATTTTCAATGCATCGTGCGGCATAGGTGGTCAGCTTGATTTTTTTCTCGGATTGATAGGAATTCACCGCCTTGATGAGACCGATTGTGCCGATGGAAATCAAATCATCCTGATCGGCTCGGCTGGCATAGTACTTCTTTACGATATGAGCCACCAAGCGAAGATTGTGCCGGATCAAAATATCCTTCGCCTCCCGATCACCCGCTGCAGCCCGGCCGATCATAGCTTCCTCTTCCTGCGGTGAAAGTGGTCGCGGGAAGGATCCGGAAACGGGAGAAACCCGCAGGGTCAGGTATAACACATTGGTTAACAGAAAAATTGTTGCAGGCAGCATATAAAACCTCCTTGTCACATGGCACAGGATATGACCCGGGACTTTGTCTGTTGCAAGTCCCGTCGGAACCTTTGCATATTGTGTCTGTATGCGCCATATCTTTGCATCAAGGAAACCATTGGCATGGAGGGTGTTTATGATCAATACAAGCATGTATCAAGAAATCGCAGCACGGACCGGTGGAGATATTTATATCGGCGTTGTCGGTCCGGTACGGACGGGAAAATCTACCTTTATCAAGCGCTTTATGGAGACCACCGTCCTGCCCAACATTGAAAATATGTACTTGCGGGAGCGGGCACGGGATGAACTGCCCCAAAGTGCTTCGGGGCGCACCATTATGACGGCCGAGCCCAAGTTTGTACCCGAAGAGGCTGTACCTTTGACACTGGAGACCGGTGGAACCTTGCGAGTGCGCATGATTGATTGCGTGGGGTATATGATCCCACAAGCCGTAGGGCATACCGAAGACGACAAACCGCGCATGGTGCGGACTCCTTGGTCTGAGAAGGAGGTTCCCCTCAGTGAAGCCGCTGAGATCGGCACTCGTAAGGTGATCCGAGAGCATTCCACGATCGGTTTGGTGGTAACCACCGATGGCACAGTGGGGGATATCGGACGCGAGGCCTACGAAGACGCCGAGGCGCGGATCATTGCGGAACTGAAGGAAATACGCAAACCGTTCAGCCTTTTGCTGAACAGTGCCCAACCTGCATCACCCGCTGCGCGGCAATTGGCGAAAGAACTGGAGCAGCGCTACGGTGTAGCTTGTCGGGTGTTGGATTGCGCCCAGATGGAAGTTCACGATGTGGAGAACATCCTTTCGGATCTGCTGCATGAGTTCCCGGTAAAGGAGTATTGCATTTCTGTTCCGGAGTGGGTCACCATGCTGGAGGACGGGGAGGAATTGAAAAACCGGTTATATGAAAGCATCCTGCATGCATGCCGTGAGGCCGGCCGGATGAAGGATTGCAAGGCAGCGGCGACACAGTTGCAGGAATTGGAGTATGTACAGCGGGTGCAGGTTACGGGAATGGATCTGGCCGAAGGCCGGGTATATATGGAGATTGTGCTGCCGCGGGAACTGTTCTTTGAGATTCTGTCCCGTCAGACCGGCGTTTCGGTGGCAGGTGAAAGTCAGTTGTTCCCGTTACTGCTGGAACTCAGCAAGATGCAGCGAGAATATGCCCGTTTGGAGCAGGCGTTGCTGCAGGTGCGTCAAACCGGCTATGGCATCGTGATGCCCAGTATGGAAGAACTGAAGTTTGAGCAACCGGAGATCAGCAAACAGGGCGGTCGCTACGGCGTGCGGCTGAAGGCTTCTGCCCCCAGTATTCATATGATCATGACCAATGTTGAGACTGAAATCAACCCCATTGTGGGCAGTGAGAGCCAGTCGGAAGAACTCATTCGCTATTTGCTGGCAGAGTTTGAAGATTCTCCGGAAAAACTGTGGGAGAGTAACATCTTCGGAAAATCTCTCAGTAGTTTGGTGAATGACGGACTTCAGGGAAAACTCTACCGTATGCCGATGGAAGCACGTGGCAAGCTGCAAGAGACCCTGGAGCGCATCATTAACGAAGGAAGCCGCGGCCTGATTTGTATTTTGCTGTAATATGACAACGGGAAATCGATATCGGGGCAGTCGACCTGGTAAAAAGGGAGGAGGCGGCTGGTTTTTAACGGGCTTTCTGATCCTTTGCGCCTTGCTGTTGTGCTACGGCCAAAGTCAACCGATCATTCGGCTGCGTGAGCAGATTGCGCTTCGGTTAGAGGGCGTGGATTTTTATGAAGATGCGGTGGCGCAGGTCGGAAAGTTTTTCAGCGGCGTGGAACAGGAAAGCATCACCAGCGTATTCGGGCAGCTATTTTTTGGTGAGGAGCAGGCCGGATCATGAGAGTGACCTGCTCCAAACCCTTTTTGTTCAGTGTGGCATTATTATTTTTGTTGGATCACCG
>JAFODZ010000007.1 GCA_017380435.1 Oscillospiraceae bacterium
GCCGGAACGGTGGAACCATATCAATACTTTCTCCGCAGATAAATACGGCTGATCCAGCAGAACGCCATCAAAAGGCAGACGCTGCCGCCGGCCATAGTGGCAAGTTCCGGCTTGCCCAGCACCTGAAACGCGATACTTCCTGCGGCGCCGGCCATCACATACCAGAAGCCTGCCCAAGCCCAAGCCCGCAGGGCGATGAACTTGTTGCGTTCGTCGTTGACTTCCACATCGACCTTGCTCTTATATGTTTCATTGCTATAATAGCGAAGATAGCGCACCAGCTGGATGATACCCACGCCCAGCAGACCGCCGCCCATGCCGCTCCAGTAAGTGTCTACCACGCCCAACGCGCCGCACACCGTCAACACCAGACCCAGCGCGATCTCTACCACGCTGGCGATCCAACGTCTGTTTTTCATTTGGATTCCTCCTGTTCTGCATCTTCAAAGATAAAGACTTCTTCAATGGTCATTCCGAATAATTTTGCCACCTTGTAGGCCAGGAAAATGGAGGGATTGTACCGCCCGGTCTCCAGAGAGCTGATGGTCTGGCGGGACACGCCCAAAAGCTTGGCCAGTTCCTCCTGCCGGATGCCACGTTCCTTGCGGATGGCTTCGATTCTGTTCTGCATAAGGCACCTCATTTCGTAAAGTTCACTTTACATTTTCAGGATAGCATACAGCGTTCAAAATGTCAAGCGTGCTTTACAAAAAATCGCAAAAAAGTTCCCCGGCGGACATTCCGTCGGGGAACAAATTGTTTAGCAGCAGCCGCAGCCGCAGCAAAGACGCATCAGGCAAAGGGTGGTGCACAGACTGCTGAGACTGCCGCCCATCATGCCGTAATTCTGGCCGTATTGGCGGTAGACCCGGCCGCCGTTTTCCAGCTGCTCCAGCAGGGTCTCGTATTCAATGTTGTCGGGCTCCATCTGATGGGCCAGTTTGGCGTGCTCCAGCGACTGGATGCGGTTGCCCGCGCCGGCATTGGCCAGCGCGCTGTAATAATACCACTTGGCCACCCGGTCTGCCATGGGCACGGTGCTGAGCACGTGCAGGGCCTGCTGATACTGCCCCGCCTGGATGAAGTGCCGCGCGGCAGACATTTCGTTGCTTTCCTTCTCCTGCTGTTGCTGCTGGCCGCCGTATCCATAGCCATAGGTATAGGCACCGGTGAAGGGATTGTAGCCGTAAAAGCCGCCGGTGTTGCTGCCATAGCCGCCTCCGTAGGGGTTATAGCCAGCACCGGTACTGCCGCCGGCGGTATCGCCCGCCTTGATGCGGTCATAGGCCGCGTTGATCTCCTTCATCTTTTCCTCGGCTACCTTGTCGCCGGGGTTTAAGTCAGGATGATATTTTTTAGCCAGCGCACGATAGGCTTTCTTTACCTCTTCGTCACTGGCGCCGGGGGAAAGGCCGAGAACCTCATAGGGGTCACGCATCGGTGCTTCCTCTCTCTTTCTGTTTCAGTTTCCGGGCGTAGCGGTTCCACACGCCGGCATACAAAATGGTGCGCAGGATCTCTGTGTCCTGCACCAGCGGCAGCTGCTCCATGGCTTCGGCGCAGTCGCCCAAAATCACCATCAGCACCTCCCCCATCCAGGTATCAAAATCCGGACGGGCGGCCTGTGCCTTCAGGGGATTGTATCGATTCTTTTTGATGTCCGCTTCGACGTCTTCCCAGGCGTCCATCAGATAAATAAAGCGGCCCAAAGCCATACCCATCCGACTCAGCTGGGGCGCCCAGCGGTCGTCCTTCCAGCAGAACAGCTCTGCCATCAGGCGGCCAAAGCAGTTGGCGGCGGCGTCGGGGTCTTCTCTGCCCTGCCGTTCCAGCGCGGACAAGGCCTCCAGCTCCCGGCGAATGGCGGCGCACTGCCGGGGATATTGGGCTTCGGCGCGGGCGCAGGCCTGTTGCAGCAGGCCGCTTCCGGCGCGGGCGGCAAGATTTTTATCGTCCCGCCAGTCGTCCAGCAGCTTTTCCCGGGCCAGCAGCACATTCATCGCCGCGGCATAATCGGTGACAGCATTGTGCCAATACGCCCGGGCATGCACGGGATGCATCAGGCAGCGGCCGGTTCCGCACTGCTCCTGCGGTTCATACAGGGAGGACAGCAGCAGCACCAGAAAGGTCATGTCATAGGTAAGGGTCAGCCGGGTGCGCTGCCCGAACCGGGTTCCCAAGGTGCGGCACAGGCCGCAGTAAGCGCCCCGATATCGCTGCCAGCTTTCCGGCGTCAGCTGGTCTTCCAGCGCCAGCACATAGCCAAACATCTCAGCTCTTGCGCACGAACTTCTCGCCGCACTTGGGGCAGGTGATTTCGATCTTACCCTTACCCTTGGGCACCCGCATCACGGCCTTGCAGCCGGGACAGGGGAAAAAGCGATAGTTCTTTTTTTGCTGCAGACGCTGCTTTTTGCTGCGGAACTTGGAGGTAACCGCATAGCTGACGGTAAGGTACTTGCGATTTTCTGCCTGCCGCTTTGCGGTATTGCGGGAGAACATGCGGAAGTAGCTGTACAGCAGCAAAAACAAGGCCAGATACCACAGCAAAACCACATCCAGCAGCAGGCTCAGCACCAGCAGCACGCAGGCTGCGATGGACAGAAACCGGCTGTAATGGTCCACGCCGTGACGGCCTTCCATAAAACGAACGATCCAGTTGCGCATAAATCGATGGGGCTCCTTTCGGGAGATGGCTCCCGTTTTTAAAATCATAGCTTTATCATACCCGCAACCATCCCTGCGGTCAACGGGGCAAGGATGAAACTTTTGTAAATATTTCCTCAAAGTAAGAAAGTTTTTTCTCTTCAACGGCTATTTTCCGCTTTATGAGCCTTGATTTTTTAAGTTTACCGTTGTACAATATAATTTGCGTTCAAGGAGGATGACAACATGAACCACCCTTATATGACAAGAGAAGGCGGCGCAACGGTCACAATCTTCGTGCCCTATGACTGCGGCAACCATTGCCCCTTCTGCATTAATAAAGAAGAATACAGCTGTCTGGACGGCTTCAGCGCCGAAAAGATCTGCGAGAGCATCCGCGTGATGGATGGCATCACCCCCTACTGCGACTTTGTCTTTACCGGCGGTGAGCCCTTTGCCAACCTGGCCTCTCTGCAGATGATGCTGGATCAGATTCCCACCACCCACAAGGTGTACATCAACACCACCTTCCCGGTGCTGAAGCAGCACACGGCGCAGGATATGCTGGACTTTGTGGCCAAAAACCGGGAGAAGATCACCTGCATCAACGTATCCCGCCATTTGGTGAAGTACGTGGAGGAGAGCCCCGACGAGCTGCTGGCAGAGGTTTCCAAGCTGGTGCGCATGCGCATCAACTGCGTACTGTACAAGAACTACCCCGCAGAGGATATGGTTCCTTATCTGGAGCGGATCCGCAAGCTGGGTCTGCCGGTGCAGTTCCGGTTTGACTATACCGACACCACCCCCGAGAACCTGTACGACGAAGAGAACGATAAGATCCTGGCCGACCTGCACAAGGTCGCCGATTACATGGGTCTGGACGGCTGCCGGATGCGCTGCGGCTTCCACTTTATGTACAAGGATCTGCACATCACCTACCACAAGACCCTGCCCTACAGCACCATTGTGGAGGAAGTGGACGGCACCACCTATGACATTCTGTACGACATCCTCATCAAGCAGACCGGCGAACTGCACAGTGATTGGGACGGCACCAAGCTGGATGTGGAGGCCTACCGCAACGTGGTTTTCGAGCCCTATGATCTGAAGGATCTTGTGGTCGTGACCCCCTTCCACGATTGATTCATTGCAATCAAAAACACCGACGGAATCTCCGTCGGTGTTTTTTTGTTTCATCGCTTATCTTTATGGCGTAAGCGACGCAAGTTCTTGTCGGTGCAGGTTTCGGGATCGTGTGAGCGCTGTACCGGACCCCCGCTCATATGATTTTGGAGAATCGGTTGATACGCATTTCCGGAAATGACATATCCGCATCCCGGTTTGGGTTGCCATTCATAGCGGTTTTTGCCTGCTTCCGGAAAGAGTTCCTCCATGATTGCCGCAATCACACCGCCGTGGGTAATGATACAGGTGTCCTCCACAATTTCAGAAAGCGCTGGCAGCACACGCCGTTTCATCTGCACACCGCTTTCGCCTTGCGGCGGGATATTGGCTTCATTATCACCGTCAAGCCACGCTTGGTACTCCGGGATCTCTTTCAATTGCTTGTAACTGTGCATTTCAAAAATGCCGAAATCCACTTCCCGAAATCGGGAATCGATTTCATAAGGGACATCACCAAACAGAATATGCATCGTTTCCTCTGTCCGTTTCATGCCACTGGTAATGAAACGGACATTTTTAATATCATACCGGATATTCTGCAATTCTTGTCTGCCCGCAACGGACAAGGGCAGGTCGGTGCTGCCACAATAAAGGCGCTTTTCGTTGGCCTCGGTTTTGCCGTGACGAATCAGATAAATGGTCATTTCAACCGTTGCTCCAATCCGCAGAAGATCCGGCTGACCTGCGTTGCTTCACGACTCAAATACTGTGCCAGTCTGCCGGCTCGCTGCCGCCAGGCACGATCCTCCGCATCCATGGGCACTACGCCACAAAATATGTCCCGGATGATCAAGATGCTGTCCTGCCACGCTTCCCGGCTTTTCATGAAATAGCTGACGGGGTCAGGATGATGCAGTGCAAACTCTTCAATTTTGCAGATGCACCGTTTAGAAAAGTCAACTTCTCCGGAACCGCAGGCATACACATCCGTATCTGTGATGCCGAAGGTCTCTTTTGCATAATCCAACTTGCCCTGATAGGCGCCGCCGATGAGTAATATCATAACATCCTCCTTCCCATGCACACACCGCTTAAATCAGTGCGAACACGGCAACTGCACACAATTCACCGATGGTCAATGCATAACCGGAAATATCGCCGTTCATCCCGTCAAGAGATCTGTAAGCACGCAGCAAAGCAAATCCGTAGCCAATCAAGCAGCCAACAAGCGCAAAACCGTATTTGCCGCAGAACAGGAAGCCTGCTGTCAGGAAGATACAGAGCATCGCTGCCAGAACAGCCAAATGCGCTTTTGGCTTCTTTTGATCTGCATACTGGCTGGTAGACATAGGCTTCAGCCCGGTTACCGCCAAGGAAGAACCGCAACGGCTCACCGCCGGGATGAAAATCAAAATATGGATGTCCGTTTCCGCAGACACAGATGCAAACAGCGCAAACTGCGCAAGCATCAGCAAAACGATGCTGATCACTGCAAAGCTTCCTACACGGGAGTCTTTCAGGATTTCTCTTCTACGTTCCAAATCCCGCCAGCTTTTTACAGCATCCGTCACATCCATAAAGCCATCCAAATGGAGAAATCCGGTAACAACATAGGGATAGGCGCAAAGGACCAGCCCCGCTACAAGCGCAGGCAGATCCAGCAGGTTGCAAATCCACGCCAAGGCTGCCCAAAGCGCACCAATTTCCAAGCCCACTATCGGCAGAAACAGAAGCATTTTGTCCTTTGCCTGTTCATTCCAAAACTGAGGTGCCGGAATGGCACAGAACATACTTTGACACATTGCAAAAGCGTGCAAGTATTTCTTCATATACGCAAATCCCCTTTGTAGATTACAAGTTGTCCGGCGGACACTTCGATCACGGTATCACATACCGCAGCCAGACGGCGATCGATCTCCGCCAGACACTTGCGGTACAGTTCCGTAGACCCGGAATACCGCGCCGCATCGGAATAAATATAATCACTGACAAACACCGCATGGCGAACCGTGCGGGCAAATTGGATCAATTCGTCTGCGCAACAGGTTGCTGCGGACAGGTCCATTTCGTAGTTCTTCTCCACCGGAAACAGAGAATTTTGAAGCAAAGCGGTGATGCTGTCCACCAGAAACACACCCTCTTTGTCGGCGTTTTTCAGGCAATCCATAATCGTTCGGAAGCACTCCACCGTTTCAAACCCCATACCGTCCCGTTGCGCAATATGCCGGCGGATACGGTCATCGTCCTCACTTCCGGTAGAGATCATGGTTGCCACATAGTAACGCCTGCCGCCTTTTGCGAGCGCCACCGCCAGATCCTGGGCCAAGGCAGATTTCCCGGACTTGGCACCGCCGGAGATAAAGCAGGTCATTTTACACCCTCCACGGTAAACTTATCGCCGGCCCGAATTTCATCTAAATAGCCATCATCAATGCCGGCCTGATCGAAGGTTGCCATATCGTTCAGGACGGCACAGGCAGCGCCCAGCACCTCAAAGGCCAGCGGGCATCCGCTGCCCTCCCCCAATCGCATTCCCAATAGGAAGATGGGCTGCAGGCGCATAGCATCCATTGCCAGCTTGTAACCAATCTCATAAGAGGCGTGGCTGGGAACAAAGTACGCAACGCTATTGGGGCAAAGCCGATAGGCACACAACGCCGCCACCGCAGAAATAAAGCCATCGATGACCACCGGGCGACGGGTCGCCGCCGCGCCGATAAACGCTCCGCACATCGCAGCAAGATCGAAGCCGCCCACCTTTGCCAGCACATCGATCACATCACCTTTATCCGGCTGATTCACACCGATTGCTGTTTTGATGACCCGTTTCTTTTTCAGGAAGCTCTGGTCCGTGATGCCGCCGCCCCGCCCGGTGACCGCCTCCACATCTGCATCCAGCAAAACGGCAAGCACGGCGGAAGAGGTTGTTGTATTCCCGATGCCCATTTCACCGATACCGATCACATCCGCATCGGTAGACCGTGCCAGCTCATAGCCGGTCAAAATGGCTTGTTCTGCCTGTTCCCGGGTCATAGCAGGTCCGCAAACGATATTTTGTGTGCCGCAAGCGATCTTCTTGTTCAACACCTTGGGGTCTTTGATCTCAGCATTGACACCGACATCGCAGACAGTAATATTGCAGCCGAAATGCTTGCATAGGCTAGACGCGCCGGTCTTATGCCGGGTCAGATTGATGGTCTGCATCAAGGTTACGCGCTGGGGTGCAGAAGACACCCCCTCTGCTACCACGCCATTATCGGCAGCAAATACCAGAAGGTGCTTTTTTTCAATTTTGTTATGTAGTTTCCCTGTAATACCGGCAAGTTGAATGCTGAACTCCTCCAACCGCCCCAAAGAGCCCGGAGGTTTTGCAAGTTGCGCCTGCCGCTGGCGGGCAGCAGCCATTGCCGCATCATCCAGTGGGGAAACCGCCGAAATAAGATCTTGAAGAATCATATACAACGCGCCTCAAATCCAATTATTTTCTGCCAGCCACGCTACAGAAGACCGATCTTGCATCAGTTCCAACGTGTAGGCTGCTTCGGGACAAAGTTCTTGCGCACGGGTGAGCAACTGCAGCATTGGGATCGTTCCCTCCGTCAACGGGTAATGCTGATCCCGAGAGCCATCGTTATTGTGGATGTGGAAGTGGGAAATATATGGCGCCCACATTTCCAGCCAGTCCATTACCGGCAGCGCGGAATAGGCATTCACATGGCCGACATCCAGGCAAAGCCGAAGGCGCGGATCATCCACACCCTTTACGATATCCAGCAGCCACTGCGGATCGTCCTCCAAAACATTTTCCAGCACGATCTGCACACCGGGATCTGTTTCCAGAAACACCTTCCAAAACACAATGGATTGCTCCACATACCATACCGGAAAATAAATCCTGGAATTGTAACCGCCGTGGATAATGACTTTCTTTGCGCCATATCGTTTGGCCAGATCAATTGCCTGCCGGTAACGGTAGGCCGCCAACTCTCTGGCTTTTTTATCAATGGCGCAAGGAAACAGTTCATTATAGGGCGCATGGAGCAATCTTTGGGAAACGCCCTCCAGTTTCTTTTTGACCACACCGTCTACCGGCAGGAATTTCTCGTCCATATTCCAGGCAGTACAGTATTCCGCAATTTCCAGACCAAGACCGTATTCCCGCGCGACTCGCGCGGCTTCTGTGGAAATGGTGGAAAGATAGATGTTTTCTCGTTTCATAAACCCTGCCTTGCTTTCCAAAAACGATACTGCGTCCAAAGTTCCAAACCCAAAGGCATCAGACAGAACACCGCATAACCTGCGTAAAACAGATAGGACATCTCCGTAACCGGGTTCATAATGATCCGGGGATCATAGAGGATATCTGTCTGCTTCAGCATGACCGCCATAAAAATCACCGTCAAACAGGCAAAATTCCCTACCACATAAGCCCGGTCCCGGTTATCAAAGCGATAGATGGAAAACGCCTTTCTACCCCGCAGCGAACTTCCGCGGCTGCGCATGGATTCCGAAACAAGGGTCAGGGAGTCAATCGTCCAGGTTATCAGCATGGAAAGGATCCGAACACGGTTGCGCAACCGCTGAAAAACATTCCCTTGATTGGCACCCCGGCCAATGCCACACTGCGCGGTGTTGATCTGCTTGGCTTCTTTCTTGATTCTCGGCACCATTCGTAAAATAATCGCCAGAAACAGAGAGAGACGGGGGCTGACCTTGCCAAACAGATACACAACTTTGTCCGTGGTAAACACAGAATATACACAAGAAAACCAAATCATCACGCCTGCAAGCACAAAGCCTAAAACAAAGCCGTACACCAGGCTTTCCAGTGTCATATTGTTGCCAATCATATTTTGCTGCAGCACCGTAACACCAAAATGATTGTAGCTGCTATAGTAAAAAGCAAACGCCACAATACAAGGGAACAGAATGATATTGAACACCAACGCTTTCCATCCGTTTCGTTTGACGCTGTATGCAAACGCACAGACAAAGGAGATCAGCAGAAAGATGGGGTGCTGAAACACGATCATTCCGGCGATCACGGTGGTAAAATAAATGAAATTCACCGCGGGATGGCATTTCTCAAAGCCCATTTTCATCCTCCATCATGCCGTACTTCATCTTAATGCGGTCCAGTTTGTCCAGCAGCGGCCGGCCAAACAGCAGCATAACAAGTACCGTACAGATCGCCTGGCTGAGATTCACGGGGAACCCGGAAGCAAACGCCGCAATCACGGAATCCCAGTTGATCACGCTTACCATCAGGAAAATATGAGAGCAATCCAGCAGCGGTCCAACCCAGAGGATGGTTGCCAGAAAGCCGAACACGGCCATAACCAAAGGCTTCTGCGGCAGCCTGCCTTTTGCAAAGCAGAAGCCCGCCAGCATACCGCCGGCACCGTAGGCTATCATCTGCCAGGGTGTGTAGGCGCCTTGGCCGTAGAAAAAGTTGCTGGCGAATGCGGAAACGGCACCCACCATAAAGCCCGCCTCAGGACCGAAGGCAATTCCGCCGAGCATAATGATCGCAAAAATTGCCTTGAAATGGGGGATTGGAATTGCTGCACGACCCGCAATCGCAATGGCGCACATCACCGCGATGACCACCAGTTCTCTTGCCTGGGGGCGTCTGCCCTCGAAGGCCATAAAGAATGGGATCATCAGTTCGATGATGATGGCCGTTCCTGTGATGTAATATCCTCTGCCGGGCAATTTGCCACCCAAAAACAAGGTGGCAGGAATCAGCAGAAAGAATACGATCAGCATCGCAATGTTTGATTTTTTCATACTGCGTCCTCCTTGTTCTGACGGCACAGCTCCACCACATCTTCCGCCGTAACCGCCATAGAAAACACATGGCGACTCATACGGTTGGCGGCAGTGGTGTAAAAACTGTTGTTTCCAAAGAAACGCCGCGGGGTATCGGTGGTCAGGATCTGTCCGTCAAAAAACATGGATACCAGATCCGCATACTTCGCACAAAACTCCACATCGTGAGAGACCATAACGATGGTGATGCCGCTCTCTTTTAATTTGCACAAAATCTTTGCCAGTTTTTCCTTAAAGAAGCTGTCGATGCCCTTGGTAGGCTCATCCAGCAGAAGAAGTTTGGGATTTGTCAAAAGCACCTTTGCCAAAGCGGCCCGCTGTTGTTCGCCACCGGAAAGGTCATAGGGATGGCTGCTCAGCAGATGTTCAATTTCGCAAACCGCCGCAATCTCCGCAATTTTTGTTTCGTCCTTGGTCATCTCTGCAAGATCTTCCCGGACTGTTTTCTTGACGAACAGGCTCTTGGGGTCTTGGGGCAGCATCGCAAGGCAACCGCCAAACAGTTCATTTGCCTTATACTTTTCAACCGGCTTTCCAAAGACCTTCACTTTGCCGCGATAGGGCCTGCAGATGCCGCAGACCGCCTTTAAGGTAGTAGATTTACCTGCACCGTTGCCTCCCACAATGGCGTACAGTGTGCCTGTGGGAACTTCTGCAGATACACCCCGGAGCACATCAGGGCTATCCTTTTCATACCGGAACCACAGTTCTTTCAGAGAGAGCGCAGGATTCTCAATTTCTTCATCCAATTCTGCGACAGGCAGGCTGTTTTCCACAGGTTCAGAATAGGTCTTGCTGAGCCAGGTTCTGCCTTCCCGAACGGTCAGGGGGCAATCACCGCTTCCATTTGCGCCGTAAAACACGCGGACGGGAGTGGGCATTGCGGCAAACATATCGTTTTTCTGTGCATACAACAGCTTGCCGATCTTTCGGGGGGTGTCGTCGGCAATGACCTTGCCGCCATCCATCACGATGGCCCGGTCTGCATAGGGGAAAACGTCTTCCAATCGATGTTCGGTAATAATGACGGTTGTACCCAATTCCATGTTGATCTTCCGGACGGTATTCAGAAAGTCGGAAGCGGCAATGGGGTCCAGCTGACTGGTAGGTTCGTCCAGAATCAAGACTTCCGGCTGCATCGCCATAATGGATGCCAAGTTCAGCAGCTGCTTCTGACCCCCGGAGAGATTGGCTACATCTCTGTGAAACCAATCCTGAATTCCAAAATAGCAAGCCATTTCCGCAACACGGGCACGCATCGTCTTTTGGTCACAGCCAAGGCTTTCCAAGCCGAAGGCC
>JAFODZ010000033.1 GCA_017380435.1 Oscillospiraceae bacterium
ATGGCGAGCAGGTGGAGTTTATTCTGGTCAATCTGACCGACAACAATCAGGAAACGGTGAAGTCTGCCAAAGACTTCCTCTCCACCACCGAATACACCTTCCCGGTATATTTCGACACACAGCTTTCCGGTGCTATGGCCTATGGCGTCGTCGGCATCCCCGCTACCTATTTTATTGATGCCGAGGGCTATGTGGTGGCCGGCGCAAACTCCGCGCTGGATTATGCCACTTTGGAATACGGCATCAGCCTGATTCTGGAGGACTAATGTGACAAAGATTTTGAACGATTTTGTTCATCTGCCGAATGCATGTTTCCTCTGCTTTTTAAGAAAGCATTCACGTTTCTGCAAATAGGTGTAAGCGCCAAACCGTTCCATAGTAATTAGGCCGGGTGCCGGAATGATGGCTCACGTTTGAAAGAAAAGAACGGCATTCCGCCGTTCTTTTCGTCTTCAGATCGTTCGATTTTACTTGTAGCTGGAGAACGGGATCAGATCCAGCGTCATTCGTCTGGCGGGATCCATTGCACCTTCCTTGAGGTTAAAATCAAAAGTGTTCTCACGCTCCGCGGTCTCGATCACCCACGCAGAATGTTGTCCGACGATTTCCGCTTCGTAGGTGCCGTCGACTTCACCGGGGTGCAGATAATAGAGCTTGCCTTCCACGCCGTTGATGACATAAGAAGGATTTTGGGGATCACTGTAAATACAGAAAACCGCATTGCCCTGCTGTTCTGCCTGTGCAACAGCACCGATCACCAGTTCATCAAGGGTGTCGCCGTTCAGATCCATCAGGACGAAACCAATGTTGTCCAGCGGTGCATCACCGTAATACCCGGCCATGGACACCGCGCCAAGATCCATTAGACGCTCGGCGGGCCATTGATCCCGAATAACGGCGTAGTACTTATTCAGCACCTCCTGATACAGCGCGGGGATTCCTTCGATGGCAGGCGGGGCATCCCAACCCTCGCCGTACAATTGCGCATTGCGCTCTGCGATGCTTTTTTTCAGTTGTGCAGTATCCACTGCATCGTCAAGGAAAATTCCGCCAATGATGATACCGCAATAGGCCAAGCTAGCCAGCACAAAAACAATGGCCTTCTTCCCACTGCCCTTTCGCAGTCTGTGTATACCCAGCACCATGCAAACAACGCAGACTACCGCTGCAAGCATACCCACCATGCATACAACCTCGCCAATCCCCGTACCGGTAAGCCCGAGGCCATAGCTCATGTAACAGACAACACTTACAAACAAAGCTACGGGGATCGATACAATCGCGAGGATCCAAAACAAAATCTTCATATAATCTACAGACCTTTCCGTTTTGTTCGCTCTTCTTTCCGGCGTTTGGGGTATCTCTTCTATATCGCGATTTCAGAGGATTCAGTTGCCGTTTCCCATCTCAGAAATAGATTGGACGGGATGAAGAACCTGGTTATTTTCACGAATGAAGATACATTCATTGGCCACTTCCAGCTCATAGGGCCAACGGATCGTCTCTTTGCCGCCGACATTGGCGTAATCAAACTGCATTGCGCCGATCTCCACAGCCTCATAGGTAAACGCAGTCTCGCTCTGATAAGTCACATCATAGCGAACACAATCCTGTGCCGCCAGACGGCTGTCACCGTTTTCGGTGATCTCATGCACAGCAGTCATTTCCCACTGACTGAAGGAGAAGGCGGAATTGGACCAACGAACGGTCACCTTGAAAGGACCTACGCCGTTGCCGATGATCTGCAGCGCGCAGCGGGAACTATCCTCGTTCACCCACTGTCCGGCAAAATGGGCACCCAGCGGGTCAAACCGCTGGCCGTCTTCCGGGATGTTCTGCGCCGGACGCAGGCCGTCAATCCGCATGAGAACCGTGGCAAGCTGGGCACGGGTGGTGCCGCTGCCGGGCGCCAGTTCATGCTGGGAAACGCCGTGGATCACACCGGCACCGCAGGCCCACTGGAAGGCCTCAAAGGCACCTTCGGGGATATCAAACGCATCATCATAACTGAGGCTATTGGTCTCTTCGCCCACGCTTACATCCATCTGCAGCCACTTGACAAAATTATACATAACCATAACAAGTTCGGCGCGAGTCAACTCCGCATTGGGTTCCAGAACAGGGGTCTCCCCTCCCACCAAACCGCTGGCGCAAGCCCACTGAAAGGCCTCAAAACTGCCCTGCTGGATATCAAACGCGTCGGTATAACTCAATATATTGGTATCCTGGCCCGCAGATACATCTGCGCCAAATTCGATAGCGCTGCGATAGAGGGTGCGCACCAGATCGTCACGCGTTACGCTTCCGTTCGGATCAAATGTACTGTCTTCAGGGCCGGTACGTCCTACAATCAGCATGCGATCCAGGCAGTAATGAACACCATCGTGGTACCAGTTATTTCCGGCCAGATCGGAAAAGTACCACATAGGACAACTGCGGTTGCCCTGGCAATCGTCATAGGGACTGGTATCTTCGTTGGCATAGAAGGGCTCTGCGGCCAGGGTGGGCACGGTCAGAGCGGCAGCCAACGCAACACTCATCAGCATTGCAATCATTCTTTTCATAATTATTCTCTCCTTTCCACATTAACCTGCATCATTCTGCGCAGGAGCATATAACAGCGAGGCCATATCAAGCAGTGCCGCTTCAGAGGCTCCGGTCTCCATATACAGGCTGTACAGCAGTCCGGGTGCCGGATCAAACCAAACGATTTTTCCATCTGCATTTTCGTTGAAGGAAATCCTTGCACTGCACCAACCGACCTCACCGATCGTTTCCTCCGCGAAAGGCTTCTCCGCACCGGAGATATCCGCAAAGTATTCCTCCACCACATTGGTGGCTGCAACACGGTAGGCATAGGATATGCCGTCGAGAACGAAGGTTGTCTCGCCTATAGACAGTCCCTCCTGTGTCAGTTTCCGAAATACCAGTTCCTTTGCTCCGGCAGGCGCAACATCCAGATTGTAACCCAGTGTATGCAGAATATCACCGGCCGTACTGAGCAGCGCTGATGCACCCTGTTTTCCGCTGAGGCACCACTGCATTCCAGCCTCCTGTTCGTACCAGCTTACGCAGGCTGTCCGATCTTCCGCCTCCATAACCGTTACCTCCAGGGATTCCAATTTCCATATGTCGTTTTGACTCCACTGGACATACAGCCCCGAAATATCCTCGGAGACCGTTGTTTTCAGCGTGCGGCAGGTATATTCTCCCCCGTTTTGTAAAAAGCGGACCTCCGCCATAGGTGTGGTCTGTTCCGCACCGCGATTGATAAGATAATAGGCCGGTGTCTCTGCATTCTCCGGAAGGGGGATTCGATATCCAAGGGCTTCCACTTCCGCCTCTGTGACTGCCTGCATCGGATTTACCACCATGGTGTTGCCCGGCTGAGGTGTCACCGGTGCTTTGGGCAGGATCGACACGAGTACTGCAACACAGGCCGCTGCGCTCACCGCCAACGTGACCCACGGCCGTTTTTTCCGGGCTTTCGCCGGTCGCTGTGCTTCTTCCAGCAGGTCCTCGTCAACCGCAGACATCATCCGATCAAAAAGCTTGTTATTCACAGCTTATGCACCTCTCTTTCCAATTCTTTCCGCAGACGTTCCCGTGTTCGGAACAGGGAAGTTTTCACCTTTGATTCTTTCACACCGCTGGCCTGCGCGATTTCTTGCACCGATTCTCCATACCAATAGCGGCGCAGAAAAAAACGCCTTGCCTCCGGTGACTGCGCGCGTAAAAAACTGTTTAGTACCCGCCGAAGGTCCTTTGCATCCAGCTCTCTTTGCGGATCTCCTTCCGCCGCGATGAGCCACGGCTCAAGTTCCTCAAAGGCCTCCGTAAGGGCGCTGCTGCGGCAGGCGGCCGCATTGTATTTTCTGCGATCCAACGCTGCATTGCGCGCCACACGCGCCAGCCATGCACGCAGACAAGTGGGACGTTCCGGTGGGATGGTGTTCCACGCCCGCATATAAACATCGTTCTCGCATTCATCCACGTCACGCTCATCGGTCAAAAGCTTACGTGCAATGCTGCGGCACAGCACTCCGTATTTTTCTTTGGTAAGGATGACCGCATCTTCCATGCGGTCCCAGTAGTGGGCGAGGATCGTACTGTCTTCCATATGCTCAAAGTGAGCGTGTTGCCTGCTCCCGCCCATATGCCCCTTTTTCTGCTTCATGGCTTTCTCCTCCAAAAGCATTTCACTTTTGCTTTCCTTACTCATTTAGACGATAACAAGGGAAAAAGGTTACAGTATTCTCCCAAAAACTTCAAAAACCGGTTGCAAATGATTTACAGATACGTTAAAACCCATTTCTGTTGTTGAGAATATGAGGACCTATGCTCTGTCATGATTTCTACCAAAAGCGTTTTCGTTACTTTGCAAAAACGCATGAAACAGTAAAAAGAAATAATCTTCTTTGTGTATAAAGCTTCGTTCGAATTTTCTGAGCAAAAACGGATTCTCTGCTTCCATTACAAAGCACTGTACGACATTTGCTGTTTAACAAGTAAATGATACCATATCACAAACAAAAAGAATGAAGGAAATGTAAATATGAAGTAGAAAAGGCCGAAATACATCGAAATGTGCTGGATTCAAAGACATTGCAGCATATCATGGGTCATTCGGGCATCCGCTCGACACGGAATGCCAACACCCGTGTGCATTTCGATGACACACAGGCGGAGCCGCTTCGAGTAGCAGAAGCCTAAGCGCCCGTTGGTACAGAGCTTTTATTTACCAACGGATTTACCAATATTGCAGGGAAAAGCACGAGAAAATACGGGAAGATTTGAGAAGATATCCCAGAAACAAAGAAACATGAAAATGCCGAAAAACCCTGCAATATTGGGCATTTGAGAAAAAATACAAGATTTATAAGGAGATATACGACGATGATAAAAATACTATTTATTTGCCACGGCAATATCTGCCGCAGCCCCATGGCTGAATTTGTGATGAAAGACTTGGTGGAAAAGGCCGGTCGAAGCTGTGATTTTTACATCGAATCAGCAGCGGTATCGGCCGAAGAGTTGGGTAACCCGGTCTATCCTCCCGCCTGCCGTGAACTGGCGGCCCACGGTATTTCCTGCTCCGGGAAAACCGCCCGGCAGATGACTCGTTTGGATTATGATCGCTTTGATCTGCTGATATGCATGGACAGCAGCAACCTGCGGCGCATGGAGCGCATCTGTGGCGGTGATGCTCAAGGAAAAATATCCCGCTTGTTGGATCATACCGCCCATCCCGGCGATGTGGCCGATCCTTGGTATACCGGTGACTTTTCGGCCACCTGGCGTGATGTAATGGACGGCTGCACCGCTCTTTTGGAAAAAATCGGTTAAAAAAAGTTTTTTTGATTTTTTTGAAAAAAACGCTTGACTTTCCCCTTC
>JAFODZ010000034.1 GCA_017380435.1 Oscillospiraceae bacterium
ATAAGATCTCCGGCCACTGGGATCATTATCTGGACGGTATGTTCATTCTGGGCGATCCCTACGACGAAGAAAAGGAATGCTTCGCCCTGCGTCCCATGACCTGCCCCTTCCAGTATCAGGTTTATCTGAACCGCGCCCGTTCTTACCGGGATCTGCCTATGCGTTTGGGCGAGACCTCTACCCTCTTCCGCAATGAGGACTCCGGCGAGATGCACGGTCTGATCCGTGTGCGTCAGTTCACCATTTCTGAGGGTCACCTGGTTCTGCGTCCCGATCAGCTGGAAGAAGAATTCAAGGGTTGTCTGGAGCTGGCTAAGTACTGCCTGGAAACTGTGGGTATGCTGGAAAACTGCTCCTTCCGCTTCTCCCAGTGGGATCCTGCCAAGGCAGGCACGAAATACGAGGGCACTGCTGAGCAGTGGAATGAAGCCCAGGCCGTTATGAAGGATATTCTGGATCGGCTGGGTGTGGAATATGAAGTTGGTATTGGCGAGGCCGCTTTCTATGGCCCGAAGCTGGATATTCAGTACAAGAATGTTTTCGGCAAGGAAGACACCATCGTGACCATTCAGATCGATATGCTGCTTGCGCAGAAATTCGGTATGGAATATGTGGATGCCGACGGTCAGAAGAAGACCCCCTATATCATCCACCGCACCTCTCTGGGTTGCTACGAGCGGACTTTGGCTTACCTCATTGAGCGTTTTGCCGGTGCGCTGCCTCTGTGGATGATGCCCGAGCAGGTTCGGGTTCTGCCCATCACTGACCGCACCCACGGCTATGCCAACGACCTGGTGGCACAGCTCCAGGCTGCCGGCATCAAGGCCGAAAGCGACTGCCGCAGCGAGAAGCTGGGTTACAAGATTCGGGAAGCTCAGTTGCAGAAAGTTCCCTATATGCTGGTCGTAGGCGACCGGGATATGGAAAACGGTACGGTTTCCGTCCGTACCCGGAAGGGCGACGATCTGGGCGCCATGACACCGGCAGATTTCCTCAGCCTGTGTCTGACACAGATTGCAACCAAGAGCAAAGAAGTTTAATCAAAATAACAAGGGCGTGTTGCAAAAAATGCAGCACGCCCTTAAATTATGCATTTATCTATGTTCTGAGGATGTAGGGGCGAACTGTGTTCGCCTGCGGGCGACGTCGCCCCTACGGATTCTATCGATAGAATATATTAACGGATTTTATTTGCCTAACTCTTGATTTCGCTGATAGGACGCTTTGACAGCCTCTATTACAGTTTCGGGGAATTTTCCGTTTTGCAAAGCGTAAATTCCCTCGATGGTCGAACCGCCGGGAGAGCAGACCGCCTGCCGCAGCTGTGCCGGGTGGTTCTCCGATTCCATTGCCAGCTTGGCAGAACCTACCAGCATCTGCTTGGCATAGAGCATTGCCTGTTCTTCCGAAAGTCCGCATTCCATACCGCCCTGGGTCAGTGCCTCAATAAACAAAAAAGCAAACGCCGGCCCGCATCCGGAGACCGAGGTTCCTGCATCAATCAGCTTTTCCGGAAGTCTATCCAGCTTTCCGGCGTGGGCCATACATTTCAAAAAGCCAGCCAACTGCTTATCGGTCACATTGGACGATACATCGTATAAGATCATACCCTCGCCTACAGATACGGGCATATTGGGCATAATTCTAATAACCGGGTAATTCTGTCCTGCCAACTGCTGAATCCGGGCAATGGATACGCCTGCTGCCATCGATACCAGCACCGTGTTTTCCTGCTGCGCCAGCACCGGAGCAAGCTGGGAAAACATACTTTCCATCATCTGCGGTTTTACGCCCAAAAAGACATAGCTGCATCGTGCCGCTTCCGTCATGGTGCCTGCGTTACAGCGCAAAGTCTGTGCCAACGCCTCAGACTTTTCCGCAAACGCATCGTACAGATAAATATTTTCCGCCGGTACGGCTTTTGCAGCTGCCTTTGCCAGCGCGCCGCCCATATTGCCGGTACCGATAAATCCAACTGTCATTTCCATTTTTTACCTCACCTGTCCGTTTCCCCGGATCACATATTTATAACAGCACAACTCTTCCAGTCCCATCGGGCCTCTGGCGTGCAGCTTTTGGGTGGAAATTCCCATCTCGCAGCCCAAACCAAATTCGCCGCCGTCCGTAAACCGAGTAGAACAGTTGACATAGACCGCTGCGCTATCCACCGTTTTGGTAAAATAGTCTGCCGCTGCCATATCCGCCGTCAAAATTGCTTCGCTGTGGCCGGTGGAATGCTTGGCGATATGGGCGGTTGCCTGCTGCACATCCTCCACCACAGCAACTGCCAAAATGTAATCCAAAAATTCCGTATCAAAATCATTTTCTCCCGCCGGTGTGCCGGGGATGATCTGGGCCGCTATCGAATCCAGACGAAGCTCCACAGGATGGATCTGTCGCTGGGTCACCAGTCGGTTTTTCAGCTTTGGAAGAAACTCTGCGGCAATCTCCCGGTGGACAAGGCACACTTCTGCCGCGTTACACACGGAGGGGCGGCTTGTTTTGGCATTTTCCAAAATATTCAGCGCCATTTCCTGGTCGGCAGTCTTATCTACATAAATGTGACAAATGCCTGTTCCTGTCTGAATACAAGGCACTTTGGCATTTTCCGTACAAGCGCGGATCAGTCCCGCACCGCCCCGGGGAATCAGAAGATCCACATATCCTACCGCCGTCATCAGCTCCTGAGCGCTTTGCCGGGTGGTATCCTGCACAAGCTGGACAAGTTCCTTAGGAAGGCCAGCCTTGACAAGTCCTTTTTGCATCGCATTTACGATAGCATTGGCACTGCAGAACGCTTCTTTTCCGCCCCGCAAAACGCAGGCATTACCGGATTTCAGCGCCAAGGCTGCCGCATCGGAAGTCACATTGGGGCGGCTCTCATAAATGATTGCCACCACGCCCATAGGCACCAGCACTTTTTCGATGACCATACCGTTGGGCCGTTCCACACGGTTTTGAACCGCACCCACAGGATCAGCCAGCGCAGCTACCTGCCGAATGCCGTCAGCCATTCCGGCAATCCGGCTTTGGGTCAAGCACAGGCGATCCAGCATAACCTCGGAGATACGACCTTTGGCTGCTTCCATATCCTGCTCATTGGCTTTCAATATTTCCGCGGTGGCATCCACAAGGGCATCTGCCATTGCCAGCAATGCATTATTCTTGGTCTGCGTATCCGCAGCAGCAAGAGAAGGCGCAGCTGTTTTTGCACTGCGAAGAATATCCATCGTTGTCATACGCAGCATCCCCTTCCTGTAAACCTTGTGCCTACACTTTTTCCGTCAAACAGATCATAAAGAATCTCCGGGGCCTCGCCGTTGGCGATCACCATATCAATGCCTGCCTCAGTTGCGATCGTGGCTGCCTTGAGCTTGGTCGCCATACCTCCGGAACCCATAGACGAGCCGGCGCCGCCGGCAAGGCAGAGAATCTCCGGGGTGATCCGTTCCACCACGGGAATCAGCACCGCGTTGGGATCTTTGTGGGGGTCGGCAGTATAAAGGCCGTCAATGTCAGAAAGCAGGATCAGCAGATCTGCCTTGACCAATCGAGCAACCACCGCTGAGAGGGTGTCGTTTTCGCCAATAGTAGTCTGAATACCGATCTCATCGGTAGCAACTGCATCGTTCTCGTTAATGATCGGCAACGCATTCCACGCAAGCAGTCTTTCCAGCGTATCGTGGACATGGCTGCTGCGGCGGCTGTCCTGAATATCATCCGCAGTTAATAGAATCTGCGCCACATTGTGGCTATACTGGGCAAACAGCTTATCGTAGGTGTACATCAGCTCGCACTGGCCCACTGCTGCCGCAGCCTGCTTGCCGGGCATATCCTCCGGACGGCCGGGCAGGCCAAGCTTGCCAACGCCCATACCGATTGCGCCTGAGGAAACCAGCAAGATCTCATGTCCTGCGTTTTTCAAATCGCTGAGCACCTTGCACAGATTCTCCACCCGGCGAATATTCAGCCGACCGCCGGAATGGGCCAATGTGGATGTGCCAACCTTTACAACAATTCTCATGTTTCTTACCTCTTTTTGCAGATTATAGAAATTGTACACCATTGGGCCACCGAAATCAATACAAAAAAAGGCCGCGTCTGCGGCCTTTTTGTGGAGCAATTAAGCATCGATTGTGGAGATAGTCAGCGTGGTTTCCTCCAAAACATCCAGCAGCACCCGAACGGTATCCAGAGCTGTGAAGATGGTAATATTGTTTTCTGTTGCAATATTCCGCAGCTGCTGGCCGGCATCGTGGGTTCCGGCTGTACCCGGGTCCCGGGTATTGATGATGTAGGCGATATGTCCCTGGCGGATGGCTTCGGGAATCTCCTCGCTGCCGCTGCCGATTTTCTGCAGCATATGTGTCCGCACGCCATGGTTTTTCAGGAACGCGGCTGTGCCGGGGGTTGCCTGGATATTAAAACCAAGGTTGTAGAAACGCTGGATCAAGGGCAGTGCCTCTTCTTTATCACGGTCTGCAACGGTGACGAAAACTGTGCCGTAATTCGGCAGATGCATACCCGATGCCAAAAGTGCTTTATACAGCGCTCTGGTGAGGGTGGCATCGTAGCCAATGGCTTCGCCGGTGGATTTCATTTCCGGCGACAGGTAGGCATCCAGTCCCCGCAGCTTATTGAAGGAGAACACGGGAACTTTTACATACCAGCGTTTTTTCTCCTCAGGGTAAATATCAAAGATACCCTGCTCCTTCAAACTCTTGCCCAGGATCACCTCGGTAGCAATATCCGCAAGGCTATAGCCTGTAGCTTTGCTTAGGAACGGAACGGTACGGGAAGAACGGGGATTGACCTCGATGATATATACATTCTCGTCCTTATCCACAATGAACTGGATGTTATACAGGCCGATAATACCGATTCCCAAGCCCAGTTTCTTGGCATACTGCAGGATAATGCCTTTGACCTTGTTGGAGATACTGAAAGTGGGGTAAACGCTGATAGAGTCGCCGCTATGGACACCGGTGCGTTCCACCAGTTCCATAATTCCCGGCACGAATACATTGATGCCGTCGCAAATGGCATCAACTTCCACTTCCTTGCCCTCAATGTACTTATCCACCAAAACAGGCTTATCCTCGTCAATTTCCACGGCGGATTTCAAATACCGGCGCAGCTCATTTTCATCGGATACGATCTGCATAGCTCTGCCGCCCAAAACAAAGCTGGGGCGCACCAGCACGGGATATCCAATGCTGTTGGCCGCTTCGATACCGTCGTCTATCTTGGAGACGGCTTTGCCGACCGGCTGGGGAATATCCAACTCCCGGAGGATTTTTTCGAAACTATCCCGGTTTTCTGCTTTTTCGATTGCCTGGCAATCTGTACCGATGATTCGTACGCCACGGTTTGCCAAAGGCTGAGCCAAATTGATGGCAGTCTGGCCACCCAGGGATGCGATCACGCCCTCCGGTTTTTCAAACTCCACGATGTTCATAACATCTTCCGGTGTCAATGGCTCGAAATACAGCTTATCGGCGGTGGTATAATCGGTGGAGACGGTTTCCGGGTTATTGTTGATAATAATGGCTTCATAACCGGCCTTTTGGATGGTCATAACCGCATGGACGGTGGAGTAGTCGAATTCAACACCCTGTCCGATACGGATGGGACCGGCGCCAAGGACAATGATCTTCTTTTTATCCGTAACGACGGACTGGTTTTGGCCGGTATAGGACGAATAGAAATAAGGAATGTATGCGCCGGTATGGCAGGTATCGACCATACGGAACGCGGGGAACACGCCGTTTTCCTTACGGAAATCGTAAACTTCCAATTCCTCGCAGCCCCACATACGGGCGATATATTTATCGCTGAAGCCCATCTTCTTCGCTACCCACAGCGTATCCAGATCCCGGACATTGTTTTTCAGCGTGGTTTCCATATCCACAATGCGTTTGATCGCCTCCAGGAAGAAGGGGGTGATCTGGGTAACGGCGTGAATTTCCTCTACCGTTGCATTATGGGAGAACAGCTCTGCGATGGCATAGATGTTGTCATCCCGGAAGTGGCTGATGTACTCCATCAGCTCTTCTTTGCCCATATGGTCAAACTTGGAGGCATAAATATGGTTAACGCCCACTTCCAACGACCGGATGCCCTTAAGCAAACACTCTTCGATGGTGGAGCCAATGCCCATAACCTCGCCAGTTGCCTTCATCTGGGTTCCCAGGTCGTTCACCGCAGAGGTGAATTTATCAAAGGGGAACCGGGGCAATTTGGCGATCATATACTCCAGTCGCGGTTCTGTGGCGGCGGTGGTATTGGCTACGGCGATTTCTTCCAGCGTCATACCCACAGCAATTTTGGCAGACACCCGGGCAATGGGATAGCCGCTGGCCTTAGATGCCAGCGCGGAAGAACGGGACACCCGGGGATTAACCTCGATCAGATAATAATTGCCGGTCTTGGGATCCAGAGCAAACTGGACATTGCAGCCGCCCTCGATCTTCAGCTCCCGAATGATCTTGATGGCGCTTTCATTTAGCTTTTTCTCTTCCTCGGCGGTTAGGGTCATAATAGGGGCAACCACCACAGAATCACCGGTATGCACACCCACGGGGTCAATATTTTCCATACCGCAAATGGTGATGGCGTGGTCACTGGAATCCCGCATAACCTCAAATTCAATTTCCTTGTAGCCCTTGACGCTCTTTTCCACCAGCACCTGACTGACCGGAGAGAGTTTAAAGGCATTGGTGCCGATCTCCATCAGCTCCTGCTCGTTGTTGACAAAGCCGCCGCCAGTACCGCCTAAAGTAAAGGCAGGACGCAGCACCACCGGGTAGCCGATCCGCTGAGCCGCAGCCTTGGCATCGGCAATAGAATATGTAATCTCCGAAGGAATGGTTGGCTCACCAATGGACTGACAGAGCTTTTTGAACAGTTCCCGGTCCTCTGCCCGCTCGATTGAATCGCTGCTGGTGCCCAAAAGTTCCACATGGCATTCCCGCAATACGCCTTTTTTCTCCAGTTCAATGGCCAGATTCAGACCGGTTTGACCGCCGATACCGGGTAAAATAGCATCGGGACGCTCGTAGCGCAGAATCTTCGCCACAAATTCCGCCGTCAGCGGCTCCATATAAACCTTGTCAGCTATGGTAGTATCGGTCATAATGGTAGCAGGGTTGGAATTGCAAAGCACCACCTTATAGCCTTCCTCTTTCAGAGCAAGGCATGCCTGGGTGCCGGCATAGTCAAATTCCGCTGCCTGTCCGATCACGATGGGGCCGGAGCCAATAATGAGAATTTTTTTAATATCTGTTCTTTTTGCCATATTAGGACGCCTCCTGTTGGCTAAATATCTGTAAATTCTTTATTTTAAATCCCGGCGGATTCCATGGGCGATTCGTTCCACATCCTCCATAGTTTTGATTCCGGAAATCTGTTCTTTATAGTAGTTGCTATAGGCAACGCCACGCAAATACCAGGCAAAATGCTTGCGGGCCTCCAGGCAGGCAATATGCTCACCCTTATCTTCATAGGCAAGCCGGAACTGGCGCACTGCCACATCTACTCTTTCAGAAAGAGCAGGTCTTCCGCAGTAGGTTTCCCCGGCCATTGCCGCAGAAACTTCCGCAAAAACCCATGGGTCGCCAAAGCTGGCTCTTCCGATCATCAGGCCGTCTGCTCCAGTCCATTTCAAGCAGCGCAACGCAGATTCCCCGCCTGTAACATCACCGTTGGCGATCACGGGGATGGTGCTTTGTGCCTTTACTTTAGCGATCATATCCCAATCGGCTGTGCCGGAATAGAGCATACTTCTGGTTCTGCCGTGGACTGTGAGCATTTTGGCTCCGTTATCTTCCATACGGCGGGCAAAGTCCAGCACATTGATGCTGCCCTTATCCCAACCCAAACGGCATTTTACCGTAACCGGAACATCCACCGCAGACGCGACGGCTTTTACGATGTCCCCCGCCAGCTCTGGGGTGCGCATAAGACCGCAGCCGTCACCGGAATTGGCAATTTTCGGCATTGGGCAGCCCATATTGATGTCAATAAAGTCGCAGCCGGATATTTCCAGCGCCAACTGCGCCGCCTGCGCCATGATTTCCGGATCGTTGCCAAAGATCTGAGCGCCGCAGACACTACCGGGATTTTTCTTCAGCAGCGCAGCGCTTTTTTTATCTTTATAAACCAGCGCCCGGGAGGATACCATTTCCGTCACGGTCATATTGGCACCAAGCTCTGCACAAACAGTCCGAAAAGCCCAGTCCGTAACCCCGGCCATAGGCCCAAGGAACAACGGCTTTTCTATTTCCATAGAACCCAGCTTCATCCCGGTCACCTCCAATCGGAGGAATTATATCACGGATATTTTCAAACTGCAAGTCAAAGAATTGACAAAATCAACCACAGAAAACCCGTAGTGAGCGCACCCGCCGACCAAATTGCTATGGGGTAAAACAGGCTTTTTCTCTTATTCGGATTTCCTCGCTGGACAATCAGCCTCTTGGCTTCCTTCAGCAGCATATCATCGGTGACACCCTTCCCCCGCACCGCTTCATCCGAGAGAATAAAAATCGCCTGTTCAAACATTTTCTTGTCCTGGGACTGAACAACGATCACCTGTTTACTGATTCCTTTTACCATAGAAATACCCCCCTTTACAGAAAATATTTCCATTTTTAAAGCGGTTTATGCAAATAGCAGCCCACAAAAACGGAATAACCTTAACGAAAAATGCCCGCACAAAGCTGTGCAGGCATTTCTTAGATAGGGCAAAAGCTACCTTGTGTAAATTGATTGGCGTTATGACCCCAGGGCATCCCTTTTTATAATAAAGACTTGTTCGTCTTCTGTTCCGGGATTTTTCTGAACGGCCGTAAAAAAGATCGTTTTATACACAATCTCATCCGAATTCCTTGAATCATAAATTGTCTCATAACGGAATCTTGGCACCTGATCGAACTGCGTAACCGCAATGAAATCAGATAGTGCAAAAGTCCCAAATAATAAGCCAATGCAACCGAGGAATATCAATATGCGACCCCCCCATTGGGCTACCACTTGCCTGATAAGAAAATAGATACCGGCAAGCAAAAAAACGCTTCCAAAAACCGCATAAATACTTCCCCAACTGCTGTCACTGGGAAATATTGACAGTGCGGACACGATAATAAATATTCCGAATGCCGACATCAGAATGCCAATTACTTTTTGTTTTGCAATCTTCGCCGTGTTTTGACCATACTCTGCCATTGCAACCGCAGTTTCTCTCGTTTCCTTGTCCATATTCTCGCTTTTCCTTTCTCCGTAAATGATTTCGGGTATGCTTACATCATAAAATTCAGCTATCTCAACCAGTATGTTGATATCGGGCATATTGCTTCCAGTCTCCCAACGGGACACCGTCCTATTGGATACATTCAGCATCTCCGCCAACTGTTCCTGCGTCAGTCCCTTTTCTTTTCGAAGCTCTTTCAGAAACATTCCAGTCTTGATCTGATCCATACAGATACCCTCCTTTCGCTGTCATTATCACATCAATCTAAATATTTGAACACGACATAAAGCGAGAAATGCCGTGTTCTTTTCATTAGACATAGCTGTCCTGCCTATATTTTTTACCTTTCTGTTTGTACAAATACGAACTATGCAAAGGCACTCCTGTGCTGCTTTTTCGCAAAGAAGGGCGGCAGATTGCCGCCCCTACGAATTCTATTTGATGGATTTGCGCATTTTAAACACACGCTTTTTATCCATTGCCACGCAGTTCGATGATCTGATCCCGGAGGATGGCGGCGTATTCGTACTCCATCATTCTGGCCGCTTCCTTCATCTGCTTTTCCAGGCGGGCAATCTCTTTTTCCTTTTCTGCCTTGGTCATCTTGATGCCGCTCCTGCCCTTGCGCTCCGCGGTGGCAGAAGATATCTCGATCAGATCCCGGATGGATTTGATGACCGTTTTCGGCACAATGCCGTGGGCCTTATTATAATCATCCTGGATCTGCCGCCGGCGCTGGGTTTCGTCAATGGCGGCTTTCATGGACCGGGTGATCACATCGGCATACATAATAACCATACCGTCGGCATTTCGGGCCGCACGGCCGATTGTCTGGATCAAACTGGTTTCGGAACGGAGAAAACCCTCCTTATCCGCATCCAAGATAGCTACCAAGCTGACTTCCGGCAAGTCCAAACCTTCCCGAAGCAGGTTGATGCCCACCAAGACATCGAATTTTGCCATTCGCAGATCCCGGATGATCTCCATTCGCTCCATAGCACCGATGTCGGAGTGCATATACCGCACCCGGATATCCGCCTTTTGCAGATAGACCGTTAAGTCCTCTGCCATCTTCTTGGTCAGCGTAGTTACCAGCACCCGTTCATTGCGGGCGCTGCGGGCTTTGATCTCCCCAATGAGGTCATCGATCTGCCCTTCAATGGGGCGAACCTCCACTATGGGGTCTAAAAGTCCCGTGGGACGGATCACCTGCTCCACCGTTTGAGCAGAGCGGGTCAGCTCATATTCCGCAGGCGTTGCGGAAACATAAATAGACTGGTTCAGTTTAGCTGTAAATTCCTCAAAATTCAGCGGGCGGTTATCGTAGGCCGAGGGCAGGCGGAAGCCGTAATTGACCAATGCATCCTTACGGCTGCGGTCGCCGGCGTACATTGCCCGGCACTGGGGCAATGTCACATGGCTTTCATCCACAAACAGCAGAAAATCATCGGGGAAATAATCCAAAAGCGTGGTGGGCGGTGTGCCCGGCTGTCTGCCCTGGATGACCCGGGAATAGTTCTCGATACCGGTACAAAAACCGATCTCCGTCAGCATTTCCAAGTCGTAATTGGTTCTTTGGGCAATGCGCTGGGCCTCCAGCAATTTATCCTGGGAACGGAACAGCTCTACCTGCTGATCGCACTCTTTGCGGATCTCTGCCATGGCCCGCTCCAGCTTTTCCCGGGATGCTACATAGTGGCTGGCAGGATAGATGGCAATATGGTCGATATACCGCTCCACCATACCGGACACCGCATTGATCTCCGAAATTCGGTCAACTTCATCGCCGAAAAATTCCACCCGGATGGCTTTGCCTGTCCAATAAGCCGGATAGACTTCCAGCGTATCGCCTCGGACACGGAATTTATTACGGGAAAAATCCATATCGTTGCGCTCGTAGCGGATCTCCGTCAGCTTGCGCAGAATATCATCCATTGGACGCTGCTGCCCTACCCGCAGGGAAATGACCATACTGCGGTAATCAATGGGGTCGCCCAAACCGTACAGGCAACTAACCGAGGACACAACGATCACATCCCGCCGTTCAAACAAAGCTGCCGTAGCTGAGTGGCGCAGGCGGTCGATCTCTTCGTTGACTGCCGAATCCTTTTCGATATAGGTATCCGTATGGGCGATATATGCCTCCGGCTGATAGTAGTCGTAATAGGAAATAAAATATTCTACCGCGTTATTAGGGAAAAACTCCCGGAATTCTGAGCAAAGCTGGGCAGCAAGGGTCTTATTGTGGGCCAAAACCAGCGTTGGTTTATTCACATTGGCAATGATATTTGCCATAGTAAAGGTTTTGCCCGAACCGGTCACACCCAAAAGCACCTGCTCCGTCAAGCCGTTTTTTACACCCTCGGTAAGCTTTTTGATTGCCTCCGGCTGATCGCCCGTGGCCTGATAGGGCGACACCAATTCAAATTGATCCACAGCAAAACCTCCTTCCAACTTGTGTTGGTAAAATTATACCATATCTTTCCCAAAATAAAAAGAGTATGAAAATTATTTTTTAATTCATAAGGAATTTTCCATAGTCATGTCGTATAATAAGTGAAATGAAGTTAAGGAGGAACCTACAATGGTAAAAAAATCTATAGTTTTGGCAATCTGCCTGCTTCTTGTCTGCGCCATGGCAATCAATTTGACCGGCTGCGGTGCAGAAGACAGTTTGCCCGACGGCGGGAATCCTTCCGGTGATTACAGTTCTCGGGATGCGGCAGTTACGGATTTTGCCATCCGATTGTTCCAAAATTGTGAAGAAAACGGAAAAAATACGCTGATTTCTCCCCTTTCGGTGCTTTGCGCATTGGCTATGACCGCAAACGGCGCACAGAATGAAACACTGGAACAGATGGAAGCTGTTCTGGGTATGCCGGTAGAGGATCTGAATCCGTATCTGCACAGCTATATGGAGAATCTTCCGCAAAGTGAAGACTACAAGCTGAGCCTTGCCAACTCTATTTGGTTTCAAGACCATAAGGATTTCACCGTCAATGCAGACTTTTTGGCGCTGGTAGAAGAGCAATATCAGGCAGATATTTACAAAGTTCCCTTTGACGATGTGACATGCCGGGATATCAATAACTGGGTCAATGAAAAAACTGACGAAATGATCCCCCAAATCATCGACCAGATCTCCCCGGATGCTGTAATGTATCTGATCAACGCTCTTGCCTTTGATGCCAAGTGGGAGAGCGAATACAACGAGCATGCAGTCAAGCCGGGACAGTTTACCACCGAAGATGGGGAAAAGCAGGATGTGGAATTTATGTACAATTCCGAGCATGCTTACCTTGAAGATAAAAAGGCCACCGGCTTTATGAAATACTACAAAGGGGGAAAATACGCTTTTGTTGCCATGCTGCCCAACGAGGGCGTAACGGTATCGGAATACATCGCATCCTTAGACGGTGAATCCTTGCATAAGCTCCTGGCAAATCCCAAGGACGAAACAGTTTACACCTCTATCCCGAAATTTGAAACCGAATACGAGGTGCCGATGGCGCAGATTCTCAAAACAATGGGGATGCCCAAGGCTTTTGACCTTGAAAACGCAGAATTTGCAGGTCTTGGAACCTCCGCAAAAGGAAACATTTATATCAGCCAGGTGCTGCATAAAACCTACATTTCCGTTGCTGAACAGGGTACCAAAGCGGGTGCCGCAACGGTTGTTGTAGTATATGGTGAAGCAGCCTCCCCAAACTTCAAAAAGCCGAAGGAAGTTCACCTGGACAGACCTTTTGTGTATATGCTGGTAGATTGTGAAAACAACATCCCGTTTTTCATTGGAACGGTGATGGATCCTGCGCAATAAGGAATCCCCCATTTGCCCGTTGGGTAAATGGGGGAATTTTGCATATCTTATTCTTTCCAAACAAAGTGGTAATTGATGGATTCGCCGCCATCGACAACGATGTTTTGTCCTGTGCAGAAAGTATTGGTTACAGTTAGAAAATATGCCCACTGGGCAATTTCCTCTGCGATTGCCCACTTCTTCAAGGGCGTTTCTGCCATAATCTGCTCCCACAGGACGGGATTTTCCATCACGCACGCATTCAAAGGCGTCAGCACGCCGCCGGGGTCTAAGCTATTGCAGGTTGCGCCGTACTGCGCCAGCCGCAACGCGGCATTTTTCGTATAGGCCATTACGCCGCCCTTGCTCGCACAGTACTCCGGAAATTCCGCGCCGGTATGTCCGCTGGCAGAGCCGATATTCAGAACCGACTTGATCTGGGGCTGAAAGGCGTATTTTTCCGTAATATGGATCAAGGCTTTCAAATTGATATCGATATCGTCTTCATTCTGCGTGCCGGCGTTATTAATGAGGATGGCAACATCCCGGATCTCGGGCAGATTCTTTTGATCCCGCACATCGCAGACATAGTGGGTATAAGCAGGGCTCACCACAGTCGGCTGCTGTCGGTCGATTCCGATGACCGTATGCCCTTGCTGCAAAAACAGCTCCGCGATGGCTTTGCCGATGCCGCGGCTCGTTCCGGTAATCAAAACTTTCATTTTGTTTTCCCCTTTCCCATATGCTCCAGATATGCCTTGCCCACATTCTCTTTATGCCATTTTTGTGTAATCCGGTAACCTAACGGTGAGAACAGGATCTCCAGCACCAATTCTACCAACGCACCGGTCACGGCGCACATAACGCACTGCAGTACCGTCCAATGGAAGCCATTCCAATAAATGGGGGCAAAAAATACAAAAACGATCACAGAGAAGATAAAATTGTCCAAAAACTGTCCGATAGTTGTGGAGATATAGCATCTTGTGATGAATGCCAGTTTGCCATTGGGATTCTTGCTGAAGCATTTGCCGATCATCCAGTTGAGAATGTTATTGATCACGCCGGAGGCCAAAAATGCCACTGTGCTGCCCAGCAAAATAAACCAGGTCCCACCGAAGATTCCGTCGAATGCGTTGTAATCGCCGGCATTGGAGGGAATGGCACTGGCCACAAAAAAGATCAGGCAGGTCAGCAGGTTAATGGATGCCGCCAAAGCTGTTATGCTGTTGGACGCTTTTGGGCCAAAGTGCTTGGTGATGATATCCATACACATAAATGACAGCCAGGAAATCAGAATACCTCCGTCGATGGCGATCCAGGGAAGCTGCAAAAGCGTCTTGTTTGCCAGCAGATTCATGCAGATCACGCTGACCACAAACAGCGTCACCACCGCTGCGGGAATGGAGCGCATCAGCAGTTTAAACTCCAGCTGTTCACATTTTAATTTTTCTTTTATATTTTTCATAACTACGATTTCCCTTCCAAGGAGCTTCACCATATCAGATCATCGGCTTATAATAACCGGAAATTGCCATAGAAACGCAATCTTCGTCGGCAAACACCAGATGATCCGACAAATGGACATCCACGCTGCGCAAAGCCTGCGCCAGGCGCACGGTGGTCTGCACATCCTCCGGCGATGGTATGGACACGCCACCCGGGTGATTATGGGCCAGGATAACCGATGTGGCATTGGCATTCAAACATGCCTCCACCACTCTTCGCACAGGAACATTGGCGGAGTTTACGCTTCCCTCGCCCAGGAAAACGCAGCCTAATGGCTTACATTTTGCATCCAGGCACAGGGCATATACCACCTCGTTGCGCTGATGGGCAAACCGGGAGCGCAGGTATTTTTCAAAATCGGAGGCCGTATATAACGGCCCGTCTGCAACTGCCTCATCCCGCTTGATCCGGTAGTAACGATCTACCTCCCTGCGCAAGGTCAGAAATGTGGATACGCCCTCCCCCACACCGGGAACCCGTTCCAATTCCTCTGCCGTTGCATCCAATACCTGAACGATAGAACCAAAATGCTCCAAAAGACGAACCGCCAATTCCTTGGTATCTTTTCTCGGAATGCAATAAAACAGCAAAAGCTCCAGCACATACCGCTCTTCAAAATGATCCAGGCCTTCATTGCGAAATCTGTCTTTCATCCGCTTCCGGTGGTCAGTATGTTTGTCCAAAATAACACCTTCTTACGGCCAAATATGTAGTTTGGCCTTATATTTGTACTTGCTATTTGCAAAAAATGCGGTACAATAGCATTGTCGAAATTCGTCGTAAAATGATGAGAATTCTTTTGAAATTTCTCCGTCAAACAGGACAACCTAAGCAGAAAGGAGGCAAGTCGATGGAAATGCCCAAACAAACAGAAGCAATCCTTTCCTCGCTCCCTCAGCCGGCTTTTATCGCCGAAGATGGGATCATTACCCAGATCAACACCGCCGCTGCCCAGCATTTTGCCCAGATCGGGATGGCTGTAGCGGATCTGATCACCACAGGTAAAGCAGAATATGACTCTTTTCATAGCGGCAGTCTTTATCTGACCCTTTGTCTTGCAGGCACGCAATATCCCTGCCAGGTTTCTGCCTTACAGGAAGGGCAGCTTTTTGTGATTCAGGAAGATTCCGCGCAAGCAGAGCTGCAAACCCTCGCCCTGGCCTCGCTGCAGCTGAATATGCCTGTTTCCGAATTATCTTTGCTCATTGACAGCCTTTCGGATATTCCTGCGGAGCAGAACGCAAAACTGCGCCAGAATCTGTTCCGGCTACGCAGAATTTTAGGCAATATGGCCGATGCCTCCCAGCTTTGCACATCCCAGCCCAGACTTACATGCTGCGACCTGTGCGCTGAATTGGAGGAAGCCTTAGAAAAAGCTCGCACCCTCCTGGCGCAAAACGGCATCAGCCTGTCTTACTCGCTGCCCGATCATCAAATCTATAGCACGGCTGCCCCGGAGCTTCTTCGCAGAGCTATATACAACCTGCTGTCCAACGCCGCAAAGTTCTCCTCTGCAGGCGGGTATATAGAGGCTTCCGTACGGCACACCGGCAAGCAGGTACTGGTAAGTGTTACCGGTAAATGCGAAAATGCTGCCTTTACAGATGCAAACATCTTCAGCCGCTATACCCGGCAGCCGGGTTTGGAAGATCCCCGGCTGGGACTTGGCCTTGGTATGACGCTGATCCACGCTGCCGCCTCCGCTCACGGTGGCACGGTGCTTGTGGAAAAGCTGCCGCAGAGCAAGCTGCGGATCACTATGACTTTAGTAGTACGGCAAAATACCGCCGGCGATTTCCGCTCTCCGGTTTTGATCCCGGATATCTACTGCGGTTTCGATCAAGCTCTGATCGAATTGTCCGATGTACTGTCTTCTCAATCTTATCTGGATATGTGACCGGGTGCTTTCGCACCCGGTTTTCTTTTTACGGAAGATACCGCTTTAAATACTGGCCGGTATAGCTTCTTTCCTCCTGAGCCACCTGTTCCGGCGTGCCGCAGGCTACCAAATAGCCGCCCTCGTCACCGCCGTCGGGGCCGAGATCCAGGATATAGTCGGCAGTTTTGATCACATCCAGGTTGTGCTCAATCACCAAAACTGTATTTCCGGCATCCACCAGCTGCTGCAAAACTTCAATCAGCTTATGCACATCCGCTGCATGCAAGCCGGTAGTAGGCTCATCCAAGACATAAATGGTGCGGCCTGTGGAGGTTTTGGACAATTCTGTAGCCAGCTTCACCCGCTGGGCTTCGCCGCCGGACAAGGTGGTACTGGACTGTCCCAATTTTACATAGCCAAGACCAACCTCCACCAAAGTTTGGGCTTTTCTGCGAATCTTGGGAAGATTTTCAAAAAACTCCACCGCCTCTTCCGCCGTCATATCCAGTACTTGGGCAATGTTTTTCCCTTTATACTGAACCTCCAGCGTTTCACGGTTATACCGCTGACCGCGGCACACCTCGCAAGGCACATATACATCCGCCAGAAAATGCATCTCGATCTTCACCAGACCGTCGCCGCTGCAGGCCTCGCACCGTCCGCCCTTTACATTGAAGGAGAATCGGCCTGGCCCGTAGCCACGCATTTTGGCGTCGGCAGTAGCTGCAAACAGATCCCGGATGTCATTAAACAGACCGGTATAGGTGGCCGGATTTGACCGAGGTGTGCGCCCGATGGGACTTTGGTCGATATCGATCACCTTGTCCAGATGCTCTATTCCCGTAATTTCCCGGCAAGCGCCGGGGCGCGTTCTGGCGCGGTTGAGCTTAGCCAGAAGCGTTTTATCCAAAACCTCGCCCACCAAGCTGGACTTGCCCGAACCGGATACGCCGGTGACACAGACAAATGTCCCCAGAGGAATCTGCACATCAATATTTTTCAGATTATTTTCCGATGCCCCCACAATCTTCAAGGTTTTTCCGTTTCCGGCTCTGCGAGCTGAGGGAACGGGTATTTTTTTGAAGCCGGAAAGGTACTGCCCGGTTATGGAGCGGGGGTTTGCAATAATATCTTCCAGGCTGCCGGCCTGCACGATCTCACCGCCGTGGCTGCCTGCGCCGGGACCTACATCCACGATGAAATCCGCTGCCCGCATCGTATCCTCATCGTGCTCCACCACGATCAGGGTATTGCCGATGTCCCGCAGTTTAAAAAGGGTTTGCAGCAATTTATCGTTATCCCGCTGATGCAGGCCAATGGAGGGTTCGTCCAAAATATACAGCACGCCCATCAGCGAAGAACCGATCTGCGTTGCCAAACGGATGCGCTGACTTTCACCGCCGGACAAGGTGGATGCCGCCCGGGAAAGGGTCAAATACTGCAAGCCCACATTCTTTAAAAACTGGAGTCTTGATTTGATCTCACGGACGATCTGCTCGGCAACGATAGCCATATTGCCGGTCAGCTCCAAAGATTCCATAAAATCAAGCTCCTGGCGGATGCTCATACGGCAAAAATCCATAATGCCGATGCCGCCCACCGTAACCGCCCGGGCAATAGGAGACAGACGATCACCATTACATTCGGTGCAGGGAGCGGTCGCCATACATTCTTCCAATTCTTTGCGCACCGCATCGGAGGGTGTTTCCCGAAATCTGCGGCTGATGTTATTCATTATGCCCTCAAAGGGCTGCTCCAGAACGCCCATACCGTTGCCCCGGTTGTAAGACATTCGAAGCTTCTCCCCTTTTGTGCCGTAAAGGATCACATCCAGCGCCTCTGCAGACAGCTTTTCCACCGGGTCTGTCAGAGAAAAATGGTATTTTTGTGCCAGCGCCTCAAAATACATCCGAAAAATGGAATCTGTGCGGGCACTGTTCCAGCCGGAAACCTGAATCGCTCCGTCAAATATGGATTTGCTCTTATCGGGAATCACCAGATCCACATCCGGTACAAGCTGGAATCCCAAACCGGTGCAGCTGGGACAAGCACCGGCAGGATTATTAAAGGAGAACATACGCGGCTCCAGCTCCTGCAGGCTCACACCGCAGTCCTCACAGGCGTAATTCTGAGAAAAACTCAGCTCCTGGCCGGAATCCGGCAATTCGATGGTAACAAGTCCCCCGGAATGGACGCAGGCAGTTTCAATGGAATCGGCCAAACGCCGGCGCTGATTCTGGCGAATCACTAAACGGTCAACCACCAGCTCGATGGTATGCTTTTTGTTTTTTTCCAGAGCGATGGTCTCATTCAGATCGTACAAGATTCCATCTACCCGCACGCGGGTGAAGCCGGAGCGTCTGCTATCATCGAAGACTTTCACATGCTCGCCCTTTTTTCCTCGCACCACCGGCGACAGGACGAGAAATCTCGTTCCCTCGCCCAGCGCCTCGATGCGGTCAACAATCTGATCCACCGTCTGACGGTTGATGATCTTTCCGCACTTAGGACAATGGGGTACGCCCACTCTGGCCCACAAAAGACGCAGGTAATCGTAAATCTCCGTAACTGTTCCCACCGTAGAACGGGGGTTCTTGGAGGTGGTTTTCTGGTCGATGGAAATCGCTGGGGACAGTCCCTCAATGGCGTCCACATCCGGCTTATCCATCTGCCCCAAAAACTGCCGAGCATAGGAGCTCAGGCTCTCCACATACCGGCGCTGCCCCTCTGCATAAATGGTATCGAATGCAAGACTGGACTTACCGGAACCGGAAAGACCCGTAAAGACCACAAGCTTATCTCTGGGGATAGTCAGATCCACATTTTTCAGATTATTCTCTCTCGCGCCCTGAATTTTGATGGAATCGTTCATACGCAGCTCCTGTAAAAAAATTGTCACTATATTATACCACAGGCTTCTGTGTTCCTCAAGAAAAAGTTTTTGCAAAATCTTTTCTTTGGTCTGTTTTTTCCGTCGAATGCGGGGGTTTGCTGTTTTGGATAAATCTTTCGTGAAAATTCTTTTCTTTTTCGGTATTTTTTTCTGTTTATTTGTGTTGAATTATTCCGACATTTTGTGTTATAATCCAAAACGTAAAAATATGTTCGAAAGCAAATCATTTTTATGAATAAAGTGAGGTTTTTTAACTATGATAGCATACGGAGAAAACATCAAAATCTTCAGCGGCAATTCCAACCCCGAATTCGCAGAAAATGTTTGTAAAGAGCTGGGCCTGCTTATGGGCAAAGGCACGATCAAGACCTTTGCCGATGGCGAAGCTTCCATTACCCTGGAAGAGACCGTCCGCGGCGCGGATGTGTTTCTGATCCAATCCACCTGCAAGCCGGTCAACGATCATCTGATGGAGCTTTTGGTTATGATCGATGCCTGCCGCCGCGCTTCTGCCGGCCGGATCACTGCCGTGATCCCCTATTTCGGCTATGCCCGTCAGGATCGCAAAGCCAAGAGCCGTGATCCTATTTCTGCAAAATTGGTGGCCAATATGCTGACCGCTGCCGGCGCCAACCGGATTCTGACCATGGATCTGCACGCTGCACAGATTCAGGGCTTTTTCGACATTCCCGTGGATCATCTGCTGGGCAATCCCACTTTCGTTAAGTATTATTCCGAGAAATTCCCGGAAAGTCAGTTCAACCACGATGATTTCGTTGTCGTATCTCCTGACGTTGGTTCTGTTGGCCGCGCTCGTGCCTTTGCTTCCAAGGTACATATGAGCCTTGCCATTGTGGATAAGCGCCGTCAGAAGGCCAATGAATGCGAAGTTATGAACGTGATCGGTGATGTGCAGGGTAAGACCTGCATCCTCTACGATGATATGGTAGATACCGCCGGTTCCCTTTGCAACGCTGCCAACGCCCTTGTGGAAGTCGGCGGAGCCAAGGCCGTTTATGCCTGCGCCACCCACGGCGTTCTTTCTGATGCTGCCTTTGATCGGATTGAGGACAGCGTGATCACGGAGCTTGTCATTCACAACACCATTCCGCTTAACCGCAATACCCCCAGCGATAAGATCAAGCAGCTGGATATATCCTCTGTGTTTGCCCGGGCAATTTCTCACATTCACGGCGGCACTTCCATCGCTGACCTGTTCTAAGCTATGTTTGGTAAATCAAAAGAAAGCTGGCTGATCGTCGGTCTTGGCAATCCCGGAAAAGAATATGCCGCCACCAAGCACAACTGCGGTTTTATGGCCATTGACCGGATCGCGCAAGAGCTGGGCTGCAAAATCGATAAGGGTAAATTCCAGGGGCTTTACGGGCAGACCAATTTTCAGGGCAAAAAGCTCTATCTGCTCAAACCTCAGACCTATATGAACCTATCCGGCCGCAGCGTGCTGCAAATGTCTGCCTACTACAACATTCCGCCGGAACGGATCATCGTCTTGTTCGATGATATTTCCTTAGAACCGGGCAGATTGCGTATCCGCGCTGATGGCAGCGCCGGCGGACACAACGGCATCAAATCCATCATTGCCGAATTGGGAAGTCAGAACTTCCCCCGGGTCAAAATCGGTGTGGGTGCAAAACCCCACAAGGATGCCGACCTTGCCGACTGGGTACTCTCCGGTTTTACTGCATCGGAGCAAAAGGCTCTGGAGGTTTCCTTGAAAAATGCTGCCGACGGCGCACTTTGCATCATTGAGCGGGGCATCTACGAGGCAGCTAACCGTTTTAACGGTTCTCACCCATAAAATATTGTCACTTTTTCACGGAAAGGGGGTAGTCTTCCCCCTTTCCGCGAAATTGCGTGGAGCGATTTTTTCAAGAGGAGGATCATTATGGACCAATTGCTTTCTGTTTTGAAGACTATGAAAGAATTTCAGCAGCTGCACCAAAGCGTCTGCGCCGGTTCCTGCGCCGCCGTTACCGGTGTCAGTCAAATATGCAGAAGCCATCTGATTGCCGGTCTTTACGCCCAAACCTCCAAGCCTATCACGGTCATCTGCCAGGACGATGCTGCCGCCAAACGGCTGCAGCAGGATCTTGCAGCATTTTTAGCTGCGGAAGTTCCCGTTTTATGCAGCCGGGAGCTGACCCTTTACGACAGCGCCGTCGTCTCCCGGGCATGGGAGCAAAAACGGCTGCGGCAGCTTTACGATCTTGCCCGCAGTGCTACCCGCCTGCAGATTATGACCTGGGACGCTCTCAGCCAGCGCACCATCCCCCGGGATGTCCTTCTAAAAAGTGCGCTGACTCTGCAATCCGGTGAGCAATACGAACTGGATACTCTGATCCAAACCCTTACCGACGCCGGTTACAGCCACTGCGCCATGGTGGAAGGACCGGGACAGTACGCCGTCCGCGGCGGCATCCTGGACATCTACTCCCCCGCCTGCGACAGTCCTGTGCGGGCAGAGTTCTTCGGCGACGAATTGGATACCATGGGGTATTTCGATCCCGCCAGTCAGCGGCGGACAGAAAACACCGACAGCTTCACCATTTTGCCCGTCGGTGAAACTCAGCCTCGGCTGCACCCGGAAGGGCTGGATGGCCTTTGCCGGGATATTGCCCGGCTGATCGCCACCCAAAAGCGCAGGAAAAATATTCACGAGGCTCTGATCCAAACGCTGGAAAAAGACCTCCACAAGTATGAAAACAATTTGTCCAACCCGGCGTCCGACCGGTATATGGGCTTTATTTACCCGGAATTTGCCACCGCCTTTGACTATATTCCCGAAGGCAGCATTGTGGTTCTTTGCGAGCAGGCCAATCTCCACCGCAGCGCCAAAACCCGGGTGCAGGATATGGGGATGCAGCTGGACAGCATGCTGCAAGCCGGCATTTTGGCCGGTGAGCTTTGTGATTATGTGAGCCTGTGGGAGGATTTCTGCCATCAGCTGCAAGGCAGATCCGTAGTATATATGGATACCTTCGCCGGAGCGGCATACCCGGAGGAATGTCCTCCGAAGCTGTTGCTTCCCCTTTTGGCAAAGCAGCTTCCGGGCTACGGCGGCAATCTGGATACGGCCGCCGCGGATTTAGGGCATTATCAACAAATTGGGTTTTCCAGTCTGGTGCTGTGCGGCAGCCGCCACAGAGCGGAACTTCTGCAGGAGCTGCTCTTTTCCAAGAATATCAAAGCATCCATCGCCATTCCCTTGGTTCAGCTGCCCCAACCTGGTCAGATCTATCTGAGCGAGGGTTCTCTGCCTTTCGGCATGGAATATACCGATCTGCGGCTGGCTGTTTTATCGGAAGGTCAGCTCATCGCCAAGTCCCACAGTCCGAAAAAAGCGAAAAAAACTGCCACCAACCGGCAAAAACTCAGCTCCTTTACGGATCTGTCCCCCGGCGATTTGGTGGTTCACGAAAACTATGGCATTGGTCGATTCGTTGCTATGGAGCAGATCCGCATTGACGGTGCTATCAAAGACTATGTCAAAATTGCCTACCAAGGCTCCGATACGCTGTTTGTGCCTGCCACCCAGCTGGATATGGTCAGCAAATATATCGGCAGCGGCGGCGAGGACGGAAATGTGCGGCTGAATAAAATCGGCACCGATGCCTGGCAAAAGACCAAGGCAAAAGCCAGAAAGGCCGCCAAGGATATGGCGGGCGAGCTGATTGCCCTCTATGCCGCCCGGAAACGGCAAGAAGGCTTTGCTTTTGGCGCAGATACGCCCTGGCAGAAGGAATTTGAGGACAATTTCCCCTACCCGGAAACCGACGACCAGCTGCGCTGCATCAGTCAGATCAAAGCCGATATGGAATCCATCACGCCTATGGACCGGCTGCTTTGCGGCGATGTAGGCTTTGGCAAGACTGAAGTTGCTCTGCGGGCAGTTATGAAGGCCATTATGGACGGCAAGCAGGCTGCCATTTTGGTGCCCACCACCGTGCTTGCCCAGCAGCATTACCAAACCGCTGTGGCAAGATTCCGGGGATTCCCGGTGAATATCGATGTGCTCAGCCGTTTTCGCACCGCAAATCAGCAAAAAAAGACCTTGCAGGATCTGCGGGCCGGTCAAGTGGATCTGATCATCGGCACCCACAAGCTGTTGCAAAAGACGGTGGAATTTAAGGATCTCGGCCTGCTGATCGTAGATGAGGAGCAGCGATTCGGCGTCAGCCACAAAGAACGGCTCAAGGAGATCTCCAAGGGTGTGGATGTGCTGACCCTCTCCGCCACTCCCATTCCCAGAACCTTAAATATGGCCCTTTCGGGAATCCGGGATATGTCCACCATTGAAGTGCCTCCTGCAGACCGTTTCCCGGTGCAGACCTTTGTCACGGAGCATTCCACCGCCATTTTGGACGATGCCATTCGTCGGGAGGTGGAGCGGGGCGGCCAGGTTTACTATCTGCACAACCGGGTAGAAACCATCGACCAATGCGCCGCTGCCCTCAAGCGCAGAATCCCCGGTCTTTCCGTGGCAGTCGCCCACGGAAAAATGAGCGAGGAGGCGCTGAGTGATGTGATGCAGGCAATGGCAGAGGGCGAGGTGCAGGTGCTTGTCTGCACCACCATCATCGAGACCGGCCTGGATATCCCCAATGTGAACACCTTGATTGTGGAAAACGCCGACCGTTTTGGATTAAGCCAATTGCATCAGCTTCGGGGACGGGTAGGCCGTTCCACCCGCCGTGCCTATGCGTACCTCACTTTCCGGCCAGATAAATCGCTGACAGAAATCGCGGAAAAGCGGCTGACTGCTATGCGGGACTTTGCGGAGTTTGGCTCCGGTTTTAAAATTGCAATGCGTGACCTAGAAATCCGTGGTGCAGGCAATCTGCTGGGTGCGGAACAATCCGGTCATATGATCAGCGTTGGCTACGATATGTATCTAAAGCTTTTGGACGAGGCCGTTTTGGAAGAAAAGGGCGAAAAGCCCAGCGAGCCGGACTGCACCGCCGACCTCAATGTCACCGCAAATGTGGATAAGGATTATGTGGTTCGGGGCGAGGAACGGATGGACCTTTACCGCAGAATGGCCCATATCCGCAGCCAGGAGGATGCAGACGATCTGCTGGATGAAATTGTGGACCGCTATGGCGAACCACCCAAAGGCGTCATCAATTTGGTGGAAATTGCGCTTTTGCGAGCCAACGCCAGAAAAGTCGGGATCACCGATATTCGGCAAAAGGCCGGGGATGTGCTTTTTACCTTGCATACGCTGAATTTTGACGCGGTGGGGCAGCTTTGCGCCGACCCGGACTATAAAAAACGGGTCACCTTTGTTGCCAATGCCAAGCAGCCTACGCTGCGGCTGAAGCTCTCCACCGGTGTGGATAGTCTGAAGCAGTCTAAAATCTTCATTGAACACTACAGCAAGTATTTATCTGTATAAAGCTGTCAGGCTATGTGTCATTCTGAGCGCAACGAAGTGGAGTCGAAGAATCTCTTCCGACGGCGCTTTGCAGACAAATTGTACGGAGCAATGTACTGGGCATACCAGAAAATGGTAATACCTTGAAGATTTCAGAAACGCTTGACATCTTCGTCTAATTGTGGTAGAATAAGCGTGCAGGAAGAGATCCCCTGCCGCAAGATAACAAAACCGGGCATGGGGACCGCAAAGTCCCTATGCCCTTTTGTGTTTTATACGGCACATAAGTCCAAAAGGCACAGAACCGTGCCCTGTCTTTCAATCCAATTAAATAAGCCTCCCCTGTAGGGGAGGTGGGTGAGCATAGCGAACCCGGAGGGGTTTGCGGAGGTATCGCTGAACATTGGCAGCTTTGTTAACCCCTCAGTCAGCTTCGCTGACAGCTCCCCTACAGGGGAGCCACAAGATAGAGAGCCCTTCCCTGTCTTTCTGTCTTTAAAGTTTTTTAATGAATTTGTACAAAACTATGCAGGAGGAGTTGGAAAATATGCAACACCAGCGTGGGTCGAACTTACAAAATAAACCCTACCATTGGCTTATAGTTATAATAATTTCCCTTGTAATACTAAATATTTTTCTGTTATGTATCATTTTTGAGCCGATCATAGATTTTCTTTTTGTCAACCCGGAAATTCACGATGGATTAAGCTATTATACATCCGAAGAATATAAAGAATATGATGATGCTCAAGTATTTGATGATTTTGTGGAATCCTTAAATCTCAATTCTGATTTATTGCCGGTTTATTTCTATCATATTGACAATTCCAAACATAATACTGTGTTGTATGGAAAAACAAGCGATATGTACGCTATTGACTTTAAAGCAGAAAAAACTACATATGATGAAACCAAAAGCCGTTTACTGGAAGGATCAACTTATATAGAGAAGTTTCATGATTATAAGATATATTCTGTCAATCGTGAATTTGCAGATAGCAACAGCAGATTCCTTGCTTTTTGCGAGGAAACCGGTACTGTGCGCTGTATTCTTATACTAGACCGTAGAACAAATGATAAATCCATCAAAAATTTTATGAATGGAGAAACAACATTACGTTTTAATTAAAGGGGCACAGGGGACAGCAGAACCGTCCCCTTGTCTCTAAGATTTTTACCCTAAGAGGTTCATACAATGAATTTTGATGCACTCAAGCAATTTATGGATCACCTGACCGGGTGGCGAATTCCCGGCAACAGTGTCAGTGTTTGTATAGAGGGAAAAGAGGTGTTTTCCTACGCATCCGGCTATGCGGATGTGGAGAGAAAAATCCCTATGACCAAGGAGCATTTGGTGAATCTCTACTCCTGCTCCAAGGTGGCAACCGTTACGGCGGCGCTGCAGCTTTATGAACAGGGGAAGTTCCTTTTGGATGATCCGCTGTATGCGTATATCCCGGAATTTCGGGAGATGTACATATCCAATGATCAGGGCGTTCGCAAGGCGCAAAATCCCATTACCCTTCGCCATTTGTTCACCATGACCTCCGGCTTGAGCTATGACAGCAAAACGGAGGGATTTGCAGCAGCCCGAAAGCTGACAGATGGCAAAATGGATACCCTGACCGTGATCCGTTGCCTTGCTAAAGATCCCATTTCTTTTGAACCCGGCACGAGCTTCCAGTATGGTTTGTCTTTGGATGTTTTGGCTGGGGTGGTGGAAGTGATATCCGGCAGACGGTTTCGGGATTATATGCGGGAGCACATTTTTGATCCGTTGGGGATGGAATGTGCGGTGTACCATAATCAAGGTGTACAGGACAAAATGGCTATGCAATATAAATTTGTTGACGGAAGCGATGGGGATTTGGTAGCACGACAATCCGGGGCAATCGCTGCGTCCGATGGCTTTTATAAGCCGGTAGGATTTGCAGTAGACACACTGGAATTTGGCCCGGAATACGATAGTGGCGGTGCCGGCATCACTACATCGGTTGCGGATTATTCCAAATTCTGCACGGCTTTGGCAAATGGCGGCATCAGTCAGACCGGAGAAAAGATATTAGGTGCAGGGACGATTGATCTGCTGCGTACCAATCAGCTTACACAGGTACAGCGGAAAAACTTCGACTGGCCTCAGCTGAAGGGCTATGGCTATGGCTTGGGTGTTCGCACGCTGATCGATAAGGCTGCCGGTTCTACCGGCAACTTAGGAGAATTTGGCTGGGGCGGTGCGGCAGGTGCCAGTGTTTGGATTGACCCGGATTTAAAACTGTCTGTCTGCTATGCTCACCATATGCTAAATCCCCAGGAGGAGTATTATCAGCCTCGGGTGCGGAATGTAGTATACGGCTGTGTGCTTTAAAAAAGAGAAAGATATATGGCGTTTTGCAAAGATTTTGCGTGGGGTGTAGCCACCGTATCTTATCAGGTAGAGGGCGGCTAGAATGAAGACGGCAAGGGCCTGAGTATTTGGGATGTTTTCACCCACGAACTGGAAATTGTGTAAGCTGGTTTGCAGAGTATGCGGCTAAGGTTGCAGAGCTCTTCTCCGACTGGGTCAAGTATTATATAACCTTCAATGAGCCTCAGGTGTTTATTGGAAAAGGCTTCTGACAGTGGTGTAGATGTGCGGGGTATTTCCATTGGACCTTTATGGACAATTTGAAATGGACAAGAGGGTATACTGCCCGTTTTGGTACGGTCTATGTTGACTGCGCAACACAAAAACAAATCATTAAGGATTTCCAGCTACTGGTATAAAAAGTGGATCGAGGAGCATTCCTGAGCAATGGAGGAAGGAAATATGTCAGAATTGTGGAACGGATTTATAATTGAAAAGCTTCTTTTTGAAGACCGGCCGGCCTGTGTCGTTTTTCCTAAGGAAGGAACGGAAAATGGCCGCTTAGCGGCGAAAACTGTATATTGGGATGCATTTCCTGAGGCGGCAGAAATTGATTTGTTGAAATTAGGTTTTCATCTCTGCTTTGTTGAAAGCGACAACCGTTGGGGAACAGACAAGGATTTGGATCGTGCTGCCAGATTTATCGGCTTTGTTACGAATAAATACAGCCTTCAAAAGCGTGTTGTACCCATCGGTATGAGCTGTGGTGGTTTGATGGCAGTGAAGCTGGCAGCGAAATACCCGGAAATTATTTCCTGTATCTATTTGGATGCGCCTGTAATAAACTATTTAAGCTGTCCCGGATGCGTGGGGGATGCCAAGCCTGAAGATGTATGCATTCCTATGGAGGAGATCTATGTCGCACTTGGTCTTGAAAGCATGTCCCAGTTGATCGCCTATCGGGATATGCCCTTGGATAAGATCCCGGTACTTCTGGACAACAAGATCCCTGTGGTATTGGTTGCCGGTCTTGCGGATCGTGTGGTGCCTTACCATGAAAACGGACAGTATTTACAGCGTGCCTATGAGGCATCGGAAATTGATTTTGAATGCTACTTGAAACCGGAGGGTGACCACCATCCGCATGGTGTTTTAAACAATGAACCGGTTATCAAGTTTATTCTGACTCACTGATATTTGCTGAAGAAGTCCGGTGCTGAAAAAAGGAGAAAAATTCTACAGCAAAACGAAATACCAATTTTCCGTAAAGAGATAAGGGGACAAGGGGACATGGGGACGGTTCTGCTGTCTCCTAAGACAGAAGCCAATTTCTCTGTCTTGGCCGATGATTCCAATTCCAATTAATTCCCCACCGGGGCAAGAGGTTTCTCCCTCTTGCCCCGGTTTTTATATCCGTATGATCCTTCAATTGCAATCTCGCTGACAAAACACAAGGTAGCGGTATTTTCCACCGCTGCCATAAGGGGGGACACGGGGACGGTTCTGTTGTCTCCTAATTCCCAATCCAATTAACCCCCAACGGGGCAAGAGGTTTCTCCCTCTTGCCCCGGCTTTCTCTTTTTAGGCATCTGTTCGCAAAGTTGCACCATTTTCCAAGGGGGCGTTTTTTCCTGTTTCCTTTGTTTTAGGCAATATTTGTAAACATTTATTTATAGATTGCAAATCCTTTTTCCTTATGGTATAATACCCCAGAATTTAAAAAGAAAGGAGAGAGTTTTTTATTATGGCAAACACTCCCCGCAAAGGCGGCAAGGATATCGATGAACTGGAATCCACCTTTCAAAAACTCTCCGGAAAATCTGCTTCTACAAAGCAGGTAACAAAATCCTCCACAAAAATTGTTCCCGTTTTGATTACGGCGATCTGCATTTTGGCAGTTGCCGCTGTGATCTGCGGTATCATCATCCTCACTATGAATGGCAGCTCCGTCAAGGCAAATGTGAGCATCCTCGGCATTGAACTGAAGGGTATGTCCCAAAACGAGGTTATCGAAGCGATCAGCGCAGAGTTCGACCGATTGTACGGTTCTGAACAGCTGGTTGTGGAGATCGAAGATCATCAGCTGATACTCAGCGCAGCCGATTCCGGGTTGGCTTTGGACTCCCAGGCCGCTGCCGATGCTGCTATCCATTACAAGCAGGCCGGTATGAAGACTGTTGCCCTGGATATTACCCCCTACATCAGCGTCAATGAGCACACCTTGGCTGACAAAATTGACGAGCTGGCTCTCGCCCTTAACTCCGAGCTGACCCAGACCCAGTATGAAGTCACCGGCACTGCCCCCGAAAGCCTGGAGACTATGGACGAAGATGCCTCCCAGATTCTGCACATCACCAAGGGTACGCCCGGCAAAAAGCTGGACAAGGATCTGATTTGGGAACAAGTCTGCCTTGCCTGCAGCAACGGTCAGAGCAAAATTACATACGAGCTTCCCTTCTCTGAACCCGATTCTTTGGATGTACAGGCAATTTTCGATGAATACTGCTCCACCGCTGTGACCGCAGAGTTTGAAAAAGACACCTTCAAGCCCTTGGGCGGCACTTACGGCTACGGCTTTGATGTGGCAGAAGTTACCGCTGCGGTGGATGCCGCGGATTACGGCAGCGCTATGGAGTTCCCCTTCCAATGGGCTGAGCCGGAAACTACTTTAGAAGAGCTGAATGCACAGCTGTTCCAGGATGAGCTGGGCACCTACACCGCCACCCAGTACAGCGACTGGCGCCGGCAGAAAAATATGAGGGTTGCCTGCGAAACCATTCACAACACCATCCTCTATCCCGGCGATGTATTCAGCTTCAACGGCGCACTCGGCCCCCGTACCCCGGAAAAGGGTTACGAACTGGGCGCATCCTATGTCGGCGGCAAGACGGTTATGGAATACGGCGGCGGCATTTGCCAGGTATCCTCCTCTTTGTACTACTGCTCCCTTTTGGCCGATCTGCAGATTATAGAACGGGACTGCCACACTTACGCCCCCACCTATGTACCTCTGAGCGGTGACGCCACGGTTTACTGGGGCGGTATCGACTACAAATTCAAGAACAACACCCCCTACCCCATCCGCATCGAGGCCATTGCCAACGGCAACAGCGTCACCCTCCGGCTGATGGGCACTGATACCAAGGACTACTATGTAAAATTCAAGAGTGTCCATCTGAACACCTACGAATTTAAGGAAGTTTTCAAGGAAATGGCCCCCGACAACGAGGACGGCTACAAGGACGGCGATGTCATCACCACACCCTACACCGGTTACCGGTCCGAGGGCTGGATCATTAAGTACGACAAGCTCACCGACAAAGAGCTCAGCCGCACCAAGGTATCCTCCGATCTGTACCACACCCGGGACAAGGAAATCGCTAAGATCATCGATCCCGAGGAAACCGAGGGAGAAACCGAACCCGAGGTCACCGAACCGGAGCAGACGGATCCCCCCGTGAGCGAACCGACTCAAACAGAGCCGGAGGTATCCGAACCCAGCCAGTCCGAAGGAAATTCCAGAGAAATCCAACTCCCCCCAATTTCCGGCTAAGCAAAAATCCACCCATTCCCCTGCCCAACGGCAGGGGAATAGTTTTATATAAATATTCATAATATTATGGATTTTTATTCATCCGCGTTTTAATTTTTTGCCGCAATATTCATATATTCTTTCAAATAATGAATATATTTGTATAGGATTGCCACAATATCCAAGGTTTTTCGGGATATTTCTTGTATTATCATCCAATAGACAATGAATATTATTCGCTGTATAATACATTCATACAACAAATCCTGTTTTCAGGTATTTTAAATAAAGGAGATTCCTACAATGAAAAAGCTGATTGCTATCACTCTTTCCCTGCTCATGGTTATGAGCATGTTTGCCGCTTGCGGCTCCAACAACGATTCCGGCCTTTCCACCGCCATTGAAGGCAAACTGGTAATGGCCACCAACGCACAGTTCCCTCCCTACGAGTACTACGAGGGCGGCGAGATCGTCGGTATTGATGCCGAGATCGCACAGGCCATCGCTGACAAGCTGGGTCTGGAGCTGCAGATCGACGATATGGAATTTGACTCCATCGTTGAATCCGTCAAGAGCGGCAAGTCCGATATGGGTCTGGCCGGTATGACCGTCACCGACGAGAGAAAAGAATCCGTCAACTTCACCGAAAGCTATGCTACCGGCGTCCAGGTCGTTATCGTGACCGAGGACTCTGCCATCACCAGCGTTGACGATCTGTTCGCAGAAGGCGCTAACTACACCATCGGCGTACAGCGCAACACCACCGGCGACCTGTACACCACTTGGGATCTTGAGGATGAAGGTCTGGCTACCATCGACCGCTACAGCAAGGGCGCTGACGCTGTTCAGGCTCTGAAGACCGGCAAGGTTGACTGCGTGGTTATCGACAACGAGCCTGCCAAGGCATTCGTGGCCGGCACCGAGGGTCTGAAGATCCTGGATACCGACTACATTCTGGAAAACTACGCCATTGCCATGAGCAAGGACAACGAAGCTCTGTACAATGCAGTTAACGAGGCTCTGAAGGAACTGATCGCTGACGGCACGGTTCAGAAGATCATCGAAAAGTACATCCCCGCTGAATAATCTTTCCCATCAGCAAGGGGTCCGGATTTCCGGACCCCTTGCTTGTGGACTTTTAAGGAGGAAACAAAATGAGACCAGGCCCGCTTACATTGTGGCCAGATGTGGCTCCCCAATGGATCCTGAACCTGCCAGACTGGCTGGAAAATATTTTCTTCAAATTTTATAAAAGCTTTATTTTTGACGATCGCTACACCATGTATCTGGAAGGTCTTCGCAACACGCTGCTGCTGACCATCCTGGCGCTGCTGATGGGCATTGTTTTGGGCGTTGTGGTTGCGCTGGTTCGTGCCACCTGGGACAAAAACGGCAGCGAAATGCAGGGCATCAGCAAGTTTGTTCTGAAGCTGTCCAACACCGTTTGCAATATCTATCTGACCGTTATCCGCGGTACGCCGGTAATCGTGCAGCTGATGATCTGGTACTTTGTCATTTTCGCCAAGTCCCGGAACAAGGTTATGGTTGCCGCCTTTGCATTCGGTATCAACTCCGGCGCTTACGTTGCTGAGATCATTCGAAGCGGCATTATGGCTGTGGATCCCGGTCAGAATGAAGCCGGTCGCTCCTTGGGCTTTGGATATATCGACACCATGCGCTTTATCGTGCTGCCCCAGGCATTTAAGGCCGTATTGCCCGCCCTTGCCAATGAGTTTATCGTCCTTCTGAAAGAAACCTCTGTTGCAGGCTATGTGGGACTGATGGATCTGGGTTATGCCGGCAACACCGTAGGCGGCAATGCTATGGAGTATCTGCTGCCCCTGCTGCTGACAGCGGTAATCTATCTGATACTGGTTATGTTCTTTACCCATCTGGTGAAAAAACTGGAAAGGAGGCTGCGCAACAGTGAGCGATAATACCATCATTCGCGCCAGCGGCGTTTGCAAGCATTTTGCAGGCGGTGAAATCAAGGCGCTGGACGGCGTTTCCGCCGATATTGCCAAGGGTGAGGTCGTTGTCATCATCGGTCCCTCCGGTTCCGGTAAATCTACCTTTCTGCGTTGCTTAAACCTTCTGGAAGTTCCCACCGACGGTGTCATTCTCTTTAACGGACACGATATTACCGACAAGCACACAAACATCAACATCCACCGGCAAAAAATGGGAATGGTATTTCAGCACTTCAACCTTTTCCCCCACAAGACCATTCTGGACAATATGACCCTTGCGCCCATTCATCTGCTGAAAAAGAGCAAAAAAGAGGCCGAAGCCCATGCTTTGGCTCTGTTGGAGCGGGTTGGTCTTGCTGACCGTGCCAATGCCTACCCCAGTCAGCTATCCGGCGGTCAAAAGCAGCGTGTTGCCATCGTGCGGGCGCTGGCTATGGAGCCGGAAGTGATGCTCTTTGACGAGCCCACCTCCGCCCTTGACCCGGAAATGGTCGGCGAGGTTTTGGAAGTTATGAAGGAATTGGCTGCTGAGGGTATGACCATGGTGGTGGTTACCCACGAAATGGGATTTGCCAAGGAGGTTGCCAGCCGCGTTGTGTTTATGGATGAAGGCAAAATCCTGGAAGAAAACACGCCGGCTGAGCTTTTCGGAAATCCCCAGCATCCCCGCTTAAAGGACTTCCTTTCCAAAGTTCTCTAAAAATTCACAACAGGGTTGCTTCATGTTTCCGGAAGCAACCCTGTTTTTATTTCATAGTCCACAATACGGCAATACCCGCTGACATAATATTTCGGATTTACCGTAATTCTTTTCCCCGGAGGAAGGTAGGCAACGGTAAACTCGTAAGGTTTGCCGCCCACCCCAATTTCATCTGCATACTTGCGGAAATATACCGTAAGATTCTCCATTTCCTGCCCGGAAGTATTGCGGATAGAAAGGGTCGTATCCCCCTGCTCCTGAATGAGAAGTTTAGGCTCTGCAGGCATTTTTTCTACGGTATGCCAGCCAAAAATATTTACGATCCTGCTGTCAAGATATTGCTGCGCCGAAGCCTCCGGAACCAAAACCGTAGATTGGGGTGGGATTCTGTACGCCCGAAAGCAGTAGCGGCAAAGCTCCGTATCTACGATCACGCTGGCATAAGGAATCCAGGCATCGCCGCTGTTATGCAGCAGCAACGCAGCAACCTCCACCACCTCTGTGCCGGAGCCGTCCTCCATAAACGGACCGTCATATGTAGCCAGGGACTGAACAGTCAAGGATGTGCAGGAGATCTTCATGGGCAGGGTGATGGTTTGTTCCTCCCGGTTTAGTTGTTTTTCCGGCATCTTATGCTCACACCCGGTCAGAGGTATGGTAAACACCAGCAGAACCAGCAGTAGCAGCACAAAAGCGCTGAAGGCACAAGCCGACAACGCCATCCTGCGTATGGCCGCGTGATACACATCCCCCACCCCCTCGCTCGAACATTGTAGTGCCATTATAGGAATCTGCTGATTGCTCATTCAAGGGAAATATGGGGAATCAAAAAATATTTCAAGGGGCTGCAAAAAGCAGCCCCTTGCGCTATTTATTGTTCTTCCAGCAGGTCGCGGAAGTAGGTATCCACTTCCTCCTGGGTCTGCAATGTGACAATATAAATCTGGTCGCCCATTGCGCTGGCAAGCGCAGGCGGTAAGCGGCGGTGCATCTTCATCGTGCTGCCGTATTTGGCCATAATCGCATCGTGATCCATCACAAAGCTTTTACCGTCACGGCGGCCCACAAAGGCACAGAATTGTTGTGCGCCCAGCTGCTTTGTGCTTTTTCCGTAGGCGATCATATCCGCCCAGATCTTATACACATCCGTTTCAAAGGCGTAATTGTACATATCGGGCGTATAGCCGCCGGCAGGCCGCATATTGACCTCAAGGCCGATCAAATCGCCGGCTTTTCCCAGACCTGCCTGGTCCTGGGTGAGAACAAAGTACTCCAGATGCACGAACCGGCCTTTCACGCCAAAGGCCTCCACCGTACGCCGTCCGGCATCCCGAACCTGCTCAGGCAGTTCTTTGACGATATAGTAGATGGAGTTATCTCCCGTATTCACAACATCCATCAGATTGCTGGGGGTTACATTGCCGGTTTCGAAAACCGGTTTGCCCTCCCCATCAATGATGGCATCGTAGGTTCGCACATATCCGATCACCAATTCCTCCATAATGTACTGGACATTATCTTTTGTGGCAAAAAAGTACTCCAGCTCCTGGCGGTTTCTAAGGCGGTATGTATGGCTGGCACCTACGCCGTTATCCGGCTTGACAACCACGGGATACCCCACCCGGTCAGCAAATGTAGCGGCTGCATCAAAATCGTGAACCAGGTGATACCGGGCCGTGGGAATCCCCGCCTTTGCATAATAGGCCTTCATTTCGGATTTGTACTTAACCTTGGCAATATCCGATTCGGTAAAGCCGGTGGTAATATGAAACTCGGTACGCAGCTTGGCATCCCGCTCCAGCCAGTACTCATTGTTGGATTCCAAATAATCGATTTTTCCGTGCTTATAAGTCAAAAACGCCACAGCGCGGAATACTTCGTCGTAGTTTTCCAGATTGGAAACTTTATAGTATTCGTGCAGAGAATCCTTCAGTTCCTGACTCAGCTGCTCATAAGGACAATCGCCGATTCCCAACACCCGAAGGCCGTTATTTTTCAGTTCACAGCAGAACTTCCAATAGCTATCCGGGAAGTTCGGGGAAATAAATACAAAATTTTTCATTGGTTACCTCTTTTAGTATAAAAATCCGGGGGCATAGTGCTCTACCATACGATACCACCAGTGCCAATCGTGGGAAACATCATTTCCCCAGAAGTCCACCTGCCCATGGATGCCCTTTTCACACAGAATATGAGCAAGCTTGCCGGTGCTTTCCTTCAGCACATCCTCCCAGGCACCCTGTCCCACAGCAAACACCATTTTCCGCTGATTATACAGGCTGATATAGGGATGATCCGACGGCATATTTGCCAAATAATAATTGGGAGAATTCTGATAGATCAGATCGTCTGTGTAATCGCCAAAATAGTCGGTAGGATCATACAATCCGGAAAGCGCCAGCACACCGCTGAACAGATCCGGCCGGCGGAAAAACAGATTCGCCGCGTGCATAGCGCCCAGGGAGCAGCCGAAGGTGATGATCCCCTGGTCGTAGCCATTGCGCTCACCGCTTAAATGACGGATTGTGGGCACCATTTCCTCCACCACATAGCGGTACCATTTTTCGTGCTGTTCGATCCTGCGACGGCAGTCCCAATGGTTGGACGCCCAGGTTTCATTGTCGATACAGTCGATAGAATAGACTGTACACAGTCCCTGTTCGATCCATTTGGCCCAATGATCGATCATTTTAAAATTTTCAAAGTCAAAGAATCTGCCGCACTGGCAGGGTATAAACAGCACAGGTTTTCCCCGGTGACCGTAGATCTTAAATTCCATTTCCCGGTTCAAATGGCTGCTCCAATGCTTCCAATATCGTATTTCCATAGCTCAGATCCCCAGGCAATCCATAAAAATCGGTATTTGCTTTTCCCAGGAAGCTTCGCAATGGGTGCCTCCGGGGATAATGCGGAACGCAAGGTTCACACCTTTGGTCATCAGCAGATGAGCGGTGGATATCAATGCACCGGCACTTGCTGCATGATTATACATTTCCTCGCTGCCGTAGTCCATATAGATACAGGTATCCCGGCGGATATGTGCCCGGGCCACCATCTCCAGCACCTTCCCGGAATTGACCCACAGGCTGGGCGACAGGCAAGCTGCCCGCTGGAAAATATGGTTATACACCGTTGCACCGTAGAGTGCCATCAAGCCGCCCATAGAAGAGCCTGCCAGAAGGGTATTGTTTCGGTCGGTCAGGGTTCTGTAGTTCTGATCGATATAAGGCTTGAGGGTTTTCACCAGCCAATTCATATATATGCTGCCCTTGGCCTTGATCTTTCCCAGCGGGGCATATTCAAAATTGACAGGCGAATACTCCTGCAATCGGCTGTTGCCCTCGTGGTTGCATTCCACGCCCACAATGATAATATCCTTTTTGGATTCTTCCATATACTTAGCCATACCCCAGGATTTTCCGAAGGTAGCATCTTCGTCAAAAAACACATTATGTCCGTCGAACATATACATCACCGGATAACGGCGTTCCGGCTCTGTTGCATAGGATTCCGGCAGACCAATATAGACATTCCGGGTATTCTCTCCGCTCAGCTTTGGTATGGTAACTTCCCATTTTTGAACCAAGGCACTACACCTCCTGTTTTCGATTATTCACAGTATAATTCCTTGGCAGAAAATTGTCAATTTCCGCCAGCGCTTTTTATAGAAACTGCCGTACAAGCTTCTGTACGGCAGTTCGTTTTTATGAATATTGTTCTACGATCAACTGCAGGGCTTTTTCTATGGCTTGCCGGCGGACTTCCTCCCGGTCACCGGTGAAATGATATCGGCGGCTAAAGCAGCACTTCTCATCGCTCCAGCCGACAAACACCGTACCCACAGGATTGCCGAAATCGTCTGCACCCGGGCCTGCAAGGCCGGTCACAGAAAGGGCCGCATCACTGCCAAGGGCCGTCTTTGCGCCCCGGGCCATTGCTTCTGCCACCGGCGCGGATACTGCGCCGAATTCTTGCAGCATAGCTTCCGGTACGCCCAAAAGCTTGTGCTTAATTTCATCGCAATAACTGACAATGCCGCCTTTGAACACTGCCGAACTACCGGGCACGGAGGTCAGTGCCTGTCCCACCCCGCCGCCGGTGCAGCTTTCTGCTGTGGCGATGGTTTTTCCCTGCAATGCGGCAACGGCTGCCATCTTCCAATCAGTCATGGAATTTTACCGCCAGCTTTTCCACAGATTCCAAAGCCTGGGCAATCAGCGCCTTACGGTCCAGAGTCCGCTCTGCATTTTCCACCTGGCCGATAGTAGGCTTTGTCTTGGGGTGCTTGGGTGTAAAGACAGTGCAGCAGTCCTCATAGGGCAAAATGGAGGTATCCATCGTGCCGATCTTTCTGGCGATGGTGACGATCTCCTCTTTGTCCATACCAACCAGGGGCATAAAAATCGGCATATCTACCACCGCACCGGTGACGGTCATAGCTTCCATCGTCTGACTGGCCACCTGGCCTAAGTTCTCACCGGTGATCAGCGCGCCGCAGCCATCCTGCCGGGCAATTTCCTGGGAAATCTCCATCATAAACCGGCGCATAATCAAGGTGAAAAACTCCTCGGGGCAGTCATCCCGAATGGCTTCCTGGATAGGGGTGAAATTGACGATATTCAGGGTCATTCTGCCGCTGTAGCGGGTGACCAGCCGCGCCAGCTCAATGACCTTATCCTTGGCAAGCTGGGAGGTATAGGGATAGGAGAAGAAATGGACGCACTCGATCTCCACGCCCCGTTTTGCCATCATATAGGCAGCCACCGGCGAATCAATGCCGCCGGACAGAAGGCACATGGCTCTGCCTCCCACGCCAGTGGGCAGACCGCCTGCACCCGGCTCTGCAGGGCCGTGGACATAGGCCGCCAGATCCCGGATCTCTACATAAACCGTATAGGCAGGATGATGCACATCCACGGCACAGTCGGGGTGGGCTTCCGCCAGCCGGCCGCCGATCTCCTGGGAAATCTGAATGGAATTGAGGGGAAATGCCTTATCCGAGCGCTTGGACTCCACCTTAAAAGAAGGTGCGCAGTCCAGCTCCTCGCCCAAATATTCCTCTACCGTCTGATAAATGCTGTCCAAATCTTTGTTGCAAGGCCGGCAGCGGCACAAGCTCACCAGGCCAAAGATGCTGCGGCAAGCTTCCCAAGCCCCATCCACATCTGCCTGCTCGTCCATAGGCTCGACATACACCGTCGATTGCATAATATACACATCGAAATTTCCATAAGTCTTCATTCTGCGGCGAATGTTCTGCCGCAGCTTGTTCTCAAACTGGCGTTTATTCGTGCCCTTGAGGACAACTTCTCCCAATTTCAGCAAAAATATCTCGTTCACAATATATTTCTCCCTATTTTATAGATTTACAGTTCTGTATTGAATTGCCTCTGCAATATGTTCTGCGCGAATATGTTCCGAGCCGGCCAGATCCGCGATGGTGCGGGCCACGCGCAAAATCCGGTCGTAGCTCCGGGCCGTCAAGCCAAATACCTCAAAGGCATTTTTCATCAACTGATCACTTTCCTCATCCAGCACGCAGTAATAACGAAGCTGGGTGGGGCCCATACGGGCATTGCACATCCCGCTGGCTTCGCCGAACCGGCGGTGCTGGATCTTTCTGGCGTCATTGACCCTTTGCCGTACATCCCGGGAAGGCTCTGCTTCCTGCCGACGGCGAAGATCCTCATAATGCACCGCGGGAACCTCCACGATCATATCGATCCGATCCAGCAGCGGGCCGGAGATTCGGCTGCGGTAGTTCTCGATGGCATTTTGCGAGCAGGTGCATCGACCACTGGGATCGCCATACCAGCCGCATTTACAGGGATTCATGGCGCACACCAGCATAAATTCTGCAGGATATGTCACACTGCCGGATACCCGGGCAATGGACACTACCCCGTCCTCCAGCGGCTGACGCATCAGATCCAAAGTGTCTTTCTTAAATTCCGGCAATTCGTCCAGAAACAGCACACCCTTATGGGCCATGGATATTTCACCGGGCCGGGGATTGGTGCCGCCGCCGATCAAACCGGCATTGGATATGGTATGGTGGGGCGACCGGAACGGCCGCTGGCTCACCATGGGTGATTTTGCCGACAGCATTCCCAGTACGGAGTAAACCTGGGTCACCTGCAGTGCCTCGTTCCAGGTCATCTCCGGCAAAATAGAGGGCAGCCGCTTGCTGAGCATACTTTTGCCTGAACCGGGAGGGCCGATCAGCAAAATATTATGGCTTCCCGCTGCGGCGATCTCCATCGCCCGTTTTACATTTTCCTGGCCCACAACATCTTTAAAGTCCAGAACCGGCGCAGCCTGCTTTTCCGGCATCCACATGGGTTCTTCCGGCAGAGGTTGGTTCTCATTAAAGGATGCTGCAAGCTGAGCCACCGTCTGTACCGGGATAATCGACGGACCTCGGGCAAGGGTCGCTTCCGGAGCGTTTTCCACCGGGACATACACTCTGTCGAAGCCTGCCCGCTTGGCTGCGATGGCCATAGGCAATACGCCGTTAACCGGTCGGATCGTTCCGTCCAGCGCCACCTCGCCAATAAACGCCGAGCCGGAGTCTGGCCGACGGATCGCACCGCAGGCGCACATAATGCTCAGCAAGATTGGAAGATCGTAGTGCGTACCGCCCTTTTTTAGGTTTGCCGGAGCAAGATTGACGGTAATTCGCCCGGTTGGAAACCGCATACCGCTGTTTTTGGCCGCAGCACGAACACGCTCCCGGGCTTCCTTAACGGCAGCATCCGGCAGACCAACAATATCAAAATTGGGTAAGCCGTTGGAAATATAACATTCCACCGTCACCTTGCTGCCCTGGATTCCCTGAATCCCCAGCGTATGTACACTGCAAATCACACAATCAACTCCCGTTCCGCCCTGGCGGATCAAATCCTTATCTTACATCATACCCCATTTCTCAGCAAAACACAATTCTTTTTTTATTCTGTGGGTTTTACCCTGGGAAACTTGTTCATTTTACCAATTTACGCAGTTTTTTCATAGGATTTTTCCACGAAGTTCGTCCAATAACGGCTTTACAAATCGTCGAAAAGGTGCTATAGTATATGGGACGAAATTTGAATACTTTAGGAGGTATTTTGTTTTGGCAAGAAAATTCAAAACTATGGACGGCAATACTGCTGCTGCCCACGTCAGCTATGCCTTTACTGAGGTTGCTGGCATCTACCCCATTACGCCCTCCAGCCCCATGGCCGACTATGTCGATCAGTGGTCCGCTGCTGGCCGTAAGAACATCTTTGGCGACACCGTCAAGGTCGTAGAGATGCAGTCCGAAGCTGGTGCTGCCGGTACCGTTCACGGTTCTCTGGCTGCCGGTGCTTTGACCACCACCTACACCGCATCCCAGGGCCTGCTGCTGATGATCCCCAATATGTACAAGATCGCCGGCGAGCTGCTGCCCTCCGTGTTCCACGTCTCTGCCCGTACCGTTGCTGCTCAGGCTCTGAACATCTTCGGTGACCATTCCGACGTCTACGCCTGCCGTCAGACCGGCTTTGCTATGCTGGCTGAGACCAATGTGCAGGAAGTTATGGACCTGGGCGCTGTTGCTCACCTGGCATCTATCGAAGGCCGCGTGCCCTTCATCAACTTCTTCGACGGTTTCCGTACTTCCCACGAGATCCAGAAGATCGCTATCTGGGACTACGAGGACCTGAAGGAAATGACCAACATGGAGGCTGTGGCTGAGTTCCGCAAGCACTCCCTGAACCCCGAGCGTCCCGCTATGCGTGGTTCCCACGAAAACGACGACATCTTCTTCCAGCACCGTGAGTCCTGCAACAAC
>JAFODZ010000035.1 GCA_017380435.1 Oscillospiraceae bacterium
GATAAACAATATAATGCATAATTCATAATGCATAATGCAAAATTATGGTATTTTCTTCGAAAATGATTTCAAATAGTCGCCTTTGGCGACACATTCATTATGCATTTTGCATTTTACATTTTGCATTGAATTTATGAGCGTTAGCGATATAAATTCTAATTTAGTTTTCTTTGGACAGTACCAGGGTTTTGATTACCACTGGGAAGCACGGGCCTACGGGCAGGCCGATATCCAGATAGCTCTGGTCGGGAAATCGCAATCTATCCAGGCACAGGCACGGTCTGTCACCGGGCAGCAGCAGGCTCAGCTTCTGCCCCAGCGCCTTAGCCATATCCCCTTGCAGGCACACATACACCGGCCTGTCCCCCAAAGCTTCCGCAATTTTCTGCGCCAGCGCACCGATTTGCGCATAACCGGCGTTTTCGTACCCCGGCAGTGCCAGCACAATCTCCCGGCTGTCCGCCTGCGCTATCCGCTGTGTCACGATTTTTCCCAAATCCCACATTTCCTGCTCTTGGGCCGTTAAGCTTACCACTGGCATATTCTTTTTCGGAAGTGCCACATTCCGGCAGAAAACCGTACTGCCGGACAGCTGGGTGCTGTGGCAGCCTGCGCCAATGACCGTCGCCCGGATGGTATGCTCGCCCAAAATATAATTTCCCCGGCACAGGCTGCTTTGGGCAATGGCTCTGCCCAACAGCGGCCCTATATCCCCAAATTCCAGATTTTCCCGGTGGGTCTCGATGCAGTCTGCCACACCCCCGGAAAAGCTGACCACCACATCCTCCCGGGGCGGTATCCAAAGGCTTTCCGCTTCCCGGGTGGACAGTCTTTCCAGTAGGCTGTCCACCGCTATCCGTCCTGCTGCCATTTCCAGCGCCCGGCACAGCAAAGCCGCCAATTCTTCCAGCTTTTGGTCAGCCGGTACTTCCCCGATCTTCATATCCACAAGGCCACTCAGAACCGGGGATAGGTAGGTAATCGCCCCGCTTTTATCCAGCTTGATCAGCCGACCTCCCACATTCAGGCAGCCGGTTCTGACGATCTCTCCTGCCCGGATCAGTGCCAGATTGCTGGTGCCGCCGCCGATGTCCATATGCACAACGGTCTTGCCGGTTTTTTGGGAATACGCCACCGCCCCCGAACCTTTGGCTGCCAAAATGCTCTCCAAATCCGGCCCGGCGGTTGCCACCACAAACTCCCCGGCAAAATCCGATATTGCCTGCAAAACCGCGGCGGCATTTTCCTTCCGGGAGGTCTCGCCGGTGATGATGATTGCCCCCGTATCCACCTGCTGCCGGGAAACTCCCGCTTTTTCATACTCTGCAGCCAGCAGCCTGCGGATAGCATCTCCATCCACCCGGTTTTCTCCCAGCAAGGGAGTAAAATGCACTTCGCTGCGGTAGATGACCCGGCGGTCTGTGATCTCCATTTCCGGCACAGCAAAACCGGAGGCTCGATTCGCAACGGTGATTTGGGAGAGGATCATTTGAGTGGTACTGGTACCCACATCCACCCCCACGGAGTACAGAGGTTTCGTCACAGGCCCGTCACCTCAGTCAGCACCTTGCGCACCAGTTCCCCGGTCACCGCCACAGGATTGGTCATACAACAGGGGTCTGCCAAGGTCGCCGCCACGATCTGCTCCGTCACAGGACGAAGCTGCTCTCTGCTGATCCCGGCTTGGGTCAAGGTGGCAGGAAGATTCAGTTCCCGCCGCAGAGCGATCAGTTTGTTTTTCAAATTCCGCACCGCCATTACCTCCGCGCTGCCCCCCAAACCTGCCCGTCGGGCAAGGGCAGCATAGCTGCTCCCGGCGGCAGAACCGTTGACCTGCACCACCGTAGGCAACAAAATGGCGTTCAGCCGCCCGTGGGGCAGGTGGAGAATGCCACCCATTGCGTGGGACATGGCGTGGCACAGGCCCAAACCTGCATCATTAAAAGCCATCGCCGCCATACAGGAAGCCTCGTGCATCTGCAGCCGGACAGACTTCTCCCCCCGGTAGGAACGGGGCAGCGCATACCAGGCAGAGGCAAAGGCCTCCGAGGACAATGCCCCGGTGATGGCGTTTGCACCGGTGGCGGCGCAGGCCTCCAATGCGTGCGCCAGCACATCAAAGCCTGTATCGGCAATGAGCTTCGCCGGCAGTTCCATCAGCAGGTCGCTGTCCAAAATCGCCACATTGGGACAAAGCCTGTCATCGATCAGCGGATGCTTTACCCCCTCACAGGTGACGATGGCAAAATCCGTCACCTCAGAGCCGGAGCCGGAGGTAGTGGGGATAGCCACAAAGGTCACATCCAGTCCGGAAAAATAGACCATGGCCTTGGCGCAGTCCATAGCGCTGCCACCGCCCAGGGCCACCACCGTATCCGGGGCGAAGGCTTTCAGCGCTGCCGTACCCCGGGCCACCTGCTCCACCGTAGGATCGGGGGCAACTGCGCTATAAATCTTCACTTGATCAGCGCAGGACAGCGCTGCGATTTGGGACGCCTTGCCGCTTTTTTCGAAGAACGGGTCGCTGACCAGAAATACCCGGCGGCTATTCAGCTCCTTCAGCGCCCCGCAAGCGCCTGCACCGGAAATAATCCTGGTTCTACAGGAAAACTCTTTCATATTTTCACCGCCTTTGTCAGCAGTATTTCCTGCAGAAAGAAAATTATGCCAACCGTTATCGTTTTTGGACAAAATTACCTATTTTCTCAGCTTGTACTTGTACAAGTACACAAAGCCAATGAAACCCCCTTGTATCGCCTTGACAAGTACTTGTTCAAGTACTAAAATAACCTCACGAAGCCTATTTCAGCTACGGGAGGTGTCATAGTGTGCAATGGGATCGTATATTTAAAATCAAAAAAACGAATGCCGGTACAGTTGGGAAGACCCATCTATCCCCGGGACACGCAGCAGGATATTCCGGTGGCTTGGTGCGCTGCCTGTCAGCGGGAAATCTACGAATTCCGGGAAACGCTGTGCCGCCGGTGCAAAGGAGTGAAGGATTATGAATGAACGCAAACCAAGTCCCTGCTTGACCTGCCTGCGGGTGAAAAACCCCAGCGACTGCGAGAACAAAAACTGCCGGGTATGGAGTGCCTGGTTTATGGGTCAGTGGGATCTGATCCACGGATTTTACAAAGCCTGTCAGCAGCAGAAAGGAGAAAAAAATGAACTGGAAAAATGAAGCCATTGAGCGACTGAACAAATACACCGCCATGCGTCAGGCCGTGTCAAATATCCCCCTGGAAATTCAGCGGCTGGAGCAGTATTGTACCAAGCTGCCGGGCTGCCGCACCGACAAGATTCGATGCATCGCCACCCCCGGACGGCAAGAGGACAAACTCATTGAAAGCCTTATCAAGCAAGACGAGCTGCATCGCAGCTATGAAAATGCCACAGCTTGGGTGCGCACCACCGACCATGCCTTAAACACACTCTCCCCGGAGGAAAAAATGATTTTGGAGCGGATGTACATCCGGCCTCAGCGCGGTGTTGTAAGCCTTCTGTGCCAGGAGCTGGGCGTAGAGCAATCCACCATTTACCGCAAACGGGATCAGGCGCTGTACCATTTCACCATTGCGCTTTACGGAATCAGTTGAATAAGCGACTGTTATTTCCGTAAATTAGAATTTACCTTAGTAAATACCTTCCCCCGGGGGGAAGGTGCCCCGAAGGGGCGGATGAGGAACGGCGATAGCCGAAGGATAGGAAAAAGTCTGTTTCTTGGTGTCAATCGGTAGCGTTCCGCCCGCATTCCTCATCAGTCACCGCAAAGCGGTGACAGCTTCCCCCCGGGGGAAGCTATGCGCCGGAGGCGCATCGTAATAAGGTAAACTATCATTTAAAAAGGGACTGGGGGAATTAGACTACCCCAGTCCCTTGGTTTATTCTTTTGGAAATACCGAAATTTTATTATCGCTATCGACGGTGAGCAGAAATGTTTCCCGGGGGGTGAGTTTCTCCTTAGAGAGGATCTTTTGCAGCCAGCGGGTGTCTTTACCTGCCCGGTGAAGATTCTCCTCCAAAATTCTGCCGTCACTAATGATGGTCACAGGCAGGGAATCCGGCTGGGGCGTTATGCCCGCCTCCTTTGCGGTGGCGGGCCGTTCCTCGCCCCGGACAAACACAGAAAGATTGCCCCCCGTTTCCAAAATGGCGTACTGCACCACCGACGGATCAATTACATTATTTTGGCGAAGCTGGCTGATAAGTTCGTCCAGCGTCACCCGGTTTTTACGCATATTTTCTTGCAAAAACCGTCCATTTTCCATTAAAATGACCGGTTTTCCACAGAGCATTTTTCGAATCTTAATATTCCGCATGGACAAAAAGGACAGCACAACTTCCATGCCCAGCACCGCCAGAATCGGCACGATGCCGGACAGAATGGAGATCCCCGTTTCCTGCATAGGGAAGGATGCCAGGTCGGCTATCAGCATAGTCACCGCCACCTCCGACGGCTCCAACTGCCCCAGCTGCCGCTTGCCCAGCAGACGGATCACGGCGATCACCACAAGATACAAAAATACCGCCCGAAGAAATAAGGTAAACAATCCATCCCCTCCCTTATGTTCTAACATTTCCCAATTTCAAGAAATGATACCAACATAAATGATTGTTTATAGCATCAACTACCGTATAAGATCGTAGGGGCGTTCTTTGAACGCCCGCGGGCGAACACAGTTCGCCCCTACAAGTAATTCGTTAGATAAATTCTAATTTACGAAATTACGGCATAAAAAGCAGCACCTCCGAGGAGGTGCTGTTTTTTAGGCTTTATATTGGGGTTGGCAGGTGAGGTTGACGCCAAGGCGTTTGAACACCTTCTCATCCACCGGCGACAGGATCACCGAGGAATGGACCTGGCAATCCCGGAGCTTGGGCAGCTGCTCCATTGCCCGCTCGGCCATCGGGTTGGTGGCGGCGCAAATAGACAGCGCCAGCAGCACCTCGTCGGTATGCAGCCGGGGGTTGCGGTTACCAAAATGATTCACCTTCAAATGCTGGATGGGGTCGAGAACCATAGGCGAGATCAGATTCATACTTTTATCGATTCCCGCCAGGACCTTCAGCACATTCAGCAGCAGCGCAGCCGATGCGCCCAGCAAGGGGGAGGTCTTGCCGGTGACGATTCTGCCGTCGGGCAGTTCCATAGCTGCTGCGGGTTTTCCCGTCTGCTCCGCCCGCTCCAGGGCGGGGGCAACTACCCGCCGATCCTCGGGGGTGGTATTGGCCTTTTTCATCAGCATTTTCAGCTTGAGAATTTGGGACTCCTCTGCCTTGCCCTGTTTCCGGTCGCACATAGCGCTATAATACCGGCGGATAATCTCCTGCCGGGCGGCATAGCGCACAGCCTCGTCGTCAATGATGCAGCTGCCTGCCATATTGACACCCATATCCGTGGGCGATTTATAGGGGCAATGACCCAGAATCTGCTCAAAAATAGTTTGCAGCACAGGGAATGCCTCCACATCCCGATTGTAATTGACGGTCATCTCACCATAGGCTTCCAAGTGGAAGGGGTCGATCATATTCACATCGTCCAAATCGGAGGTGGCAGCCTCATAGGCCAGGTTCACCGGATGGTTCAGGGGCAGATTCCACACCGGGAATGTTTCAAATTTGGCGTATCCGGCCTGGTTGCCCCGCTTATACTCGTGGTACAGCTGGCTCAGGCAGGTGGCCATTTTGCCGCTGCCCGGGCCGGGGCCGGTGACCACCACAAGCTGGCGGGAGGTTTGGATAAAATCGTTTTTTCCCAACCCCTCGTCGCTGATAATTTTTGTCACATCGTAGGGATAGCCGTCGATCTCGTAATGGTGATAGACCGGAATACCCATACCCTCCAGGCGATCCTGGAAAGCCTTGGTCATAGGCAGCTCATTATACCGGGTGAGCACCACAGAGCCGACATACAGTCCAAAATCCCGGAAAATTCCGATCAGACGGATCACATCCCGGTCGTAGGTGATGCCCAGATCTCCCCGGACTTTATTCTTTTCAATATCGTCGGCATTGATGGCGATCACCATCTCCACCTGGTCCTTCAGCTGCAGAAGCATTTGCAGCTTACTATCCGGCTGAAAGCCAGGCAAGGTACGGGCGGCGTGGTAGTCATCGTAGAGCTTGCCGCCAAATTCCAGGTACAGCTTGCCGCCAAAGGCGTCGATGCGCTCCCGGATATGGGCCGACTGCATAGAAATATATTTTTGATTATCGAATCCCTGTTTCATCTTACCCCTCCAGAGCCTGCTGTAAGTCGGCAAGCAGGTCGGCAGGATCTTCGATACCCACGGAAAGGCGGATCAGATCAGGGCCTACGCCGGCAGCGATCAGTTCTTCATCGTTCATCTGACGGTGGGTTGCGGAGGCAGGATGGAGCACACAGGTCTTGGCATCGGCCACATGGGTGGCGATGGAGCAAAGGCGCAGCTTTGCCATAAACGCCTCCGCTGCTTTGCGGCCGCCCTTGACGCCGAAGGAAACAACGCCGCAGCAGCCCTTGGGCAGGTACTTCTTGCCCAGCTCGTAGTACTTATCACCCTCCAGGCCGGCATAGCGCACCCAAGCCACATTGGGGTGGTTCTTCAAATACTTCGCCACCTGCAGGCCATTGCTGCAATGCTTATCCATACGCAGGGGCAGGGTTTCCATGCCCATACCCAGCAGCCAGGAATTCATAGGCGCAGGGGTAGAGCCGAAGTCCCGCATCAGCTGGGCAGTTGCCTTGGTGATGAAGGCGCCTTCCAGACCGAACCGCTGGGTATAGGTGACGCCGTGATAGCTGGCATCGGGGGTGGTCAGACCGGGGAATTTATCGGCGTGGGCATTCCAGTCGAACTTGCCGGAATCCACAATCGCACCGCCAACGGCAGCGGCGTGGCCATCCAGGTACTTGGTGGTAGAATGGGTCACGATATCTGCACCCCATTCAAAGGGACGGCACAGATAGGGCGTAGCAAAGGTATTATCCACGATGAAGGGTACGCCGTGGGCGTGGGCCACCTTGGCAAACTTTTCCAGATCCAGCACTGTCAGCGCGGGATTGGCAATGGTCTCGCCGAACAACGCCTTGGTATTGGGACGGAAGGCAGCAGACAGCTCCTCCTCGGTGCAATCCGGGTCAACAAAGGTAAACTCGATGCCCATACGCTTCATGGTCACGGCAAACAGGTTGTAAGTGCCGCCGTAGATGGAGGTGGAGGACACAATATGGTCACCGGCGGAGGCAATGTTGAAAATGGCAAAGAAATTGGCTGCCTGCCCGGAGGACAGAAGCATCGCCGCAGAGCCGCCCTCCAGGGCGCACAGACGGGCCGCCACCGCATCGGAGGTGGGGTTTTGCAGGCGGGTATAGAAATAGCCGGAGGCTTCCAGGTCAAACAGCTTGCCCATAGCTTCGCTGGTTTCATACCGGAAGGTGGTCGATTGGATGATGGGGATATTCCGAGGTTCACCGCCGGCAGGCTGGTAGCCGGCATGCAGGCAATTGGTATCAAAATTCATAGCGCGTACTTCCCTTCTTATAATCCTAAAAATGTTCCGTCGGCTTCGCCTCGGGTGATGTTTTTATAGCGGAAATAAATATTGACATATTTGAGCGCATTAAAACGCTTATGGCTCTTGAGCTGGTAAAGATGGTCGCCGTAGTAGATATTGAGCTTATTCTTGCCCAAAACAGACAGCGCCACCAGCTCCGAGAAGGGCAAAACCATTTCGTTTTCCTTGCCCTCGTCGATGACGATGCGATCGCCGTACAAAGCAATATCCGCCGACTCCCGCAAGGTCACCTTTTTCTTGTACAAAAGCACTTCCGACAAGCTGGAAGTATCCCGGTACAAAGGCTGTGCGGTAAACTGGGTCACATCCAGCTTGTTGATGAAATCTTTTTGGTAGTCGTACCACTGCGTCGTGAATTGGAACGGAAATTCGCAATCTACACCGGTAAGGGTCTTATCCTCCCCGTAGGCTACGGTTTTGCCGCATTTTTTGCAGGTGATCCGGTCCTGATTGCTTTCAAATTCTGACAGTCCGCAGAAGGGACAGACATACATCGCCCGCTCCAAATACTCTGCCCGATAGGCAGAACGGAAAATGGCATCCGCCGCGCCCTCATCCACATACAGCTCCTGCTGAATGCGGGCGTACAATTCATCGTTGGTCATCGCAGCCAGTTCTTCAGGCTCCAGCACGGCGCTGACATAGCTGCGCATCTTGCCCTTGCGCACCTTGTCGCTCCATCGGGGATGGACGCCGTAGCCGCCCTCAATGCGGTAAAAGGCAATGGGCAGCTTCAGTTTTTTTGCCAGCGGCGCAATAGCGGAACTCATATACTCGGTCTTGCCGCTGTAAGTACGGTTGCCCTCCGGGGCGATAGCAATGGTGCCGCCCTCTCTTGCCACCCGGATGCAATTCATCACAGCACCGATATCCGTTGTCTGCTTTTTAATGGGAATGGGTGCTACCAAAAACCGGATCAGCGAGGACACCCAGCCTTTGGAAAACAGGTCTTCCGATGCCACATAGTACACAGGCCCTCGAAATGACATACCTACAAAAAACTGGTCAAACGCCGTTTGGTGGTTATACAGGATCAGATAGGGACGGTCGCCCTGCTGCCGAAACTTTTCCACCGTGATGCCGTACTTCCATTTGGAATACACGCCCAGCGTTACATTGAGCACGGCACGCACCGGTCTATGCCGGAATTTTATCCACTTTTGCTTCTTCTTTTTCTTCATCGTATCCCCTCCGGGCACACATTTTGCATAATATCATTTTAGCATACAGGCATCGTATTTTGCAACAGTTTTCTTCCCCCAACAACCAATCGTAAATTAGAATTTACCTTACAAATTACCTGTAGGGGCGAACTGTGTTCGCCCGCGGGCGTTCAAAGAACGCCCCTACAATTTTATACGATAGATCATAAGGCAAACAATCCTTTACAAAAAAAGGATGCTTCCGGAAGAAGCATCCTTTTTCTCTATTTTAACAATAAACCCAACAAATTCGCATCGGTAAAGGCCGGGTGGGAATAGGCCGCATCCAGGATGGCATCCCGGTTATCCGGGTCGTTTTCGATCTCCTTGGCGAAAAGCTGGGCGGTTCGAACCGGGTCACCCCCAAGGCTATTGACCAAAATACAAGCTGCCACGATGAATTTTGCCCGGCTGGTCAAGTCGTAATCCCACACACTTTGCAGCCAATACCGCCGGATCAAATACTGGGCCAAATGGCGCAGCCGGGGATCCCAAGAGCCGGGATCGGGTCTGCGCAGCCGATCCTCCCATTCCCGGGTGAGGATCTCCTGCTGCAGGAAAAAGTCCAGCATGGGCTGCAATTGGGCAGCCCCCGCACAACTGCGGGCCGTTTGCAAAAGGTGTTCGGCATCCACCGGCGGAGCGCTTTCTCCCTCCGGGGTCTGCTGCAGGCAATAGGCATACAGCAATGTCACCGCCAGTGCCTGGGGTACATCCAGCTCCGTTTGCGTCCAAAATTCCAAAATCCGCTGCCGACCCGTTTGCAGAAGTTCCATCCATTCCCGGTCATATTCTGCCGGTTCTGCGCCGGGTACGGACTGGGTTTTGGCTGTGACGCCTCGGAAGATCAGCCTTGCAGCTTCGGGGCAGGAAAGCTCCACACCCCATTCGGCAAAATCGCCGTAGTCCATAATCAGCCGGGGATACTCCCGGCAGACCTTACACAGGGCATCGTGACCCAGCTGGGCCTGGATCCGGCACAGCTTATCCTCCCGCCACATAGGGCAGCGGTCATTTTCCAGCTCCATAAAGGAAGCGCCGTCTTCGGTTTTCAGCACCTGGCGCAGCCGGTCGCCCAAAGGACCTTCCAGGCTGCGGTAGTAGTCCGCCGAAGCATCATCTACATCCACGATCCACCCTTTGCAGCAGCTATCCGGGCATTTTTCCGCGATGCAGCGAAATTCCTCATAGGCATCCCACACCACACGGTTCATTTATTCGGACTCCCTGTGGGCAGAAATGACCTGCTCCGCCGCTGCGGCGGCCGCATCCATCTTGTTGACATAGTTGACATAGAGCTTGCTGCGGTCCTGCTTTTTCAGCATCTTCAGCAGCAAAACCACCACTGCCACCAGGCAGGTTACGGCTGCCAGCAGCTGGCTTGCACGGAAGGATCCCCAATACAGGCTGTCCATCCGCAGGCCCTCGATCAGCGCTCTGCCCAGGCCGTACCAGGCCATATAACCCAGGGCGATCTGGCCGTCGTACTGCCGCTTCTTGGACAGAAAATGCAGCAGCACAAAGCCGGCCGCATTCCACATGGATTCATAGAAGAATGTGGGATGGACCTGGACATAGGAAATGCCGTCGATAACAACCGCATTTTCCAGCAGCAGCTTCATATCCTTGCCGGCAGTGAGACTGTCCAGATTGGACTGCTGGATCTGCATTGCCAGGAAATTATCGCAATAGCTGCCAAAGGCCTCCCGGTTGATGAAGTTGCCCCAACGGCCCACACTCTGACCGATCATAAAGCCAAGGGCCACCAGATCCAACAGGGCGAACATATTGATTTTTTTATACTTGGAGAACAGGGCAATGCCCACGGCTGCGCCGATGACGCCGCCATAGATAGCCAGTCCGCCCTGGCGGATATTGAGCACATCCCAAAAACCGTCAAACCGCTCCGGCTCTGCCCAAACATAGTACAGCCGGGCGCAAATCACCGCAAAGGGCAAGATCCACAGGATGCCGTCGTAGATATCGTCCTGCTTGATACCGAACTGCTTGGCTCGTTTCAAGCCGTAGATCGCAGCCAGCAGCAGGCCCAATCCGATAATCACACCGTAAAAATGGACTACAAAGCTGCCGATCATAAATCCCTTCGGGGGGTTGAATTCCAAACCGCCCAGATTGGGGAAAATAATCTTACCTAATTCTGTCATAATTCTTCCTCCTTTGGTTGGATGACGGACAGGCTGCACCGCTGGGACGTTACCACCTGTGCAAGAAAACTGCGCACATCCTCGGATTTGACGCTCTCATAAACCTCCGGGAATTGGAAATAGTCAAAGCCGGAAAAATGGTAGGCACAAATCCGGAAGCACACGGAATCGAAGCTATCCAGGCTGCGGATTCTGCCGCCCAAGGTGCTGCGCTTCAGGCGCAGGAATTCCTCCTCGGCAATGCCCTCGGCTACCAGCTTCTCTGCCTGCTGCAAAATGGCATCCCGCACAGCCTCCGGGTCGTCGCTGTCGCCGGTGGCGGTGAGCATTGCCATTCCCGGCACGGTGTCCAAACCGCCGCCGAAGGAGGGATCGATGAGTCCCTGCTCATACAGCCGCAGGTACAGCTCCGAGGATTCGCCAAACAGCACCTCCGCTGCCAGATCCCCCACGAATTCCCGGTAGATTCCCTCCCGGCCTGCGCCCAGGGGGTCGCATTTAAAGCCGATCTGGAACATGGGGCGGGCAACCTCCATAGAGGAGGTAAGGCTATGACTGACACACTGGGCAGGTTCTTCCCAATTTTCCTGTTTTTCCACCTGGGGGCAGGATGCATCGGCAGTCATTTCCAGTGCCATGGCCCGGACTTCCTCCGGGTCGCAGTCGCCGACGACACACAAAATCATATTTTCCGGGCGGTAGAAGGCCCGGTGGCAATCGTACAGGACCTGGGGCGTAATTTCCCCGATAGTCTGCCGGGTGCCTAAAATCGGCTCCCGGATGGGATGCTCCCGGTACATTGCCTTCATCAGATCCTCGAAGATGCGGGTCTCCGGGGCGTCCTCATTCATATCAATCTCCTGACCGATGATGCCCTGCTCCTTGTCCACGCTTTCTGCGGTGAAATAGGGTTTGGTCACCATTTCCAGCAAAAGATGCAGGCACTGGGAGAAGTTTTCCGTGCAGGAGAAATAATAGGCGGTCATATCGTAGCCGGTGAAGGCGTTTACCGAAGCACCCAAAGCACCGAATTCTCCGGAAATATCCCGCCCGGGCATATCAAAAAGCTTATGCTCCAAAAAATGGGCAACGCCCATAGGCGCCCGGTAAAACTTGCCGTCCATGGAAAATTCCCGGTGCAGCGAGCCGGTGCCGGTGACAAAATACGCCATTTTCTGAGAAAATCCCTGCCGGGGCACTACCGCCACCGTCAGGCCATTGGGCAGCTTGTCCCAATAGATCTGCTCGTCCAGGCGGGGGTAAAGGGTTTGTTTCATACCTGCTCCCCCTTCAAAACAAATACGCTGTGCAGCTGCACCTTGGCGGCAATCTCCGCCAGCCGTTCCACCGTCACCTGCTGCACTTGATGCATATACTCGGAAATGCTCAGCTCCATACCGCTCAGCGCGCCGGTGGAATAGAAATTCTCAATAGAGCCGGGGGTATCGTGGATCTGCCGCAGGCTGCTGAGCATGGCGCTTTGGGCGCTTTCCAGCTCCAGCGGGGTGATGATGCCGTTGCAGCAGTTTTCCAGTTCCTGCATCACGCTGCGCTCCACCCGGTCCACCATCTTGCAGTCCATACCGGCGCCTACGGTCATAATTCCCTTGCCGCCCTGGTAGGACGAGCCGATATCATAGCACAGGGATTGCTTCTCCCGGATGTTCATAAACAGCTTGCCGGTCATTCCGCCGCCCAGGACCGTATTGAGCACCTGCATAGGAACAAAATCCGGGGTATTGACGGTGCTTTCCGTGAGGAAGCCCATTTGCAGTCTTGCCTGGGTCACATCCATTTTCTGCTCGTTGCGGGTCTTGCCCCCATCCCTGAAGGGTGTCTGACCGGGCAAAGGCTGATAATCCCGTTCCAGCTGGCTGAAAATGGGGGAAATCAGTTGGGCAATCTGCTCCAACGGGCGGGATCCTACATAAAAAAGATCGATCCGGCTATGCTTCAAAACCTTTTGATAATGGTCGTAAAGCATACCGGGTTCCAGCGCTCTGGCCTGCTCAGGCTCGCCCAGACGGGGGATGCCCGCCGGGTCCTGGGCGCACATATATTTCATCAGCTGGGCAGCTGCATAGATCCGCTTGTCATTTTTCTGGGATTCGATAGCAGAGAGCAGGTTTCGCTTCTCCCCTTCTACGAAGCTTTCGCAGAATACGCCCTTTTCCAGCCGGGGGTGCAGCAGCAGCTCCTGCAAAAATGCCGTTACCGGCTCTAAGATCCGGTCGCCGCCCAAAGCATAGCGGTCCTCGGTAAAGCTGCAATATACACCGGTGGTCTGATAATCCCCCACCCGGCGAACCAGAGAACCCACGGTTGCTCCGTAAAGGTCGTCCATATGGCGGGTAATGTCCCGGATATCCGGGTACTTTTCTGTTCCCCGCAGCAAAACGGCGCTCATCAGCGCATTGGCCGCTGCCTCCTGCCGGTCCATAGACCGCACAAACTGGATGCTCAGACAATTGGTCTTGAAGCGGGTATCGGTACAGCCGCGCAAATAAATGCCCGGCTGCAGTTGCAAGATTTGAATCATAATAAATAAAGTTCCTCCGAACTTAAACGCAGGATGCGTTTTTCAGATTTTCCAGAATCACCTGGTTCAGACGGCAGCCGTTGCCGTCACCTACAAAGCTGTTGTGAGGGGTGAGGATCACATTGTCCATATCCCAAAGGGGACTTTCCGCCCCAAGGGGTTCTTCCTCCACCACATCCAGCACCGCACCACCCAGATGGGTCTTCAGCGCTGCGATCAACGCAGTCGTATCCACTACGCCGCCCCGGGCAATATTCACCAAAATCGATCCGGGAGCCATAGCTGCCAGGGTCTTTTCGGAAAACAGGTGGTGGGTCTGCTCCGTCAGCGGCAGAGTCAGCACCACAACGGCACTTTCCCGCAAAGCCTCCTGCAACCGGGAAATGTGGTACAGCTTTTCAATATGGGGCACTTCCCCCTCAAACACATCCACGCCAATCACCCGGCAGCCAAAGGCCCCGAATCGCTTGGCGCACTCCTGGCCGATATTGCCGCAGCCGACGATGCACACCTGCTTGCCCCACAGTTCCAAAAGATCACGGCGTTTGTTCCAGCCGTGGCATTTCTGATTTTCCGTGAAATAGCGGCTTTGCTTATAAAGCTGCAACACGCCGCCCACAGCAAACTCCGCCATAGGGATGCTATAGACACCCCGGGCGTTAAAAATCGCAATGCCCCGGCGATTCACTTCTGCCATAGGAACTCGGTCAAAGCCGGCACTGGTTAGCTGGATATGGCGCAGATTGGAAAATTTGGCGATATCATGGTGCAAAAACAAGCCGTTGCACACCACGCCCTCGACCCACTGCGGCTCAACCGGCAGCGCATCGCTTTCAAATTGCATAAAAACCACTTCATGCCCCATCTGCTCCAACTGGGCAATTGGGTTTTGGCTTTCTTTCCACGCGCCGGTTACCAACAAATTCATACCATCGTCTCCAAAATTTCGCCCACTTTTTTCTGCACGATGCGATGATTTTCCTCGTAATCCGCCCCCTCAGTCTGCAACTGTCGCTCCAACTGACGAAGCTGCGCGATTCCGATACCAAATACATCGCGTACCCACTTCTGGGATTCTGCCTTATCCGCATTACAGAAAGCGCGGGACAGAATCACGCTGGCGGACCCCAGGCGATAATGTTCCTTGAGCACATAGCTGCCGGGCAGCAAACCCTTATTCAACGATGCCAAACCGCCAAAACCAAAGCTAAGACCCTTGGCGTGGAATTTCTCCGCCAAACGATCTACCGTGCCATCCGCAAGGGGCTGGAACATAAACCGGTGTCCGTAAGAAATACTCAAGTCGTTCAGGCCCACATAGATCTCATCAATGCCATCGATCTGCAGGATCTCGTCGATTTTCTCCACTGCTTCCCGGGTTTCTACCAGGGGAAACGTCCTGGCTCTGCCATCGACCAGGCGGACAAAGGTTTCCACCTCTTCCACCGTTTTGAAATAGGGCAGCATAATGATGTCGGGATTGTGTTCCAAAATCCCTTCGATCTCCTCCCGGGAGTCGCCGTAAAGGGAGGTTTTATCGTGGATGGGGTTGCACCGCACCAAAAGCTCCGCTTGGCGGATGGTCTGCCGGATCTTGCCCACATCCTCTATGGTATGGCGGCTCTGGACGGTGTCCATTCCGCCCTGGCGCAGTTCTTTGCCGATATACTCCATATCCACAAAAATCCGATCTACACCGGCATTTTCCGCAATCACCGCAATTTCCGGGCGATTGGTTATGTACATCAATTTGATGTTATTCATGTTACTTCCCACTTTCTACGCTCTGTTTGTCCTCTACGACCAAGGTTGCACCTTTGTTTTCATTGTCGGCGGCAGTCAGGACCTTAAATACCGTCAAAAACAGAATCTTAATATCCAGCCATAAAGTCAGATGATCCACATACCACACATTCAGCTCAATACGGCGGTGCCATTCCACATCCTTGCGGCCATGGGTCTGGGTCCAGCCGGTGATGCCCGGGCGAACCTCAAACATCCGTCTTTGGAAATCGGAGTATTCCTCCAATGGCCAGGGATGGTAAGTCAACGGCGGGCGAGGGCCGATAAAGCTCATATGGCCCAGCAGCACATTGAAAAACTGAGGCAGCTCGTCCAGACTGGTGGCACGGATGATCCGGCCCACCCGAGTCACACGGGTGTCTTTATTATCGGAATAGACGCCGCCCTTCTCTGCACCTACGCACATGGAGCGGAATTTATACATTTTGAAGACTTTGCCGTTCTTTCCCAGCCGTTCCTGCTTAAACAGCGCAGGGCCGGGAGATTCCAGCTTGACGCACAGCGCGATCAGCAGCATAGGAATGCCCGCCACGGCAATGCCGATCAGCGCCAATACAATATCGATAAAGCGTTTGAAAAAATGCCTGTACATAAACACTGTCCCTTCTTATCCCCAAGACTGAATGCAGATTATAATAACCCATAATAATTCTATCGTATTATACCCCAATCCACCCATAAATGTCAACCAAAATCCCCCGACGAAAGGGGATATTTTCCCGGGGAGCGATATAAAAAAAGACCGGCCTTACAGGTCGGTCTTTTTTGTCGCACTTACATATTCTGCATTCTGTAGAACTGCTCCATATATTTGCCCGCGGGGACATTCCAACTGAAGTCCTGCTCCATGCCCCGTCTTTGCAAGGCGCGGAAGGCATCCCGGTTATAGCGGTACAGGTGCAGACCCCGTTTCAGCGATGCCAGGAAGTCGTCGGCATTGTAGCTCTGGAAGGTAAAGCCCAGACCGCCGTTGCCGTCGGCATCCGCACCGGGAACGGTATCCTGCAAGCCGCCGGTGGCGTGGACCACAGGCACGGTGCCATAGCGCATAGCATTCATCTGGCTCAAACCGCAAGGCTCGGATTTGGAGGGCATCAGGTACAAATCGCCGCCGGCATAGATCCGGGCAGCCAGACCCAGATTGAAGGTGATCTTGGCCGCCACACGGTCGGGGAATTCATAGGCAAGCTCCTTGAAATACTCCTCGAAATGGTACTCGCCTGTACCCAGGATCAAAAGCTGGCAATCCTCCTCCCACAGCAGTCTGCGGGCGATGTAGCACAGAAGATCCAGTCCCTTGTGACCGGCAAGGCGGGTCACCATAACCATCAGCGGCACATCCGGATTCACCGGCAGTCCCACTTCCTCCTGCAGCGCAGCCTTACAGGCGGCCTTGCCCTCTACAAAGCTATCGGCATTATAGTGGGCAGGAAGGGCCGGGTCGGTTTCGGGATTGAAGGTGTTGGTATCAATGCCGTTGGTGATGCCGGTGAGCTTCCAGGCGTTGCCGGAAAGCACACTGTCCAGCCCGTGGGCATAGTAGGGATACATCAGCTCCCGGGCGTAGGTTTCGGAAACGGTGGTGACCAAGTCAGCGCACTCGATAGCGCCCTTCATCAGATTCACCGCGCCGTTCATATCCAGCCGGGGACGGTACTCCCAGGGCAGCGCCAGAACATTGTCAAAGAAGTCGCCGTTGGCCCAGCCCTGGTACTCCACATTATGGATGGTGAACATACACTTGGTATTGGGGAACAGCGGGCCGTAATAGGCCTTCAGGAAGGTGGGAACTGCGGCAGTTTGCCAGTCGTTGCACTGGATCACATCGGGGATGAACCCCATGCACACCAGGGTATCCAGGCAGGCCTTGGAGAAGAAAGCAAACCGCTCGGCATCGTCGGGATTGCCGTAGATCGCGCCTTCCCGGGCGCCGAAATAGTACAGATTATCGATGAAATAGACCTGCACGCCGTCGGTGCGGTTTTTCAGCCGCATAATGCCGGCATACTGCTGCCGCCAGCCAAGGGCCACATAAAATTGGGCCACCTGCTCCACCTCGTAGGCAGGATTGTCTTTGATTTTCTTATAGTAGGGCAAAATCAGCGTAACCTCGTTGCCCTCGATGCGGGCAAGGGCAGCAGGCAGAGCCTCCATCACATCGCCCAGGCCTCCGGATTTCACATAGGGTGCGCCCTCGGAGGCCAAAATGGCTATTTTCATACCCGTTCACCTCGTTTGATGATAATGGGGTTCGTCACCGTTCCGATCAACTGGGTGCCGGGACTAACCACAACATCCTTATCCAGGATGACATTCTTCAGCATTGCGCCTTCGCCGACCACGGTGTCGTTCATAATGACACAGTTTTCCACCTTTGCGCCGGGACGGATGGTGACCTGCCGGAACAGCACGGAGTTATAGGCCTGGCCCTCCAGCATACAGCCGTCAGCTACGGTGCAGCCGTCGATGCTGCAATTTGCGCCGTAGTAGCTGGGAACGCGGTCGCGAACCTTGGTATAAACCGGGTGGTTAGACCCGAACAGATCCCGGCGGATATAGCTGTCTGCCAGGGACAGGGAATTGTGGAAGTACTCGCCCACGGATTCATTGAACATTGCCACACCGCCGAAGGTATAGACATTGATGGTTATGGCCTTTTTCTGCCACAGGCCCAGAACCAGATCCCGGTCCATATGGTACAGATTGTGGGCAATATGCTCATTCACCTGCCGGATCAGCCATTTCTTGGACAGCACGAAAATGTCCATACTGGCAAGGTAGTCGGAAGGTGCTTGGTAGTCAACGGCGATATCCTGGATTTCGCCCTTATCGTCCAGCTTCACGGCCAGGTCCAACTGCTTGACGCCGTCGGCAATGCCGGCCTTGGTGACGATGGTGATATCCCGGCCGCTTTCCACATGACTGGCCAGCACACTCTGCAGATCCACATTGGACAAAATTGCCGAGTCAATCATCACAACCAGCTCGTCCTCCGGGCCGGTTTTCAGGAACTCCATCGCCGAATAGATAGATTCCAGCTTGCCCCGATATGTATCGGTGCTGGAGCTCGCGTAGGGCGTCAAATATTCCAGGCCGCCCTCTTCCAGCTCCAGGCCCCATTCTTCGCCGGAGCCAACATGGCGGATCAAAGACTGATAATGGTGGCGGGTGACGATACCCACATGGCGCACACCGGCGCCTGCCAGATTGGAAAGGGCAAAATCCACCTGACGGTAGCGGCCGCCAAAGGGCAGGCTGGCCATGGTCCGGTTGGCGGTCAGAGCGCCTAAGGTGGCATCATTTGCGAAAATAATTCCCATTACATTCATAGTTGCACCCTCCTTACAGCATTTCGCCGGGCAAAAGCACGGTATTTTCTGCCAAAACAGCGCCCTTGGCGGTTACACTGATCTGCTTCTTATCCTCCGGGCCGAATGCGCCGCCTACCACCGCGTTGCGGCAGATACGGCTGTCCTCGCCCAAAATGGCGTGGCGGACAATGGCGCCGGGCTCGATGGTCACACCGGGCATAACCACGCTGTCCTCCACAACTGCGCCCTCGCCTACGGTGCAGCCCAGGGAGATGATACTATGGCGCACTGTGCCGTAGATCTCACAGCCTTCTGCCACAAAGCTGCCGCTGATGCTCGATGCCGGGTCGATATAAGAAGAGGGATGGGCATTATTCCGGGCGCAGATCTTGCTGCGCTCGTCGCCCCGGATGTTAAACTCCGGATTCTCGCCCAGAAGCTCCATATTGGCCTCCCACAGAGAATCAATGGTTCCCACATCCTTCCAGTAGCCGCTGAAGTTGTAGGCCATCAGCTTATGGCCTGCCCCCAGCAGATTGGGAATGATGTTCTTGCCGAAGTCGTTGGCGGAATTGGGGTCTTCCTCGTCCGCAATCAGGAACTGGCGCAGAATATCCCAGTTAAATACATAAATGCCCATGGAAGCATTGGTGGATTTGGGTTTTTTCGGCTTTTCCTCAAATTCATAGATAGAGTTGTCGGGATTGGTATTGAGGATGCCGAAACGGGAGGCTTCCTTCAGCGGCACATCACGCACGGCGATGGTGCAGGCAGCGCAATGCTGCTCATGGTAGTTGACCATGGCGGCGTAGTCCATCTTATAAATATGGTCGCCGGAGAGCACAACAACATAGTCCGGCTGGAAGCGGTCGATAAAGTCTATGTTCTGATAAATGGCGTTGGCTGTGCCCTTATACCAGCCGCTTTTCTTGTCGTGCCGCTCATAGGGAGGCAGGACCTGGGCGCAGCTATGGGTCTTGTTCAAACCCCAGGGTTGGCCGTTTCCGATGTACTCATTGAGTTCCAGCGGCTGATACTGGGTGAGGATGCCCACCGTATCGATACCGGAGTTGACGCAGTTGCTCAGAGGGAAGTCGATGATGCGGTACTTTCCGCCGAAGGGTACGGCAGGCTTGGCGGTCTTCTCCGTCAGAACCTTCAGACGGCTACCTTGTCCGCCGGCCAGAAGCATGGCAATAACGCGTTTTTTCTGGAAGTACATGATTAACTCTCCTTATTAAAAATGTGTTGCACATTGGATATACAAGCAGAACATAACAATCCATAGATAACATATCATACTTTTTTTATTATTGAAAGGAAAATTTTAATTTTTTTCCCATTTTTCTTTTTATATACACTTCCCCAGTCTTTTGCTTTGCAAAAGCCAGCCCCCTCAAAACGAGGGGGCCGAGATTTCGCACTATATTTCTGCTAAGCTATTTCGATAATGCGTAGCTTCTTCGAGGAAAGGACCGTCGGGGACGCCGGTCCCTACATCATAAATAATTGTCAATTGTTAATTGTTCTATCTCTTCCGGTGTTAACTGCCGGGTTTGTCCCAGCGGAAGATCCCCCAGGGTCAGACTGCCTTCCTGCTGGCGGTGGAGCTTCTGCACATGCATCCCCCGGGCCGCCATCATCCGCCGCACTTGATGGTACTTACCTTCGCACACCGTAATGCGGCTTTGTCCCGGGCCTAATGGCTCCAAAACTGCGCTGAGGCATTTTGTGCCGTCCCGCAGTTCCATTCCCTCCCGGAAAGCCAGCACATCTGCCTCGGAAGCCTGGCCTTCGTGGCTGGCAACATAGATTTTCTGCACCCGGTTTTTCGGACTGATGAGCTTATGCAGCAGCTCGCCGTCGTTGGTAAACAGCAGCAGGCCTGTGGTCATTTTATCCAGCCGTCCCACCGGCTTTAAATCCAAATGGCGGTACTGCTCCGGCAGCAGCTCCATCACGGTTTTTTCCTGCTTATCCTCGGTGGCGGTCACATAGCCTTCCGGCTTATGGAGCATCACCACCACCGTCCCCGCTGTCCCCAGACTCTGTCCGTCCAGACAGATCCGGCTGCTGCCGGGGTCGATCTTCCGGCTGCCGTCCTTTTCCGGCCTGTCATCTACGCGCACCCGGCCTGCCTTCAAAATGGCTTTGACCTGGCTGCGTGTGCCGACGCCGCAATCGCACAAAAATTTGTCCAATCTTTCCATAGTTGCTCCGTTCTATCCCGCCGGGCAAGGCCATAGTCTGTAATGTCAAATCTTACCGGGAGGGATGTTTTGTGATGTTTATGACCGCAAAAGTGGATCTGAAGAAAATACTGATGATTATAGGGGCAATGGCAGCGGTGGTAATTGCGCTGATTTTGCTGCTGGGCAATTCTTCCGACGCTGCCGACACTGCTGCGCCTGCCGTTTCCGGCAACGACGCAAGGGTGGAATTCCTCAAAGGCTTCGGCTGGGAGGTGGCCGCTTCCCCCACAGAATCCGGGCAGGTAAAGATCCCCGAGCAGCCGTCGGATGTCTTCGACCGCTACAACCAGCTCCAAAAAAGCCAAGGCTACGATCTGACCCAGTACGCCGGCAAAACTGCCATGCGTTATGTGTATAAGGTCACCAACTACCCCGGCGCCACCGACCCGGTATATGCCACCGTGCTGGTATATAAAAACCAGATCATCGGCGGCGATATTACCGATACCTCTGCCACCGGCGTGGTGCAAGGCTTTCAAAGCAAAGAACAATTAAAAGTTGAAAGTTGAAAGTTGAAAGTTACCCTTGTGTCATTCTGAGCGGAGCGCAGCGGAGTCGAAGAATCTTCGCACCTTCGATAGACCGGTAGATCCTTCGATTCGCTTCGCTCACTCAGGATGACACATATCGGAGGTCTTACTGTTTTAAATGATGCCGCGCAGGGATAATATCACCAGAATGCAGGTGATCACCACCGCCAAAGCCAGCAGCGGAATAAAGAGCCGGGAGCGCTTGCCGCCACCGCCGGAGGGCGGGAGCAATTTGGCTTTGCGCAGTCCCCGGGACACCGGCTTATAAATCAGCAGCGTCAGCGCGCTGTTCAGGCCTGCTTTGAGCACATTGAAGGGCAAAAATACCGGCAGCAGCATCTGCACAACGGCACTGCGGGGTACGCCCATATACAGCGGCGTGAGCAGCCAGTTCCAAAGCAGCATAACCACGATCATCGCCCCGGATCCGGCCAAAAGTCCCACCAGTGCGCCGGTCTGGGAGCGGTGTTTTTTATATACCGCCGCGGCGATGCAGGCAAAGCTGCAGGTGGAGATCACATTCATCACACAGCCGATCAGCTCTGTATCGCTGACCGTCACCATCTCCAAAAGGCTGACCACCAGGCTGATGGCTGCGCCCGCCAGCGGCCCGCACAGGAATCCGGCGATGGTAATGATCACATCCTTCGGCTCATATTTCAAAAAGGCCACCACCGGGATGTGAACCAGCACCATCACAATATAGCTCAGCGCAGCCAGCATTCCCAGCAGCGCCATGCGCTTGATTTTTTCACGCTTCATAGACTCACCTCAAGAAAAAACGCCCAGGGTACAGAACACCCAGGGCGCAGTTGTTTCGTAATTTCTTCTTTCATCCAGACTGTACTGTCGGTATCGGAATTGCACCGATTCAGCGAAAAAACGCTCGCGGACTTTACCGCCGGTCGGGAATTGCATGGAATGCGCACCCTGCCCTGAAGATATTTTATTATCTACATACTATCATCCCCAATGCCGGTTGTCAACCGAAACGGGTCGAGACAGCGCTTTCAGGATGGGGAGGACGGATTGCCACGGGCGCAAGCGCCCTCGCAATGACACGGGTTTGGGAGATTGTATGCAGTATCGTTTTTTGTGTCATTCTGAGCGACCAACGGGAGTCGAAGAATCTTCGCAGTATCGATAGGCCAGAAGATCCTTCGACTTCGTTTCACTCCGCTCAGGATGACACGGGGATTGATAGCTGGGTGGTGAGATTGACGGGATTTTTACGGTACGGGATGGCCTTCTTATCTTTTGGATGAATTATACAAAAAATACAGAAATTTTTTGTCATTTTGACAAAAAGCACTTGCATATTGCGCAAAAGTAGTATATACTGATTTTATCAATTCGTAAAATATGTTGTATTTCAACAAAGGAGATAGAGAAAAATGGCTAACAATGTTTTTCAGAATGTTATCGTACAGCTTAAAGACGCTACCGACCGTGCCTTCGGCGTGATCGACAACGACGGCTGCGTCGTTTCCAGCACCGATGTTTCTGTTCTGGGCGAGCGCTGGGCAGAAGCCGCCATCAAGCTGGCCGGCAGCAACAGTCAGACCGTTGTCTTCGGTCAGCGCACCTTCAAGGCCATCCTCAATTCCACCGGCTACTTCGAATACGCCGTATTCTGCACCGGCGATGACGAGCAGGCCAAGGTCTACTGCAATCTGGCTTACATAGCCCTCAGCGATGCCAAAACATTCTATGAAGAAAAGCACGACCGCGGCTCCTTTGTGAAAAACATCATTATGGACAATATTCTCTCCGGCGATATCTACATCCGGGCCAAGGAGCTGCACTTCGTAGCCGATGCCCCCCGGGCCGTATTCCTCGTCCGGCAGGTAGGCCGCTCCGATGTGACTGCTGTGGATGTTCTGGCCTCTATGTTCCCCGACCGGAATCAGGACTATGTTCTGAGCGTCAACGAGAGCGACATTGCCGTCATCAAGCAGCTGCCCGGCGAAGTCTCCGGCGAAGAGCTGGAAGCCATTGCCAAGGCCATGGAAGATAAGCTCAAAAACGAGCTGTATGTGAAGACCGTCATCGGTATCGGCACCGTGGCCGGTCACCTGCGGGAACTGTCCGACGCCTACAAGGAAGCCCAGACTGCCATTGATGTGGGCAAGGTTTTCGACACCGAGCGCAGCATCATCAACTACGAGAATCTGGGCATTGGCCGGCTGATCTATCAGCTGCCCACCACCCTGTGCGACATCTATCTGACGGAAGTTTTCAAGAAAAACTCCATCGATTCTTTGGATCAGGAGACCCTGTTCACCATCAACAAGTTCTTCGAGAACAATCTGAATGTTTCCGAAACTTCCCGGAAGCTGTTCGTCCACCGCAACACCCTGGTCTATCGTCTGGAGAAGATCAAGAAGCTCACCGGCCTGGATCTGCGTCAGTTTGACCACGCCATCGTATTTAAGGTTGCGCTGATGGTTCGCAAGTACCTGTCCTCCTGGGATGTACGGTAATTTCATAAAAAAGATGCAACCACCGGCTCTGTGCCGGTGGTTGTCATTTCACGGGTATATCTCTTGTAAAGGCTCCCCTCAAAGGGGAGCTGTCTTTTTGCCGATGTTAGGCAAAAAGACTGAGGGGTTATCGGAGCAATCAAAGATTGCACATTTTTCATAGTTCCGTAAACCCCTCCGTCACGACTATCGCCGTGACACCTCCCCTGCAGGGGAGGCTTTTTTTACGCTCATCCAGGATGGCACGGGTTTGTAGGGACAGGGCACTGCCCCTACAAAAAAGTATCGTACATTGGGTGTCATTCTAACTCAAAAGCGCCGGTATAGAGCTGGTAGTAAGTGCCTTTGGCGGCAATCAGGTCGTCGTGGGTACCCCGTTCGATGATCCGTCCTCCGTCAAGCACCATAATGCAATCGGAATTGCGCACCGTAGAAAGCCGGTGGGCAATGACAAAGGTGGTTCTGCCCTGCATCAGCGCATCCATACCCTTTTGCACCAGCGCCTCGGTACGGGTATCGATGGAGGAGGTGGCCTCATCCAAAATCATCACCGGAGGATCTGCCACCGCCGCCCGGGCAATGGCGATCAGCTGCCGCTGACCCTGGGACAAATTAGCACCGTTGCCGGTGAGCATGGTATCATAGCCCTCCGGAAGCCGGACGATAAAATCGTGGGCATTGGCCAGCTTTGCCGCGTGGATGCATTCGTCGTCGGTGGCGTCCAGCTTGCCGTAGCGGATATTTTCCATCACCGTGCCGGTGAACAGGTTGGTATCCTGCAGCACGATGCCCAAGCTGCGGCGCAGGTCTGCTTTACAGATCTTATTAATATTGATGCCGTCGTAGCGGATCTTGCCGTCGTCGATATCGTAAAACCGGTTGATGAGGTTGGTAATGGTGGTTTTGCCCGCACCGGTGGCGCCCACAAAGGCGATCTTCTGACCGGGGGTGGCATACAGGGAGATATCGTGGAGCACCGTCTTTTCCGGTACATAGCCAAAATCCACATGATGCATGGTGATATCGCCCCGCACCTGGGTATAGGTGACTGTGCCGTCGGCTTGGTGGGGGTGCTTCCAGGCCCAGCAGCCTGTGCGCTGGGCGCACTCGGTAAGATTGCCGTTTGCGTCGATTTGGGCATTGACCAATGTGACATATCCGGCATCCACCTCCGGTTCTTCGTCCATCATCTCAAAGATCCGCTCCGCGCCGGCCAAGGCCATAACGATGGAGTTGATCTGGTTGGAAACCTGGGAGATGGGCATATTGAAGGAGCGGGAAAGCAGCATAAAGGTCATCAGCCGTCCCACATCCAGCAGCTGCCCCTCCGATGCCACGATGAGAATGCCGCCCACAACCGCCAGCACCGCGTACTGGATATAACCCAAATTGTTATTCAGCGGCCCCATCAGATTGGCCATTTTGCCTGCGGTATAGGCATTTTTGCACAGCTCGTCGTTGAGCTTGTCAAACTCTTCCTTACAGATCTCTTCGTGATTAAAGACCTTAACCACCTTCTGCCCGGTGATCATCTCCTCCACAAAGCCGTTAAGCTTACCCAAAGAGCGCTGCTGACCGATAAAGTACTTGGCAGCCTTGCCGGCCACCGTCACCGTCAGCAGTGTGATCAGCGCCACCGTCAGCAAAATCACGCCGGTGAGGATCCAGGAGGTTTTGACCATAGCGATGAACAGAACTACCAGCGTGACAATGGAGGAAACACACTGGGGAATAGACTGGCCTACCATCTGGCGCAAGGTGTCGATATCGCTGGTGTAGCGGGACATCAGGTCGCCTGCAGTATTGCGGTCAAAATACCGCACCGGCAGGCGCTGCATCTTGGTAAACAGGTCATCCCGGACCCGTTTTTGTGTGCCCTGGCTGACGCCAACCATTAAAAACTGCTGCAAAAACGATGCCACAACACCAAGGGCAAAAATACCTGCCAGCTTGGTGAGGTAGGCGATCACAGGGGTAAAGTCCCGATCGCCGGACTGGGCCATTGGCTTGACCATATTGACGATGGCGCCGATGGCCTCACTGCCGGTGGCCTGAGCCTTAGCGGTGGCATAGATGCACACCACCACCAAAATCAGCACCGGAATATAGCCTTTCAGATACCCGAACAGGCGGGCAAGGGTTTTGGCCGGGTTCTTGGCCTTGCGGCCGTCGCCTTTCATTCTCACAGGGGGCATTATTCCTCACCGCCCTTCTTCTGGGATTCATAGACCTCGCGGTAGATCCCGGAAGTCTTCAGCAGGCTTTCGTGGTCGCCTACAGCACAGATCATACCGTTATCGATCACCACGATCATATCCGCATCCTGCACGGATGCCACCCGCTGGGCAATGATCAGCTTGGTGGTATTGGGGATCTCCTCCCGGAAGGCCTGGCGGATCATAGCATCGGTGCGGGTATCTACGGCGGAGGTGGAATCGTCCAAAATGAGGATCTTCGGCTTTTTCAGCAGCGCACGGGCAATACAAAGCCGCTGCTTCTGACCGCCGGAGACATTAGTTCCCCCCTGCTCGATATAGGTATCGTAGCCGTCGGGGAAGGCGGTGACAAAATCGTGGGCGCAGGCCAGTCGGCAGGCGCGCTCTATCTCTGCATCGGTGGCATCGGGATTGCCCCAGCGCAGGTTCTCCTTGATCGTGCCGGAAAACAGCACATTCTTTTGCAGCACCATAGCCACCTCGTCCCGCAGCACCTGCAAATCGTAGCTGCGCACATCCACGCCGCCCACCTTCACGCAGCCGTCGGCCACATCGTAAAGCCGGGGAATGAGCTGCACCAGGGTGGATTTGCCGGAGCCTGTGCCGCCCAAAATGCCCACCGTTGCACCGCTTGGGATATGCAGATCCACTTCCTTCAGCGCCCGGTGCTTGGCGGTGGCAGCGTAGCGGAAGCTGACATTTTCAAAGTCAATGGCACCGTTTGCCACTTCGGTCACGGCATTTTCCGCAGGAGATACCAGATCCGGCTCTTCCGAGAGGATCTCATAGCACCGCTTGAGCGGCGCGCGGCTCATCGTGAGCATCACGAACACCATACTGAACATCAGCAAAGAGGATAGAATCTGAGTGGTATAGGTAAACATGGCGCTCAGCTCTTCCGTAGTCAGTCCCAGAGCGGGATTGTTGCCGGAATCGACGATCATCTTCGCGCCAAACCAGGACAGTGCCAGCATACAGCCATAGACGCAGAACTGCATAATGGGACTGTTCAGCGCCACGATCCGCTCGGCCTTGCAGAAATCTTTATAGATCGAGCCGGAGATGGCGGTAAATTTCTCTACTTCCTTGTCCTCCCGGACGAAGGATTTGACCACCCGCACGCCATGGATATTTTCCTGTACCACCGTATTGAGCCGGTCGTAGGTCTTGAACACCCGGTCGAAAATCTGAAACACCAGCGGTGCCAGCAGCACGATGGCCAAAATCAAAATCGGCAGCGCGGCGCAGAACACCAGGCTCAGCTTCCGATCAATGCTCATCGCCGCGGTCATCGCCAGAATCAGCATCATCGGGCTGCGGATCGCCATACGAATCAGCATTTGGAAGGACATCTGCAGGTTGGCCACATCGGAGGTCAGCCGGGTGACGATGGATGCAGAGGAAAATTTATCAATATTGCCAAAGCTGAACCGCTGCACCCGATGGAACATATCGTGGCGCAAATTTTTGGCAAAGCCGGTGCCGGCTTTGGATGCCAAAAAGGCCGACGACGCACCAAAGGCCAGGGAAATCAAGGCGCAAACCACCAAGATCACCGACCATTTGAGCACAAGGTCGCTTCTGCCGGCTTCCACACCATGCCGGTACAGCTGGGTCATAATCAGCGGAATCAGCACTTCCATGGCCACCTCGCCCACCATACACAGAGGACTGAGCATAGCCGCCCATTTATATTCCCGGACACACCGGGCAAGCCATCGAATCATAGGAAGACTCCTTCTTACCAAATGTTTTCCCTTATTTTACCATAATCCATAGGGATTGCAATACAATTAAAAAAAGTTTACAAATGAAAAAACCGCCGCCCGGGGATAAACAGGCAGCGGCTTTCTCTTGGGTTTCAAGAAGAGAGGTAGAACAGAGGATACGCGTCGGGACAAGGGGATGTTTTGTCCCGGAAGACCGGCATATTACGGTTTCTGCCAACCTTCTGATTTCATTCTATCGGCCTTCTTTGAACAAGGCGTGTAGAGTTTTCAAATTTTTCGTGAACATTCTGTAAATTGCAGAAATATTCTGCAAGTTCAATGGCAAATTTGCCCTTATTTTTCGACATTTACAAAGATTATTCATTTTGGTGCGTGGCATATTAACAAAGGCAGAGAAAAAGGAGGGCAAAAAATGAAAAAATTCGCATTGCGGCTGTTGGCAGCAGCCGTATGTTTGTACGCCTGCGCCCAGAGCGTATGGGGCGCGCAGCTTGTGGTGCCCGGAGGACAGGTGATCGGGCTGCAGATCTTGGATGATACGGTGACCATCGCCGCATTCGACGAGGAATTGGGACAGTCCGCCCAGGATTGCGGCTTGCAGGTGGGCGACCGCATCGCCGCGATTAACGGCATCCCTGTTCAGTCGGCGCAGCAGGTGGCCGACGGGCTTATGCGCACAGACGGGCAGGCAAAAATCGACCTGGTTCGCAACGGACAGACCAAAACCGTCTATGTTTTGCCGGAAATTACAGAAAACGGCCCCCGGTTGGGGGTGTATTTAAAACAAGGGATCACCGGCGTGGGAACGGTGACCTGGTATGATCCCAACACCGGGAAATTCGGAGCGCTGGGTCACGGGGTCAACGGCACAGATGGCAATTTGGCGGATATGGCCCAGGGCACCGTATATAACGCCACGGTGCTGACGGTGAAAACCGGTAAGGCCGGACAGCCTGGACAGCTGATGAGTACCGTCACCGGCACAGGGCAGATCGGTTCGCTGACAAAAAACACCCCCCAGGGTGTATTTGGAACTGCCCGGCTGTCTGCCGATGCGGAGCTGCTGCCCATTGGCAGTAAGGAACAGGTGCGCATCGGCAAAGCCACCATTCGCTCCACCGTGGCAGACGGGCAGATCCGGGAATATTCTGTGGATATTATTAAGGTATATCCCAATTCCGGCCCTTCCGGGCGGAATATGCTGCTCAAGGTCACCGACCCGGCGCTTCTCAATGCCACCGGCGGCATCGTCCAGGGTATGAGCGGCAGTCCTATTATCCAAGACGGCAAGCTTGTGGGCGCCGTGACCCATGTTTTAGTCAATGACCCCACAACCGGCTACGGCATCTTCATCGAGAATATGTTAGATGCCGCGGCATAACGGGCGGATAATATCCGCCCCTACGTTGGGAAACGGCGGATTTTCGTTGTAGGGGCGGTTATCAACCGCCCGCTTTTTGTTGCACTTTTCATTGCCCTGTGATAAGATAAATAAAAAGGAGGCGGCTTCTATGTCAGTAATACACCAGAAGTTATCTATGCTTTTTATTATCCTTTGCATATTGCTTGCTGGGTGTGCAGTGCTAAACCAGCAGAATACAATAGACAACAACAATTCACAGACATCCTTGCCGCAGTCTGCAAAGCTCAGCGATATAAAAGAGGGGCGGCATTACCGGACTGAAGAATACGCAGCAGACTTTAAAGTGTTTACTGTTACCACCGCGTACGGCACTGTTCACATGGAGCAAGAGATTTTTGAGAAAGGTGCATTGCAGGATGCAGTGCTCCAAATTGAAAAAGATCTGGTGGCAATCACAGGGAAAATAGGCAATGCCTTACCATGCCCCCTGGAACTCTATCTGGTAGAAAAAACCATTTCCGGGCAACCGCAGAACGGCGCAGGACGCATTTACTGTACGCTGCAGGATATTGGTTCCGGTACATATCGTCAGGCATTGGTGGCAGAAGCGTATGGATTGACAATGCTTTGGCAAAATATTGGGCTCTGTCGATTCATCTTCGAAGAGCCAATCGACACTACTTCTCTGTTGAAAGATTTCACAGAAAGCGGACATTATGTATCGTCTCTGTTCCCGGCATATTTCATGCCTGAATTTTGTGATGTTGACACTATGCAGTTGGCACAGAAATTGTCGCAGAGTGTGACAGGAACCTTTTTACAGAACAATAGCTTGGAAGAATATATCCGATTGGAAACTGCCGAACCGGCGGTACAGCTATGGGCTTCCAAGCATCAGCTGGAAACGCCTGTGCTTCCGGAGGGTCATAAAGAAGTTTCGCATTTGAAGGTTTCTCATATTTCTGCAAAAGCAGCAACTATCTATGCAGACTCAGATATGAACCGGTTCCGCTTTGAAATTCAGCCAACAGATTGGATTGGCACAGCAGAGGAATACTACCTCTTCCTTTGCCAGTTCTACGATGGATATGTGAAACTGCTGCAGCGTATGCAGGAATTACTTCCCAAATCATTTGAACAAGTGCAAAAACACACAAATACTGTCACATATGTGCGTTTTATCCACTCAAGTGGACAAACAAAAGCTGATTTTCTCTCTTCAGAAATCAGTATTGGAGAGCCCGGTAGTCTTTGGCACGAACTTTGTCATATCCTGCTACCCAGAGATTTGGCTCTCAACGGGGAAGATATCTGGTTGAGCGAGGGACTAGCAACCTGGTTTGCTGCCGAATTGGAGACACAATACGGGATGACCAGACGGGATCCTATGTTTATTTATCTGACTGATCCAACCGCATTTCAGGATGTGGACCCCGTAGCTATGGAGCAGCAGGCGTGTATTGTTGCGTGCTATGAACAGTTTGCCTCCCTGCCTGCAACCAGTATGGATATTGATGCCGGTGCGTTCTACCGTGCTTGCGGTATTATAACACTGCTTCGACCGGATCTTGATAATAGAAACGGACTACCGATGAACGAGTATTCGGTTGAGGGCTCCAAACGCACAAAGCGTATAGGAAAAAACGGAAATACTCTCACCTATCCGGAGACTATGCTGGCCATTGATTATTTAGCCGAGCAACATGGAATAGATATGGTCGTATCTGGTTTTTTGGAGCAAGTGTCTTTTGATGAATGGTACGGTATGACATATCTGCAATTTTATAAGCAATTTGTGGGATGGGTACAAAATCAATATAAAAACTATTGCCCCTAATGCTAAACACTCATATTATTCAGTTCAATAAACTTGCCTTTTCCTATGTTTTCGTGCTATAATTGGTGTATAATGTTAGAGAGATCGAATGGCCGTATAAACTACGCATGTTAGGAGCGCTGAAATGGAAAACTTGGATAAGCTGATTAAGGAATTATGCAAGCTCCCAAATGAGACCCAATGGTTGGAGTTTAAGCATAACAATTACAATCCTGAAATGATTGGGCAAGATATCAGTGCCTTGGCTAATAGTGCAGCTCTTCACGAGAAAAGCTGTGCCTATATGCTATGGGGTGTCCATGATGAAACACACGAAATTGTTGGAACGGAATACAATCTCCAGACGCTGAAAAAGGGAAATCAAGAGATTGAAAATTGGCTACGCAGCCTCCTGTCCAAGAATGCCGATTTTGAATACCACATGGTTAGCATGGACGGCAAAAATGTTGGTGTTCTGATAATCCACCGTGCCGTCAACCAAACGGTTATGTTCGAGAAATGCGATTATATTCGCGTTGGAAGTTATACCAAGAAACTGAGTGAATACCCGGCTTTGCAAGCGCAACTTTGGGATCGTCTGCGTACTTCTAAATTTGAGGAACGCTTTGCAAAACAAGATTTGGATATGGTTACTGCTCTTGGTATGTTGGAGTATTCAACCTACTTTGACCTTATAAAAACACCTCAGCCCACTAACGCAGAAGGCATCTGCCACTATATGGAGGAAGAGGGAATCCTCGTAAAGCAGGATAACGGTTTATATGCAATCACAAACTTAGGCGCAATCCTGTTCGCCAAGCGGTTGGCAGATTTCCCTCGTTTGTCCAGAAAGGCCGTTCGCGTTGTTCAATATCAAGGCAGCAATCGTTTGAACATGCTGAAAGAATATGACGGGACCAAGGGATATGCTGTTGGTTTCGAAGGCTTGCTGGGTTTTATCGATGCACTGCTTCCTACTGCCGAAGTGATTAAAGGTGCATTGAGAGAAAAGAAAACAGCCTATCCGAGCCTGGCAATTAGAGAAGCTGTTGGCAACGCCCTAATACATCAGGACTTTGCTATTCCCGGAACTGGCCCTGTTGTAGAGATTTTTGACGGAAGAATCGAAATTACTAACCCCGGTACGCCTATGGTAGATATCAAGCGCATTGTGGATAATCCGCCCAGATCTCGGAATGAGAAATTGGCAGAACTCATGCGGCGCTTGAGGATATGCGAGGAACTCGGAACAGGTTGGGACAAGATTGTTATCTCCTGTGAAATGGACTTACTTCCTGCACCAAAGATTGATCTGTATGAAGAGAACACGAAGGTAACACTTTATGCAGAGATGCCTTTTGGAAATATTTCTGCAGAAGATAAGCTCTGGGCATGCTATCTCCACGCATGTATTAAACAAGTACAGAATGAACAGTTAACCAATACTTCTTTGCGAGATCGCTTTGGTTTGAAGCAATCCTCTTCCGGTAGTGCATCACGTCTTATTAAGGAAGCTGTAACAGCAGGCTTAATAAAGCCCTTAGATCCTGATACTGCACCACGGTATATGCGCTATCTTCCTTATTGGGCCTAGTTAACTTGCTGTTAACTTGCCGGTAACTTGCTAGCGTTAACTAGTACGCATTAATGTACTGCTAAATATTAAGAAATCCCTACTAATTGCGTCTAGTATATAACTTTTACTTGCTTTAATTAACTTGCTGGTAACTTGCCTAGTATTACTCTATATTACTATCCCTTAATACTATACTAAGTAATGCTCGAAGACTGTGTTTCTCTATCTACCTAGAGTATTATTAATACTAATACTGAAAAACACTATTCACAAGGTAAACTCATAGTTGCAAAGCCGCCGCTTGCCCGGCGGCTTTGTCCCTTCTAGGCACAAAAACCGACGGTCCGGCAAATATCAGAATTTGTCGAAAATGCGAGAAGTCTTAAAATACGGTATTTTCGACATTTCATCTATGTCAAGTTAAGGATTGCGGTTGCGGTGTGCCAAAACCTGCCTTTTACCTGCAAAAACGCATAAAAACCGCAGAAAAACACAAAAATCTTTTGTCCCCTACTTGACATCGGCATGAGCGGCTCGCCGATTATACAGGACGGAAAACTGATTGGCGCTGTGTCCCATGTTTTGGTCAATGACCCCACAACGGGCTACGGTATCTTTATCGAGAATATGTTAGATGCTGCGGCGTAGGGGACGGGTTTCCCGTCCCATTCGCGGGAGGCGAAACGCCTCCCCTACAATTTATGACGGGGGTGATTTTATGGATTCTCGCACCCGTCTTTGGGCGCAAATTCCGTTTGAGAAAAACAGTTGCCTTTCTGTGGCGGATATGCTATAATGCGAACAATGTTTTGTTTTGGGATATTTTTCCCCATTTTCAAGGCTAAAAAACCATTTTTTTACAGGAGGGGATTCAAAATGGACAGCAAAACCATTCAAATCCTAATCGCAATGATTATTTACATGGCCGCCGTGATCGCCATCGGTCTGGTCTATGCCAAACGGGCCAACAAAAGCTCTGAGGCATATTTCTTAGGCGGCCGTTCTCTCGGCCCCTGGGTCACCGCTATGAGCGCCGAAGCTTCGGATATGAGCGGCTGGCTGCTGATGGGTCTGCCCGGCGTTGCCTACTGGTGCGGCCTTGCCGACGCCTTCTGGACCGCTTTCGGTCTGGCTGTGGGTACATATCTGAACTGGCTCATCGTTTCCAAGCGGCTGCGCCGTTACAGCATCCGCGCCAACAACTCTATCACCCTGCCGGACTTTTTCTCCAACCGTTTCCGGGAGAAGAATAAGACCATTATGGCGCTGGCTGCTCTGTTTATTCTCATTTTCTTCACCGTGTATGCTTCCAGCTGCCTGGTCACCTGCGGCAAGCTGTTCTCCTCTTTGTTCGGAGCGCCTTACATCTCTATGATGATCCTGGGCGCCGTATTTGTACTGGTTTACACCATTCTCGGCGGCTTCCTGGCAGAAAGCGCCTCCGACTTTATGCAGGCCATCGTGATGATCGTTGCTCTGGCTGTGATCGTTACCATCGGCACTGTCAACGCAGGCGGTATCGGCGCTGTGATGGAAAACGCCAAGTCCATCCCCGGCTTTATGGAATTTTTCGGTCTGGCAACGCCCACTCTGGACGATGCCGGTCAGCAGCTTGTGGAGGCCGGCAAGCCGGTCTTCGGCGCTGCCAGCGACTACGGCTTCCTCACCGTCTGCTCCATGATGGCTTGGGGTCTGGGTTACTTCGGTATGCCCCAGGTCCTGCTGCGCTTTATGGCTATCCGTAAGGAAGAAGAACTGGGCCGCTCTCGCCGGATCGCTATGATCTGGGTGGTGATTTCCCTGGCTGTTGCCGTATTCATCGGCATCGTGGGCCGCCAGCTGTTCCCCGTTGCCCATCTGACCAAGTCCGCTTCGGAAAACATCTTCATCACCCTGGCTACCACTTCCCTGCCCCCGCTGCTGGCAGGCTTCGTCATGGCCGGAATTTTGGCTGCCACCATCAGCTCCTCTGACTCCTATCTGCTGATCGCCGCCTCTGCCCTGTCCAAGAACATCTTCCAGGGCATCATCAAGAGAAACGCCTCCGACAAGCAGGTTATGTGGGTATCCCGGATCACCCTGCTGGTGCTCACCGCCATCGCCGTGGTCATCGCGCTGGACGAAAAGAGCGTTATCTTCCAGATCGTTTCCTTTGCCTGGGCCGGCTTCGGCGCAACCTTCGGCCCGCTGATGCTCTTTAGCCTGTTCTGGAAGCGGATCAACAAGGCCGGTGCGATTGCCGGTATGGTCAGCGGCGCAGGTATGGTATTTTTGTGGAAGCTGGTCATCAGCAAGCTGGGCGGCGTATTTGCCATCTATGAATTGCTGCCTGCCTTCATTTTCTCCAGCATCTGCATCGTGGTCATTTCCCTGCTGACCAAGGCTCCCTCCAAGGAAATCGAAGAGGATTTTGAAGCTGTGCGCAGCGGCAAGGGTCTGAACTAAACTGCTATTGTAGGGGCGGGTCATCCGCCCCTATATGATTGATTCGCCCCTACGGGTTTTAAGGAGAGATTGGATTATGAAACGGAAAATTGCCGTTGTATTTTTGGTGCTGTGCCTGCTGCTGACGGCCTGCACGCCCCTTTCCGGGAAGGAAGATGAAGTCCAGAGTACTGCCACGCCGCTGCTTTACAAGGTCAGCGACGAAACCGGCAATGTGCTTTGGCTGTTCGGCTCCATCCATGTGGGCCGGGAAGACTACTATCCCCTGCCGGAATATGTGCTGACCGCCTTTGACGGCAGCGATGCCCTGGCGGTGGAGATGGATATTATGGCCTTTGAATGGAACTTCCCCTTACAGACCCAGCTTTTACAGAAGCTGATGTATTTAGACGGCTCTACCGTACAATCCCACCTGCAGCCGGAAACCTACCGCCGGGCGGTGGAGATCTTGGAGGAAAACGAATCCTACAGCGAAAGCTTTGCCTACTACAAGCCGGTCTTCTGGTGGAGCACCATTGAAAGCCTGTGCATGAAAAAAACAGGTGCGCAGACTGCTCTGGGCATTGACCGGCATCTGCTGAAGCGGGCCAGAAATGACGGCAAGCCGGTGCGGGAAGTGGAATCGGCGGAATTTCAGTATGGGATGATGGCAGAGTTTTCTGAGGAGCTACAGATCGAGCTTTTGGAGAGTTCCATCGCCCTCTACGACGATTGGGAAGCCAGCGCTGCGGATTTGCAGCAGATGATGGATCTTTGGGCGGGTGGTGACGAAGCCGCCTTTGCCGCTTATCTGAACACAGAAGTGGAGTATGCCGACGAGGAGGAAGCGGCGCTGTACGCAGAATACCACGACAAGCTGATCGTCCAGCGCAACGCCACCATGACCGAATATGCCGAGGAGGCCCTCCTCTCCGGCGAGGAGATCTTCATCTGTGTGGGCGCGGCCCATATTGTGGGCCAGGGCGCCATTGCGGAAAATCTGCGTGAGCTTGGCTACACCGTGGAGATTGTCACCGCAGAATCCTAACACCTACCTAAACCACCGGTAATTCACCGGTGGTTTTTTGTTGGTCAATGCACCCAGCCGTGTAGGGGACGGGTTTCCCGTCCCGAATTGCGGGAGGCGGAACGCCTCCCCTACGGATTCTCACAATGACACATTTTTTGAGGGGGCGGGCGGATGATATCCGCCCCTACGAGGGGATACGGATTGCCACGGGCATAAATGCCCTCGCAATGACACGGGATTGTAGAGTTTGTGCGTGATAGCGGAAAATACCCTCCCCCGGGGGGAGGGTGTCGCGGCGTTAGCCGTGACGGGTGAGGAACGGCGACAGGTTGGAAATGGTATGAAGCCTGATAGTAAGGTAAAGGTCGTCAGCTTTCTGCCCGCATTCCTCATCCGTCAGCCCTTTGGGCTGCCACCTTCCCCCCGGGGGAAGGTAGGGGCATATGTGCAAGTTTTTTCTGTTTTTCATTGCGTTTTTGAAAAGTATATGATATATTAAAATGTAATGGACTTTTACAATAACTTACCGTATGCGAGGAGGAATACGATGTTTCAGAAGATTTTCAACTTGATTCAAAAATACGACACCATCATCATTCACCGCCACAACAAGCCCGACGGCGACGCCATCGGCAGCCAGGTGGGATTGAAGCATATTTTAATGGCCAATTTCCCGGAAAAAACCGTTTACGCCGTGGGCGATGACCCCCGGTTCTTCGGCTTTGTCCAGGGTTCTCAGATGGACACCGTGGCAGACAGCGCCTACGAAAATGCCTTAGCTATCATTCTCGATTGCGGCGCATCCGCCCTCATCAGCGACAGCCGCTATTCCCTGGCCCCCGCCACCGCCCGTATGGACCACCACATTTTCTGCGAAACCATTGCCCAGGAAGAAGTGGTGGATACCAGCTACGAAAGCTGCTGCTCTATGGTCACGGATTTTGCCCGGCAGTGCGGTCTGAAGCTGACCCCCACCGCCGCCCAGGCACTTTACACCGGCATCGTCACCGATTCCGGCCGCTTCCGCTACGACGGCACCACCGCCCGCACCCATGCCCTGGCTTCCTGGCTGATGGAGCAGGAATTTGACACCAACGAGATTTTCCGCAATCTCTACGCCGACAGCTACGAAAACAAAAAGCTCAAGGCGCAATTCATTTTAAAAATTCAATTCACCCCCGCAAACACCGCCTATATCTACACCACCCGGGAGGAATTTGACACCTTTGGCGCGGATCTTTTCACCATCTCCCGGGGTATGACCAACACCATGGCGGATATGAAGGGCGTGAGCATCTGGGCCAACTTCACAGAAACGGAAAACGGCATCCTCTGCGAGCTGCGCTCCAGCCTGCACACCATTCAGCCCATCGCTGTCAAATACGGCGGCGGCGGTCACGCCAAGGCCTGCGGCTGCACCGTTCCCGACCGGGAAACGGTGATGGCTCTGCTTGCCGATCTTGACGAAATTGGAGGAACACAAGTATGAACATGGAAATGATGGAGAAAATTCTCCAAAAAATTAAAGAATACGACCGCATTATGATCTTTCGCCATGTGCGCAACGACGGCGACTGCGTGGGCGCATCCAAGGGTCTGAAGACCATTTTGCAGCTTAGCTTCCCGGAAAAGGAAGTTTATCTCATCGACACCGATACCGCCGCCTATCTGGAATTTTTAGGCCCGGAGGACGAGCCGGTTGACGAAGAGCTGTACAAGGATGCTTTGGGCATTGTGGTGGATACCGCCTCGGAAAACCGCATCTCCAACAAAAACTACGCCCTGTGCAAAGAGCTGATCAAGATTGACCACCATATTCCTCTGGAAAATTACGGCAGCCTTTGCTGGGTGGAAGAGGAGCGCTCCTCCTGCTGCGAGATGATCGTGGTATTTTACGAGGCCTTTAAAGATCAGCTGAAGATCAACTCCGAAGCTGCTACCTACCTCTACACCGGCATGGTCACCGACTCCGGCCGGTTCAAGTACGCCGGCACCAACGGCCACACCCTCCGGGCAGCCGCCACGCTGCTGGATGTGGGCGTAGATATTGAAACTCTGTACGCCCGGCTGTATCTGGAAGCCTTCGGATATTTGAAGTTCAAGGCCCATGTGTATAACCGGATGCAGATCACCGAAAACGGCGTGGCTTATCTGTTTGTGGATAAGGCTATGCAGGAGGAATTCGGTCTGACCCAGGAGCAGGCCAGCGCCTGCGTGGGCAACCTGGATTCCATCCGGGATGTGATCTGCTGGATGGTCTTCATCGAAAACGCCGAAACCGAAACCATTCGGGTGCGTCTGCGTTCCCGCTTCGTCACCATCAACGAAATTGCTGAAAAATACCACGGCGGCGGTCACGCCAATGCCAGCGGCGCTACGGTCTATTCCATCGAGGAAATGAACGCTCTGCTTGCTGACGCCGATCAGCACGTCAAACAATACAAAGAAACACACGAGGGTTGGCTATGAGAATTTTAATTACAAACGATGACTCCATTTCCGCCTCCCAGCTTCTGCCGCTGATCCGGTGGTGCAAAAAGCTGGGTCAAGTGACCACCGTTGTTCCCGCTGTGGAGCAAAGCGGCAAAAGCCACGGCATCCAGATCATGAACCCCTTCCGGGCCAAAAAGCAAATGCTGGAGGATGAAGAGGTTTGGGCAGTGGAATCCTCCCCGGCAGACTGCGTGCGCTTTGCGGTGATGGGACTGAAGCAGGATTTTGACCTGGTTGTTTCCGGCGTAAACCGGGGCTGCAATATGGGTCTGGATGTGATGTACTCCGGCACCGTCGCCGCCATCTACGAGGCCGCAGCTTTGGGCATCCCCGCCGTTGCCTTCTCCTCCCCCTTCCAGGGATACGAAACGGTTATCTCCCGGCTGGACGAGGTTTGGGCGTATTTTGAAGAGAACAAGCTTTTCCAAAAGCACAGCCTTTACAATGTCAACATCCCGCCCGAACCCAAGGGCATTTGCATCACCCATCAGGGCGGCCCGTACTACACCGACGATTTTGACCCCCGGGAGGACGATTTCTATATGCCCATAGGCCGTTGCGTCCACGAAAACAAGGGCGATCTGAGCATCGACACCGACTGCGTCATCAGCGGCTACACCTCCATCACCCCCATGACCTTAGAGCGCACCGACTGGCAGGTTTATAAGCTGCTCAGAAACGAATAATCCGCCCACGCCATACCTTCCCCCGAGGGTGGTGCTCCGCGCAGCGAGTTATAAATAGTCGATTGCCGGGGGCAATCGCTCCTTAATTGGTAGGTGGCCGAGCGAAGCGAGGTCGGATGAGGAATACGGGCAGTAATCTTGCAAATGCTGACCATCCATCAGACCTCATACCGTTTCCACCCTGTCGCCGTTCCTCACCCGTCACGGCTTACGCCGCGACACCCTCCCCCCGGGGGAGGGTATATCCACTTCCCCAGTCACGGCTTACGCCGCGCCCCCCCTCAGTGAGGGGGCCGAGATTACGATAAACAGGTGAAAAAATTGAAAGACAAACGACTTCCTATGCCGGGTGAAAACAAAATGGGTACCATGCCGGTGGGCAAGCTTTTGCTGACCATGGCCCTCCCCCTGGCGCTTTCCATGCTGGTGCAGGCATTTTACAATGTGGTCGATAGCTACTTTGTATCCCTCATCAGTGCGGACAACGCCGATGCCAACACCGCCCTTTCCCTGGCCTTCCCCATTCAGAACCTGCAAATCGGCTTTGCCACCGGCATTGCCGTGGGTATGAACAGCCTTTTGAGCAAATCTCTGGGCGAGGGTGACCGGAAACGGGCCAGCCATACTGCCGGCAACGGCATCACCCTGACCATGATTTGTATGGCAGTATTTATGCTGTTCGGCTTTGTGGGCGTTCCGGCATACTACAGCGTATTCGGTGCCAACGAAGTCACCACCGCCTACGGCATCAGCTACACCGGTATTTGCTCCATTTTCTGCTTCGGCAGCTTTGTTGCCATCTTAGGCGAGCGGCTGCTCCAATCCTCCGGCCGGTCGGTTTACACCATGATCACCCAAAGCACCGGCGCCGTGGTCAACATTCTCCTTGACCCGCTGTTTATTTTGGGTTCTGAGGGCGTTTCCCGGCTCATCGGCATCGAGCTGCCCTTCTATGTTCCCCGGATGGAGGTAGCCGGTGCTGCCATTGCCACCGTCATCGCCCAGTGGGTATCCGGACTGTTGGCGGTCATTTTCAATCTGACCAAAAACCCGGATGTGGATTTCAAGCTGAAATATCTGCTGCCCAAGGCAGAGATCGTGGGCAAGATCCTCTCCGTAGGCATCCCCTCCATCATTATGATGGCCATTGGCTCGGTGATGAATTTCTGCATGAACCAGATTTTCATGAGCTTCTCCCACACCTACGGACAGACACCTACCGCCGTCTTCGGTATCTATTTCAAGCTCCAAAGCTTCTTCTTTATGCCCCTGTTTGGCATCAACAACGCCGCCATTTCCATTATCGCCTTCAACTACGGCGCCAAGCAGCCGAAACGGATCCTGGATACCCTGAAGCTCTCGGTGGCCGCGGCGCTGACCATTATGTGCATCGGTCTGGCGGTATTCCAGATTTTCCCGGATGTGCTGATGGGACTGTTTGAATCGGCTGAGGACAAATCCGCCAGCGATCTGGTGCGCTTCGGCATCAGCGCTCTGCGCACTGTCAGCTTGAACTTCCCCTTTGCCGCCATCGGCATCGCCCTGAGTGCCAGCTTCCCGGCATTGGGCAACGGCATCTACTCCACCATCACATCCCTTTGCCGGCAGCTGGTGGTGCTTGTGCCTGCGGCATTTTTGCTGAGTCTGACGGGCAGCGTGGATGCGGTGTGGTGGTCCTTCCCCCTGGCGGAAATCATCAGCGGTATTATCACCGCGCTGCTGTTCATCCGCATCTACCGCAAAAAAGTCAAACCTTTATTTTAATCTGCTGCGATCCCGGTCCTCCAAAACGGATGGACCGGGATTTTTCATCGTTAGGCCGCAGCCTGCCGATTGCTCCCAAACTGTGTCATCCTGAGTGAGCGCAGCGAATCGAAGGATCTTCGCACTAAATTTTTACTGAGTAGTATCGACAATGCGTAGATTCTTCGACTACGCATCTTCGATGCTCCGCTCAGAATGACACATCGATACGATACCCTGCACCGGATGTCAATTTCATGCCATTGCAAACCGGCGATCTGCCGTGGTTTACAATGACATTTTTTGTGGAAACTGTTGCTATTTCGGGAAAAATAGGGTATTATTACAAAAAAGATGGAGGTGTATGCCAGGATGGAAAAACGGATATCTGTCTGCCGGGGGGCGCTTTTGGGCCTTGCGGTGGGCGACGCCATGGGCTATGCCATTGATGAGAAAACCTGGACAGAAATTCAGGAGGATTACGGCCCCAACGGCCTTTTGGGTTACGACCTGGTGAACGGTCAGGCTGCTGCCTCTGCCTACACCCAGGTTGCCGCCTACACCGCCAACGGTCTGCTTCTGGGCATCACCCGGGGCAAGGCGGAAAACTACCTGCGCTATATCCACCTGTCCCTGCGGGAATGGGCAAGAGCCCAGCATTTCCCCCGGGATCCGGAAAAATCCTGGTGCTGGGTGGCGAAGATCCCCCAAATGCGGGTTCGCAAATGCAAGGACAGCCGGATGCTGGACGCCCTGCGGATGGAAACCCCCGCCACCATGGAAAAACCTATCAACCGTGCCGCCTCCACCGGTTCGCTGCCCGCCGCCCTCATTACCGGCCTTGGCTGCAACGACCGGGGAATGCCCCGGAGTATGGCTGCCCAACTGGGCGCGCAGACGGTGGCGCTGACCCACGGCAACACCGAAACCTTCCTGTGCGGCGGCATTTTGGCAGAGATCATTGCCGCCATTGCCGACGGAAGCGATCTGCCTTTGCCGACGGTATATGAGCGGGCCATCGACAAAATGCGCATCTGCTACGGCAGCCGTTTTCCCCAGGCAGAATCCCTTGCCCAGCGGCTTTTGAGCGCCATCGGCAAGGCCGCCGAGGATACTGACCACAGGGAAGCTATGGAAGGCTTTGTCTGCGACAGCGCGGAGCAATGCCTGCAGGCTGCCCTCTATGCCACGCTGGTATGCGGCGGCGATTTTGACACCGCTATGATCCTGGCTGTGAACCACTCCGGCCGCAGCGGCGCTGTGGGCGCCCTGACCGGCGGCATTTTGGGTGCGTATCTGGGCGCGGAAGCACTGCCGGAATTCTATTTAGAATCTTTGGAAGCGGCAAATATCTTGGAAACTTTGGCATCGGATCTGGCACTGGGCAGTCCCACCTACGGTCTTTTCGACCACGACTGGGATCAAAAATATGTCCAGGGCATCCCCGCCGGGATTGCATAATAGCTCCACAAAAGGGGAGGCTTTGGGGTACGGATTGCCACGCCAGTGTGAGCACTGGCTCGCAATGACACAGATTAGGGAGATTGCAGATCCGGACCGTCGGGGACGCCGGTCCCTACAATGGGAATTGACAATTATTGTGTGCGGTATCGTATATTGTGTCATTCTGAGCGACCAACGGGAGTCGAAGAATCTTTCCGGTGACGATGGTGCGAAGATCCTTCGATTCGCTGCGCTCACTCAGGATGACACTTTCTTGATAGCCAGGGGAAGGTATTGTGGGAAGGACCGTCGGGGACGCCGGTCCCTACGAGGGGACGGGTTTTTGGATAGATTTTTCGTATTTTCATCATAAAAAAATACAAAAAACCCTTGCATTTCCGGAAAACCAATGATATAATACCCACGATAAGTATTGACATTTTCGGAAGAGAGGGGCTTGCCCCTCTCTTTCTTGATGAAAGAGGCGATTTTTTATGAAAGTAACCGAGCTTGTCACCGCCTTTGCCAAACCCATCGTGGAAGAAAAAGGCTGCAGCCTTTGGGATGTGGAATATGTCCGGGAAGGCTCTGAGCGCTTCCTGCGGGTGTATATCGACAAAGAAGGCGGCGTATGCATCGATGACTGCGAGGCAGTTGCCCGGGCCATCGACCCCATTTTGGATGAAAAAGACCCCATCGCGGAAAGCTATCATTTTGAAGTATGTTCCGCCGGCATCGAGCGGGTGCTCCGCCGTCCGTCGGACTTTACGCAGTTTATGGGAAGTCCTGTTCTCATCAAGCTGTACCGCCCCCGCAACGGTCTGAAGGAATTCCCCGGCATCCTCCGGGGCTACGACGAAGGCCGCATCACCCTGGAATCGGGAAAAGAAACCATCGTATTTGAAAAATCTGAGGTGGCACTGTGCCGCCTGAGAGTAGAGTTTTAAGGAGGAATAGAAAAATGGCACGAGCCAAAAAGACCGAAGCTCCCAAAGTAGATATCGGCGCAGAGATCTTCGCCAGCCTGCGGGATTTGGAAAAGATCAAGGGCATCCCCGTGGATTACATGGTGGATCGTCTGAAGCAGGCGCTGACCAACGCCTACCGCAAAGACCAGGAAAATGACCGGGATATCCCCGCCGAAAATGTGGTGGTGGATCTGAGCGAAAAGGGCCTGTTTATGCACCTAAATAAGACCGTCGTGGAAGAAGTGGAAAATTCCTCCGTGGAGATCCACATCGATGCCGCACAGAAGTATAACCCCAATGTGCAGCTGGGCGACACCATCCAGCTGCCTGTGGATTTCCAAAAATTCGGCCGCATCGCCGCCCAGACTGCCAAGCAGGTGGTCATCCAGGGCATCCGCGAGGCAGAGCGGGGCATCGTTTACGAAAGCTACTCCTCCAAGTCCGCTGAGCTGCTCACCGGCACTGTGCTGAAGGTAGATCCCTCCGGCGATGTATTCGTCCGGGTTGGCCAGGGCGCTGAGCAGAGCGACGCCGTGCTGCGGGTATCCGAGCAGATCCCCGGCGAAACCTACACCCCCGGCGACCACATCCGGGTTTATGTTCTGGAAGTACATCGCGCCAACCGCGGCCCGCTGGTCAATGTTTCCCGCACCCATCCCAATGTGGTGCGCCGCCTGTTTGAGCTGGAGACTCCCGAAATCGCCGAAGGCCAGGTGGAGATCCGCAACATCGCCCGGGAAGCCGGCTCCAGAAGCAAGATCGCTGTCCGCGCTGCTATGGAGGGCATCGACCCCGTCGGCACCTGCGTCGGCCCCAGAGGCGGCCGTGTAGGCGCGGTTGTGGAAGAACTCCACGGCGAGAAGATCGACATCGTGGTTTGGAGCGAAGATCCCTGCGAATATGTCCGTGCTGCGCTGAGCCCTGCGGATGTGGTGGATGTAATGCTCATCCCCGGTCAGAAGGCCTGCCGTGTCATCGTCCCCGACGACCAGCTCAGCCTTGCCATCGGTAAGGAAGGCCAGAACGCCCGTCTTGCCGCCCGTCTTACCGGCTACAAGATCGACATCAAGTCGGAAAGCCAGGCTGAGTAAGCCGGCAGAAGGAGGGCAGCCATATGCAAAAAAAGATCCCTCAGCGGCAGTGTATGGGCTGCCGGGAACGAAAAGCCAAACGGGAGCTGATCCGCGTGGTCCGCTTGACCGACGGCAATGTGAGTCTGGACTTCTCCGGCAAGCTCAATGGCCGCGGCGCCTACATCTGCCCCAGCAGCGAATGCCTGCAAAAGGCCCGCAAAGCTAAGGCATTGGAGCGCAGCCTGGAGACGGAAGTCCCGGAACAGGTCTATGAACGCCTGAATAAAGAATTGGAGGGTTTTACCCTTGGATAAAGCGCGCAATTATTTGTCCCTGGCCCGTAAAGCAGGCCGAATTGAATTGGGTGAAGAACCTGTGGGCGCTGCCGCCCGGGCCCGCATTGCCCGGCTGGTGGTAGTTGCCCGGGATGCCGGCGATCACACCTGGCGCAGAGCCAAAAGCTTCGTTGCCGGTTCCGATCAGATCTGCATCCGCATCCCCTATTCCAAAGACGAATTGGGAGAAGCCATCGGCCGCCAGAGTTTAGCCATCGCCGCCATCACCGATCCGGCATTGGCCCTTGCCTTTTTGCAGGCTCTGGAACAGCCGGAAAAATACCGCGAGGCCCTTGACTGCCTTGCCCAGAAGACAAAACGCGTGCAGGCCCGTCAGGCGGAAGCCCGGGCACACAAGAAGAATGTGAGAAAAGGTCGTTCGTAATACGGAGGTGCGTTTAGTATGAGTTTAGTGAAGTATCGAGTTAAGGAAGTTGCAGCGGATTTCGGTGTCACCCCCAAGGTAATTTCCGAGGTCGTAGGCAAATTTTTTGAAAAACCCAAGTCCAACACCCAGGTTCTGACAGATGAAGAGCTCAATGTGGTGTTTGACTATATGACCGCTACCAACCAGATCGATTCTCTGGAAGCGGTATTCGCTGTGCAGTCTAAGGCCCAGGCAGAGGAAAAGCCTGCTGAGCCTGTGGCAAAGAAAGAAGAAAAGAAGTCCGAACCTGCCAAGGCTGAGCCTGCAAAGGCTGCCCAGCCCAAGGCAGAGCAGAAGCCCCAGAAGCCGGCTGAGCCGGAGCGCAAGCGGGAGCGCCGCGTGGTGGATACCTCCGCCGTGCAGGTGAACTCTGCCCGTTTTGACGACCGGGTGGATTCCCTGGTTTCCGAGCGGATGCAGAATTACTCCGGCGGCAAGCAGAAGATCGGCGGCAAGAAGGGTCAGCAGCAGAACAAAAAGGACAATAAATTCAAGGGCAACAAGGCCCGCAATGAGGAGCAGGAGAAGCTGCGCCGCCTGCAGATGGAGGTGGCCCGCAAAGCTCCCCTGACCGTCAAGATCCCCGAGGAGATCACCGTAGGCGAGCTGGCTTCGAGAATGAAGAAGACCGCCGGCGAAGTCATCAAATGCTTGATGAAAAACGGCGTGATGGCCGGCATCAACCAGACCATCGACTTTGATACCGCCGAATTTGTAGCCGTGGAAATGGGCTGCAAGGTGGAAAAAGAAGTCACCGTCACCATCGAAGAAAAAATCATCGACGACCACATCGACACCACCGAAGAGCTGGTCAGCCGCGCTCCCGTTGTGGTGGTTATGGGTCACGTTGACCACGGCAAGACCAGTCTGCTGGACGCCATCCGCAACACCAAGGTCACTGCCGGTGAGGCTGGCGGTATCACCCAGCACATCGGTGCCTACACTGTGGATGTGGGCGGCAATATGGTCACCTTCCTGGACACCCCCGGTCACGCCGCATTTACCTCTATGCGCGCCCGTGGTGCCAAGAGCACCGACATCGCCATTCTGGTTGTGGCCGCCGACGACGGCATTATGCCCCAGACCGTGGAATCCATTAACCACGCCAAGGCCGCGGAAGTTCCCATTATCGTGGCCATCAACAAAATGGATAAGCCCACCGCCAACCCCGACCGCATCAAGGAGCAGCTGACCCAGTATGAGCTGATTCCCGAGGAATGGGGCGGCGAGACTATCATCTGCCCCATCTCCGCCAAAACCGGTCAGGGTCTGGATGAATTGCTGGAAATGGTCATCCTCACCGCTGAGGTGCAGGAGCTGAAGGCCAACCCCAACCGCCGTGCCAAGGGTACGGTCATCGAGGCCCGTCTGGACAAGACCCGTGGCCCCATCGCCACCCTGCTGGTGCAAAACGGCACGCTGAACCAGGGCGATATCGTCATCGCCGGTACTGCCGTAGGCCGTGTCCGCGTCATGACCAACGACAAGGGCCGCACCGTCAAGAGCGCAGGACCTTCTGTGCCTGTTGAAATCACCGGTCTGGCAGAAACCCCCGCTCCCGGCGATGAATTCAACGCCGTTACCGACGAGCGTATGGCCCGCGAGCTGGTTGAGCAGCGTAAGCAGGCTGCTAAGGACGCCGCCGCCAACGCTATGACCAAGGTCACTCTGGATAACCTCTTTGCCAAGATGCAGGAGGGCGAAATGAAAGAGCTGCCGCTGATCGTCAAGGCTGACGTGCAGGGTTCTGCCGAAGCCGTCAAGGCCAGCCTGGAGAAGATCTCCAACGAAGAAGTCCGTGTCAAGGTCATCCACACCGGCGTAGGCGCTATCAACGAATCCGATATTCTGCTGGCCTCCACGGCTGGTGCTATCATTGTCGGCTTCAACGTCCGTCCCGATGCCGCAGCCGCCGTCAGCGGTCAGCGCAGCGGCGTGGATATGCGGTTCTACCGGGTCATCTACGATGCCATCGACGAGATCGAATCGGCTATGAAGGGTATGCTGGCTCCCAAGTTTGAGGAAGTCATCATCGGTCACGCCGAAGTGCGTATGACCTACAAGGTCTCCGCCATCGGCACCATCGCCGGCTGTATGGTCAAGGACGGCAAGGTCAGCCGGGATGCCCAGGTTCGTGTGCTCCGGGACAACATCGTCATCCACCAGGGCGAGGTCGGCTCTTTGCAGCGGTTCAAGGATGCCGCCAAGGAAGTCACCGCCGGTTATGAGTGCGGTATGAGCATCGCCAAGTTCAACGACATCAAAGAAGGCGACGTCTTTGAATGCTTCGTAATGCAGGAAATCAAAAGATAAAACAAAAGCACCGTTGTAAGGCTCCCCTCTTAGGGGAGCTGTCACGGCGCACGCCGTGACTGAGGGGTTGCCCATATTCCGCCACCCCTCCGCCCAGTGTGCGCACTGGGCACCTCCCCTCCAAGGGGAGGCTTATTGACGGTGCTTTCATCGCAAATTATATGAAAAGGAGTGCTGTTTATGGCATCCAACCGAATCGGTCGAATCAACGAGGAAATTCAGAAGGAATTAGCCTCCGCCATTCGCAATCTGAAAGACCCCAGAGTGCAAAATACTATGATCTCCATCACCCATGTGGAAGCCACCCCCGACCTGCGCTATGCTAAGGTTTATGTGAGCTTCTTGCAGGAGGATAAGGCCGCCGATGCCCTGAAGGGACTGAAATCCGCTTCCGGCTATCTGCGCCGGGAGCTGAGCAGCGCTTTGCAGCTTCGCTACACCCCGGAGCTGGTATGGGAGCTGGACGACTCCATCACCTACGGCGCAAAAATGCTCAAGCTCATCAATTCCCTGGATACAGGATCTGACGAAGAAACATAATATGAACGGAATCGTCATTATCGACAAACCTGCCGGCTGGACAAGCCAGGATGTGGTTTCCAAGCTGCGGGGCGTTTTCAAAACCCGCAGGATCGGCCACGGCGGCACCTTAGACCCTATGGCAACCGGCGTTTTGCCGGTGTTTGTGGGCCGTGCCACCCGGGGCGTGGAATTTTTTGAACACGCCCACAAGACCTACGAGGCGGTTTTGCAGCTGGGCATCACCACCGACACCGAGGATATCACCGGCAATATTTTGGAAGAAAAACCGGTTTGCGTCACGGAAAATGAATTTTTATCCGTTTTGGAGCAGTTCCGGGGCGAAATTCAGCAGATTCCGCCTATGTACTCCGCCATCAAGGTGAACGGTCAAAAGCTGTACGACCTGGCCCGCAAGGGCAAAGAAGTGGAGCGCAAAAGCCGCACCATCACCATTTTCAAGCTGGAATGTTTGGAATTTTCCGGAAACCAGGCGAAAATCCTGGTGCATTGCTCCAAGGGAACTTATATCCGCACCTTATGCAAGGATATCGGCGCTGCCCTTGGCTGCGGCGGGTGTATGGCGGCTCTGCGGCGGGTGCAGGCCGGGGATTACACCATCGATCAGGCCGTTTCTTTGCAGACCTTGGTGGAATCGGACAATCCCGAAATCTACCTTGCCCCGGTGGACAGCCTGTTTGCAGAATACGACAAGCTCGTCCTTACCCCCAACCAGGAAAAGCGCTGCCGCAACGGCAATTCATTTTCTATCAGTCTGCCGGACGGACAGTACCGGGCCTATAGCCAAAACGGCGAATTTCTGATGCTTGCCAAGGTAGAAAACAGCATCATGTCCACCGTTAAAAGCTTTTTTGATATCTAAATTAGAATTTACCTTACAAATTACCTGTAGGGGCGAACTGTGTTCGCCCGCGGGCGTTCAAAGAACGCCCCTACGATCTTATACGGTAGTTGATGCTATAAACAATCATTTACAGAGGAATTATGGAGAACAGAACGATTTACGCCTTAGGGTATTTCGATGGGGTGCATTTGGGTCACAAAGCGCTGCTGGATGCCTGCCGGGAAGCCGCAAAGGACTGCCAAAGCGGTGCGGTCACCTTTTCCGGTCATCCCCAGCGGCTCGTTTCCGGCAATGCCGTCCCCCTGATCAACACCGACGCCGACCGCCGCCAGCTTTTGCTGGGGACGGTGGATACCGTGGTGGAGCTTCCCTTTACCGACAAACTCATGGCAATGCCCTGGCAGGATTTTCTGAATATGCTGACCCGGGAGCATCACGCCGTCGGGTTTGTCTGCGGCAGCGATTTTCGTTTTGGCTGCAAGGGAGAAGGCACAGCCGCCCTTTTGCAAGGCTACTGTCAAAGCCGCAACCTTGCCTGCCGAATCGTTCCCCAACAAATTTTAGACGGGGTGCGCATCTCCTCCACCCATATCCGCACCTTGCTCAGCAGCGGCAAAATCCGGGAGGCTAACCGCTTTTTAGGTCACAGCCATATCCTCTCCGGGCAGGTGCAGACCGGCAAGCAGCTCGGGCGCACCATCGGCTTCCCCACCGCCAACCTCCCCTACCCCGACAGCCTTTTGAAGCTGCCCCACGGGGTTTATGCCTGCCGAGCGCAGGTCGGCGGCAAGTCCTGCGACGCCATCACCAACATCGGCACCCGCCCCACTGTCAGCGGTGCGGGCATCACCGTGGAGGCCCACATTTTGGACTTTTCCGGCGACCTTTACGGGCAAATGATGACCCTGGAATTCTTAGACTTTATCCGCCCGGAGCGAAAGTTTGACAGTCTTTCCGACCTGCAAAGACAAATCTCGGAAGATCTGCAATATTTTGCTTAATCCTGCAATTCTTGTCATTCCGAGCCAGTTCGCAAACTGGCGTGGGAATCCGTTCTCCAAAAAGGTATTGCGGATTGCCACGGGCGCTGCGCCCCCTCGCAATGACCCAAATTGCAAGCTGTTGCAAACAGACAAAAAAAGTAAGATTTTCCCAAAGATATTGAAAATTTTCCTTTACTTTTGGAAACAATTATGCTATGATGTTCAAGCTGGGTAACTCCGGCAATCATTATGCCCTCTGCTCAGTTTGGGGATACGCCGAGGAACGGACTCCACTACCCCCCTACTTGGCTTTTGGCAACTATTTATTTGAAAGGTGGAAATTACCATGATTCTCAAAGAGAAAAAGACCCAGGTCATCCTGGAAAACGCAACCCACGAAGGCGATACCGGTTCTCCCGAAGTTCAGATCGCTATCCTCACCGCCCGTATCAACGAGCTGACTGATCACCTGCGTGTTCACAAGCACGACAACCACTCCCGTCGTGGTCTGCTGATGATGGTCGGTAAGCGCCGCAACATGCTGGACTATCTGGCAAAGAAGGATATCAACCGTTACCGTGCTATCATCGCCAAGCTGGGCATCCGTAAGTAAGATTTCAAAGGAAAGGGCGACAGCATATGTCGCCCTTTTTTAGAAATAACAATTTTTAAAGGGAGATGCTTTAGCAGTTGAAAGTGGTCCTGCACCTGCATCCTCGCCGAATGCACTATCGACACACGCCTTGACTTCCCCACAATTAGGGAATCTCGGCTCCCTCGTTGTGAGGGAGCTGGCAAATTGCCGACTTTAGGCAATTTGACTGAGGGAGTTTCTTGTTTTAAGGAATGAACTCCCCCTGTCAGCTTCGCTGACATCCCCCTCAAGACGAGGGGGACAAGAGTCTTGTGCGTAAATTAGAGCAATTCCGGCAGTTTGGCAGTCCGGTGCCAGTTTCAAGTGCTAAACCTCCCGAAAACAAAACTTTTTAAGGAGGAAAACACTATGATTACTCGCAAACAGTATCCCAACCATCATGTTTATGAGATGGAAATCGGCGGCCGTCCCTTCACCGTGGAAACCGGTCTGGTGGCAGAGCTTGCCAATGCTGAGTGCATCTGCCGCTACGGCGACACCGTGGTTCTGACCACCTGCACTTGCAACCCCATTCCCAAGGCCGGCATCGACTACTTCCCTCTGACCATCGAATTTGAAGAGAGAATGTACTCCGTAGGCCGCATCCCCGGCTCCTTCAATCGCCGCGAGGGCAAACCCTCCGAGCGCGGCATCCTCAACAGCCGTATCATCGACCGTCCTATGCGCCCCCTCTTCGACGAAGAGCTGCGTAACGACACCGTTGTCACCTGCACCGTGCTGGCCAACGACCACGAGAACCCCGTGGAAGTCGTCGCTTCTCTGGGCGCTTCCATCGCCATCGCTTCTTCCGATGTGCCCTGGAACGGACCTGTTGCCACCACCAATGTTGCCCATGTGGGCGACCGTTATATCGTCAACCCCTCCGCTGATGAGCGTGAGGCCGCTGACTGCTTCGTGTGCATCGCCTCCACCTTCGAGAAGGTGGTCATGATCGAGACCGAGGCCAACGAAGCTCCCGAAGCTGTTGTGCTGGAGTCCATCCGCATCGCCCACGAGACCAATATGGAGATTGTCAAGTTCATCAACGGCATCGTTGCTGAGATCGGCAAGCCCAAGTTCACCTTCGAGAAGGCTGCTGTCAACCACGAGCTGCTGGATGACCTGATGGAGTACGGCCTGGGTCAGATCGAGTACGCCCTGGACACCGACGACAAGAATGTCCGTGAGGAGCGGCTCACCGCTGCCCGCCTGGACTTCCAGGATAAATTCGCTGAGAAATACGAAGACTTCGAGACCCACATTGAGGTCTGCCTGTACAAGATGCAGAAGAAGGTGGTCAAGAAGTGGCTGCTGGCCGGCAAGCGTGTTGACGGCCGTGGCATGGACGATATCCGTCCTCTGGACGCACAGGTCAGCCTGCTGCCCCGGGTACACGGCTCCGGCCTGTTCTCCCGCGGTCAGACCCAGGTTCTGTCCATCTGCACTCTGAACACCCTGTCTGCTGCTCAGAAGCTGGACACCATCTACCCCGAAGAGACCAAGCGTTATATCCACCACTACAATTTCCCCTCCTTCTCCACCGGCGAAGCAAGAGCTGCCCGCTCCACTTCCCGTCGTGAGATCGGTCACGGCGCACTGGCCGAAAAGGCTCTGCTGCCTGTGATTCCCTCTGTTGAGGAGTTCCCCTATGCCATCC
>JAFODZ010000003.1 GCA_017380435.1 Oscillospiraceae bacterium
CATAATGCATAATGCAAAATTATGGTATTTTCTTCGAAAATGATTTCAAATAGTCGCCTTTGGCGACACATTAATTATGCATTTTGCATTTTACATTTTGCATTGAATTTATGAGCGTCAGCGATATAAATTCTAATTTATTTTACTATGACACGCTTTATTGGGGAAATTGCATTTGAAATTGAAATGTTTACATTTTTGACTATTATTTTGCTTTTCTTTATGATATAATGTTGGGTAACTATGAAATGATGGCGATTGTGCCTGTATGATAAGGAGTAAGCTATGGGAGTTTTTGCAAAAATTTTTGGCACCCGTTCCGAGCGGGAAATCAAAAAGATCCGTCCCACCCTGGATAAGATCCTCGCTTTAGAGGAGGAATATAAGGCTCTGTCCGAGGAAGAATTAAAGGGCAAAACCGCAGAATTTAAGAGCCGTCTTGCCCGGGGTGAAACTCTGGATGACATCCTGCCCGAGGCATTTGCTGCCATCCGGGAAGCCTCTGACCGGGTTTTGGGTATGCGCCCCTATCCGGTACAGCTGATCGGCGGTATCGTTCTGCACCAGGGCCGCATTGCGGAAATGAAAACCGGTGAAGGCAAGACCCTGGTGGCCGTTATGCCCTGCTACCTCAACGCCCTCACCGGCGAAGGCGTCCATGTAGTCACCGTCAACGACTATCTGGCCAAGCGTGACTCCGAATGGATGGGCAAAGTCCACCGCTATATGGGTCTGACTGTCGGTCTGGTGATTCCCGGTATGAAGCCGGCTGAGCGCCGCATCTCCTATGCCGCCGACATCACCTACTGCACCAACAACGAGCTGGGTTTTGACTACCTGCGTGACAATATGGCCATCTACAAATCTGAGCTGGTGCAGCGAGGACACGCCTTTGCCATCGTTGACGAGGTTGACTCCATTCTGATCGACGAAGCCCGCACCCCTTTGATCATCTCCGGCAAGGGTGAAGATTCTTCCCAGCTATACGAGATGGCAGATCGGTTTGTGGCCGGTCTGCGGAAAGTGGTTTTCGCCAAGACCGACGAGAAGGAGGAAATGGACAGCTACGATTGCGATTATATCGTAGATGAAAAATCCCACTCTGTTTCCCTCACCGCCTCCGGTATTGCCAAGGCTGAACGCCATTTTGGCGTGGAGAATTTAGGTGACGGTGAAAACGCCACCCTCTCCCACCATCTGAACCAGGCTATGAAGGCCCGGGGTTTGATGAAACGGGATATCGACTATGTGATCAAAGACGGCGAAATCATCATTGTGGATGAATTTACAGGCCGTCTGATGTACGGCAGACGCTATAACGAAGGTCTGCACCAGGCAATTGAAGCCAAGGAAGGCGTGAAAGTTGCCAGCGAGAGCAAAACCCTTGCCACTATCACCTTCCAGAACTTCTTCCGGCTGTACAACAAACTCTCCGGTATGACCGGCACTGCACTGACCGAGGAAGAGGAATTTGCTGCCATTTATAGCTTAGATGTGGTGGAAATTCCCACAAACCGGCCTGTGGTTCGTCTGGACCGTTCCGATGTGGTTTATAAAACCGAATTGGGCAAATTCCGGGCCATCGTGCGCCAGGTGCAGGAATGCTACCAAAAGGGTCAGCCCGTTCTGGTGGGTACAGTTTCCATTGAAAAGAGTGAATTACTTTCCAAGGTTCTGAAAAAATCCGGCATCCCCCACAGTGTTCTGAACGCCAAGAATCACGAGCAGGAAGCGCAAATTGTTGCCCAGGCGGGCAAATTCGGCGCGGTTACCATTGCCACCAATATGGCAGGCCGTGGTACGGATATTGTGCTGGGCGGCAACGCCGAATATATGGCTATGAACGAGCTGCGCAAACGGGATATCCCCGAGGAATTGCTGCAGCAGGCCAACGCTTACTCCGAAACCGACGACCAGGAAATTCTGAACATTCGGGCCGAATACAAAAACCTGCACAGCCGCTTTAAAGCGCAGATGGCTGAAGAGGCCCAAAAGGTGCGGGATGCCGGCGGTCTGTTTATTATCGGCACCGAGCGCCACGAATCCCGGCGTATCGACAATCAGCTTCGCGGTCGTTCCGGCCGTCAGGGAGACCCGGGCGAAAGCCGGTTCTATCTAAGCCTGCAGGACGATCTGATGCGGCTGTTTGCCTCCGACCGGATCATGGGTATGATGGACACTCTGGGTCTGGACGAGGATACCCCCATCGACGCCAAGATTCTCTCCGGCGCGGTAGAAAACGCCCAGAGAAATGTGGAAAGCCGCCATTTCCGCTCCAGAAAGAGCGTTTTGGAATACGATAATGTTATGAATACCCAGCGTGAAGTGATCTACGCCCAGCGGCAGAAGGTTCTCGACGGTGAGGATCTGCGGGAGAGTATGGAAAATATGATCCGGGATGTAGTCAATTCGCTGGTTGCCGACTGCGTCGGTCAAGCCGGCGGGGTTTTGGACAAGGAAAGCCGCAAGACACTTATTTCCGAAATTGGCAAATATTTCCTCATTAAGAATCCTCCCCTGCCGGAAGACGGTGCTAATCAGCAAGTGCTGTGTGACGCCGTTTATGAGATGGCTATGGCCGTCTATAATGCCAAAGAAACTGCCTACGGCAGCGCTATGATGCGGGAGCTTGAACGGGTGGTTATGCTCCGGGTCGTGGACGAATACTGGATGGACAACATCGATGCCATGGATGATTTGAAACAGGGCATCGGTCTGCGGGCCTACGGTCAGCACGATCCTGTGGTTGCCTACAAAGAAGAAGGCTACGAAATGTTCCAGGCTATGATCACCGCCATCCGGGAAGAAACTGTCCGCAGAATGTTCGGCGTTCAACTCAAGCCTGCTCAGGAAGTTAAGCGGGTAAAGGTTGCTAAAGAAACCGGTGCTTCCGGCACTGCCGATAAAACCCTCAAACAGCAGCCTGTGCGCAAGACTTCTAAAGTAGGCCCCAATGATCCCTGCCCCTGCGGCAGCGGAAAGAAATATAAAAAATGCTGCCGCGACAAAGATGTGGCAGCAGGTATGGAACAATAAGGAGACCGGCTGATGAAAAAGCTGTTAAGTATCCTCGTCCTGCTGACGATGGTCTTTTCCCTGTTTGCCGGCTGCAGCAGCGAGGACGAACCTTATGAACCCACCGGCGACGGTTTGGGTGCAGTGGATACACCGGAAGAAAACACCGAGCCGCTGGAGCAGGCACTGACTTTGATCTACTATCGGGAAAAGACCCTGAATCCCCTTAAATGCAACGATTATACCAACCGCGTCATTATTTCGCTGCTATACCAGGGTTTGTTTGCCGTGAACCGGAATTACGAGCCGGAACCCATGCTATGCAAGCAGTACCGGATCAGTCCCGACTCCCGCACCTACACCTTCTACCCGGAAAAAGCCAAATTTTCCAATGGAGCAGTGTTGACTGCCCAGGATGTGGCCGCCACCCTTTTGGCTGCCAAGGAAAGTCAAATCTATAAGGGCCGTTTTTTCCACATCACCGATATCGCAGTAACGGAAGACGATGGTGTAGAGATCAAACTGGATACCCCGATGGAGAATCTTCCCCAATTGCTGGATATCCCCATTATCCCGGAAACCGATTTGGAAAGTGATCGTCCCGCAGGCACCGGCCCCTACATTTTGGATGAATCCGGGGATCTTTCCCGCCTGCGCCGCCGGTCAGATAACTGGAGCAGCTACGATTCCGTTATCACTGCCTCCTCCATCACCTTGCTGGAAGCCAAGTCCAACAACCAAATCCGGGATGAATTCCAGTTTGGCGATGTGGATCTGGTTTGCGCCGACCCTTGCTCCGATTATTTTGCTGACTACCGCTGCGACTATGAGCTTTGGAACTGTGAAAACGGTATGTTCATTTACCTCGCCTGCTCTGCCGACAGCGATGTTTTCTCCAACGATGCCATTCGCACAGCCTTGACCCACGCCATCGACCGGGAGTTTCTCACCGACGAATACTACAGGGGCTACGCTTCTGCTGTGACCCTGCCTGCATCCCCGGAATTCCCCTACTACAATCAGAATTTGGCCTCTCGCTACACTTACGATGCAGAAAAATTTGCATCTGCGGTGCGAAACCAGTTGATGATGGGCGAAGAAGTGGTTCTGCTGGTCAACAAAGGCGACAGCATTCGGGTTCGGGTTGCCCATTCTATTGCCGATATGCTTGGCGCCGCCGGTCTGCATGTGACCGTTAAGGAGCTTGCCGGATCAGAATACACCTATGCCATCTACACCCGGGATTATGACCTCTATCTGGGACAGACCATGCTCTCTCCCAATATGGATCTTACCCCATTTTTCCACACCTACGGTGAGTTAAGCTACGGCGGTGTCAACGAAGTAGGCGCCTATGCCCTCTGTCTGGACGCCCTGGCCAACCACGGCAACTACTACAGTTTATATAAATATGTTATGGACAAGGGCCTGCTGTGTCCCGTGCTGTTCCGCAGTTACGCAGTCTATAGCACCCGGGGTCTGCTCACCGAGTTGGAGCCTGCCCGGGATAATGTGTTCTTCTATAGTGCAGGCAAAAACATGGAGCATGCTTTGATCCGAAGCGAATCATAACATTGTACAAAAAAAGGTTAGGGCCGAGGCCCTAACCTTTTTTATATGTGTGCAAATGATATCTTAGTAAACCTCTGCCCACTCAGCAATGTTCTCGCCGGTGAATGCGAAGGGAGGTCCAACGATGATCTGCTTTGCAGCAGGATCGCCAGCCATAACTTCATAGGAAGTGCCGTTCTTAGCCTCGAAGGAAGTGCCGATCTCGCCGACCTTGCCTTCTGCCAGAGCGTCGATCATGTATGCAGCGCAGTTACCCACATCGATGGGGTTCCACAGATACATGTAGGGGCAGACCTTGTCGTCGCCGACATAGTCCTTCATTTCGGAAGGCAGGCCCAGACCAGCAACCTTGATGGAGGAGCCAGCATTCTGAACAGCCTGTGCGCAAGCCAGAACACCAACGGTGGTGGGGCAGCAGATAACCTTCAGATTGGGGTACTTGGTCATCAAGCTCTGTGCTTCGTCGGTGGATTTCTGGGGCTCGTCGTCGCCATATACGGTCTCAACCCAAGTCAGGTTGGCGTACTTCTCGTCAGCGGCGATGATTTCTTCCATAGCAGCGATCCAAGCATTCTGGTTGGTAGCGGTGGAGGAAGCGGACAGAATTGCGAACTCGCCTTCGCCGCCGGCCATGTCGTAAACGGAATCTACCAGAACCTGAGCAACCTGCTCAACACCGGCCTGGTTGACGAACATCTGGGAGCCCTTGGTGTCGGAGTCCAGAGTTACGACCACGATGCCCTGAGCGGTAGCAGCCTGGATAGTAGCTTCCAGAGCAGCAGCGTCGTTAGCAGCAATGGCGATACCCTTAACGCCCTGAGCAACCAGCTCGTTGACGATGGTGATCTGGCCGTCAACGGTAGCAGATTCGGGGGACTTGGTGACGGACTTTACGCCCAGAGCTTCACAAGCAGCCTCGAAACCGCTGATCATTCTCAGCATGTAGGGGTTGGATGCGTCCTTGCAGACGATTGCATAGGTAGCTTCACCAGCTTCGCCGCCGTTGTTGCCACAAGCAACCAGGGACATAGCCATCAGAGCTACCAACAGGATAGCGATGAGTTTCTTCATGATAATAGTTCCTTTCTAAAATTTAATTTTATATGAACACCTTTTACGGTGCGCATACCACAATAAATTACTTTTTCTTTGCAAACAGTTTCTTGACAGCATCGCGAATTGTGGGGAACATAACCACACAAATCAGCAGCGCGCCAATGATAATACGGATGGTCTGACCTTCCAGATTGATGAGTCCCAGGCCATAGCGCAGCAGACCTACGGTAAATACCGCAATCACAGCACCTACCATTGTGCCCTTGCCGCCGGCGGTAGAGATGCCGCCCAGCACGCACATGGAGATAGCTTCCAGATCGAAGCCGTCAGCCACGTCGCTCTTCACAGAGCCAAGCTTGGAGCAGTAAATCACTGCGGACAGACCGCACATAAAGCCGGTAAGAGTAAAGACCAGCAAGCGGATCTTATCCACCTTAACACCGGCGTATGCCGCTGCCTTTTTGTTGGAACCGATAGCAAACATCCGGCGTCCAAAGGCAGTTTTATGCATCACCAGTCCAAAGACCACCGCCAGCACCGCAAACACGATCAGCGGATAAGGAATCAGATTAAACAACCGTCCATAGAAGATCTTGCTAAACCACGATACATTGAGCATACCGCCGGTGGAACCGTTACCCAGGATTCGCTCCGACAGACCACGGTAGATAATATTGGTAGCCAAAGTCACGATCATGGGAGCCAGTTCGCTGAATTTGGTGAGGATCACACCGTTGAGCAGGCCGCACAAAGTAGCGGTTGCCAAACAGGCCGCAATGCCCAACCAAATATTGTCGGTAGCGTTATACACGATACCCAGCATGGTGGCAGAAAGACACACATTGCCGCCCACAGACAAGTCGATATCGCCCAGCAGCAAAATGAAAGCCATCGGCAAGGCAATGATCGCCGTGTTCATAAAGTTATTGATATTTGTGAACAGGTTGTAGGCGTTGAGATAATAGGGTGACAGGCAAATGTTCATCACATTGACTGCCAGGAAAATAAGGATCAGCAGCGCTTCCCAGCGCAGAAACAGCTTTGCCAGAGAAAATTCGCTTTTATGAGAGATTACACGACCGGATTTTGTAGCCATCAGATATCCCTCCTTTTCAGTGCGCGGCGGGCAACATTACGCTGGACCAGCACATTGACCAGTACCGCCACCAAAATGATAGCACCCTTCAATGCCTGCTGCCAGAACGCATCGATACCCACAAGGCTTAGGGATTTACTGATAATGGCGATGGTGATAGCACCCAGCAGCACACCAAAGGCATTGCCCTGGCCGCCATTGAGGCTGACACCGCCGATCACGCAAGCGGCGATAACATCCATCTCCGCACCCATTGCGGTAGAGCCCTGGGCATTGCCGTAAAGGCTGGTGGCCATAGCGCCCGCCAGGCCGCCGATCGTACCGTTGATGCCATAGACAATGATCTTCACACGGTCAATGTTGATGCCGGAAATCCGGGCCGCCTCGGGATTGGAGCCTGCGGCATAGATCTGCCGGCCAAAGCCGGTCCATTTCAAGAAAACGAACATAACAACAAAGACGATCAGCACGATCCATACCAGGTTATTGATGCCCAGGAAGGAGCTCCAGGCAAAGCTCTTGTAGCCAGGGAGCAGTTCGTCGGAGGCAACCCAGTCGTAGCCTGCAATATAATATGCCAGACCACGGAAAACATACTGCATACCCAGTGTTGCGATGATGGGGATAACCTTGCCTTTGGAAACGATCAAGCCGATTACCAGACCGCATACCGTACCCACCAGCATACTGAACAGGTAAGCCACCAAAGGATTGGTGATATACCCGTCGCGCATCATCAGACAGGTGGCCATACCACTCAGCGCCAAAGTTGCACCGATGGAGATATCGATACCGCCAATGAGCAGCACCAGCAGCATACCGAAGGCCAGCACCGCAGTGTGGGCATAGTTCTGGGTTACATTTTTTATAACATCGCCGGTAAGGAACAATCCGCCGCTTCGCCATTGGATCACGGCCACCAAAAGCACCATAACCAACAGCAAGCTGGCTTCACGGCTGCGGAATAACTCACCGATTTTGCCGGGTTTACGAAGTGTTTTTTGATTCATATCTTACACACTCCCTTCCGCAGCAGTCTGCTTGGCCATAGCCAGCGCCAGAATTTTCTCCTGGGTAGCTTCTTCCCGGCTCAGTTC
>JAFODZ010000036.1 GCA_017380435.1 Oscillospiraceae bacterium
GATAAACAATATAATGCATAATTCATAATGCATAATGCAAAATTATGGTATTTTCTTCGAAAATGATTTCAAATAGTCGCCTTTGGCGACACATTCATTATGCATTTTGCATTTTACATTTTGCATTGAATTTATGAGCGTCAGCGATATAAATTCTAATTTAGCAAAGGAACGGTTGGATGTTTATTCTTGCGAGATGTTATAAAATGTGAAATATGTTATAAAGTGTGAAATTTCTATTGATTTTCTGCATAGGTTTGTGGTAGTATAGAGATATGAAAAAAGGTGAATATTCGCCTGTTCAAATGCTTTCTAAAAAAGGAGAGTTATTTCTATGATTATTACCCAAAAGAAACCCATCGAAGAAGTGATGGCTCTGGTGGGCGACGCCAAGACGGTGGCCATCTTAGGCTGTGGCAGCTGCGCGACCGCCTGTCAAACCGGCGGCGAAGCTCAGATTGCAGAACTGAAGGCTACCCTGGAAGCTGCCGGCAAGACCGTTGTTGGCACTGCTGTTGCCGACTACTGCTGCATGGCTCTGGGTGTTAAGAGCAAAATGAAGCCCATGGTCGCCGCCAACCCCGACTGCATCATTTGTATGTCCTGCGGCGACGGCGTACAGTGCGCTGCCAAGACTGCCGGTGCTATCCCGGTATATCCCTCCAACAACACCATGTTCCTGGGCGAAGCTGCCCGCTTCGGCGTTTGGGAAGAGGCCTGCCACTTCTGCGGCGAGTGCGTACTGGGTCAGACCGGTGCGATCTGCCCCATCACCCAGTGTGCCAAGAGTCTGATCAACGGACCCTGCGGCGGTCAGAAAAACGGCAAGTGCGAAGTCAATCCCGAAAACCCCTGCGCCTGGATCAAGATCTACGAGCGGCTTTCTGCCACCAATCAGCTCGATAAGCTGATGAACACCCGGGAGGATAAGGGCTACGAGGCTGTTGCCTATCCCAGAACCATTACATTAAGGGGGAAGAAATAAATGAGCATTTTGAAGGACGCACTGGAATCCGGCAAGTTTGGCGTAACTGCCGAAATGGCACCCCCGAAAGGCTACGACTTCTCCGAGCAGATGGAAGCCGCCGAGCTTCTGGCCGGTAAGGTTCACGCCGTCAATGTTACCGATATGCAGTCTGCCAGCCTGAAGGCCTCCGGCCTGGGTCTGTGCATCAAGCTGAAGCAGGCCGGCGTGGATCCCATCATTCAGATCACCGGTCGTGACCGCAACCGTATGGCCATTATGGGCGATATTCTCTCCGCTGCCAGCTTCGGCATCGACACCATGCTGGCCCTCACCGGCGACCACCCTGTAGTCGGCGACTGCAAGGACACCAAGCCGGTTTACGACCTGGACTCCGTTGGCATTTTGAAGATGCTCTCCAAAATGGAAGAGACCGGTCTGGACTGCGGCGGCAACGAGATCGCAGGCGGCGCTCCCAAGTTCTATAAGGGCGCTGCTGTCACCCCCCTGTACGAACCTTTGTTCCTGCAAGTCAACAAGCTCCGTCAGAAAGTGGAAAATGGCGCAATGTATGTGCAGACCCAAGGCATTTTCGACCTGGACACCTTCAAGCGGTTCCTGGAATTTGTGGATAAGGCCGGCATCAAGACCCATATCATGGCCGGTATCATTCCGCTGAAGTCCGCGGGTATGGCAAAATATATGAACGACAATGTTCCCGGCATCGCAGTTCCCCAGAATATGATCGACCGTCTGGCCGCTGCCGCCGAGGAAGGCAAGGCTACCGGTGTCAAGGGTCTGCCCGGCAAGCTGGGCATTGAAATGGCTGCTGAAATGATCGCCAAGATCAAGGACGAAAAGCTCTGCGACGGCGTACATATTATGGCCATCGGCGCAGAAAAGAATGTTCCCATCATTCTGGACAAAGCTGGCATCGCAATCTAATACATGCAAAAACATCCGGCAGAGGAAAACCTCTGCCGGGTATTTTTTATGATAGTATAAATTGGAAGATATCGTACCAACTACCGCACTTTTGTGTCATTGCGAGGCGCAAAGCGCCGTGGCAATCTCATAGTAGGCAATTACTTCTATTGCAGGCTTTCCTAAATAAGAAGTTGTTTGCCGAGAGATTCCCACGCCAGTGTGAGCACTGGCTCGGAATGACATCAGATTCGATAGTTTTTTGTGGCATCCGTTCGACCGATAAAAGATCATTTTTCTTCTTCCGGGGTGAGGTCCAATGTGATGCTTTTCACATTGGAATCCAGGCGGGTATATTTTACCCCCGCAGCATCGAGCATCTTTTTCGATGCCAGGTTGCCCATAGTGTCCTTATACTTATCGGAAAGATATACAATTTCCCGGATGCCGCATTGGATGATTGCCTTGGCACACTCGTTGCAGGGGAACAGCGCCACATACAGCTTACTTCCCCGCAGATCACGGCCATTGGCATTCAAAACGGCATTCAGCTCCGCATGTACCACATAGGGATACTTGGTTTCCCCCTCTTCGCCACTGCGCTCCCAGGGAAATTCATCGTCGGAGCAGCCTTTGGGCATACCGTTGTAGCCGGTGGAGATGATGATGTTGTCCTGGGATACGATGCAGGCACCTACCTGGGTGCTGGGATCCTTGCTCCGCCGGGCCGCCAGCATAGCAACGCCCATAAAATACTCATCCCAACTGATATAATCTGTACGCTTCACGGTATTTCCCTCCGTTATGTCTGTAAATGATTGTTTATCTTGCTAACGCAAGATAAACAATATAATGCATAATTCATAATGCATAATGCAAAATTATGGTATTTTCTTCGAAAATGATTTCAAATAGTCGCCTTTGGCGACACATTAATTATGC
>JAFODZ010000004.1 GCA_017380435.1 Oscillospiraceae bacterium
GGCTGCTTACGCCGCCAAGAAGATGATCGACGACATCTGCTTCGTTCCCGAGGTGGGCAAGCTGTACTACGGCAAGGTCGTCCGCATCCTGCCCATCGGCGCATTCGTGGAGATTGCTCCCGGCCACGACGGCATGGTTCACATCTCCAAGCTGGAAAACCGCCGCGTAGAAAAGGTAGAAGATGTCCTGAACCTGGGCGATATGACTTGGGTGAAGTTCATGGGCTTCGACGAGAAGGGCCGTGCAAACTTCAGCCGCAAGGACGCTCTGAAGGAAATGGAAGAAAACCAGTAATCCATCATACCAGACCCGCAGATCGCAATGATCTGCGGGTCTTTACTTTTCTCGCCATAAAAGATCGTTTACCGTGCTAACGAAATTCGCACAATCTCCTGGCCCCCTCGTTTTGAGGGGGACAAGGCGCTTCGCGCATTATATTACTAAGGTGAATTCTAATTTGCCGGTCAGAGGCGGTATGGGGGTTATGTTTTGTTGATTTTGATGAAAAGTTTTGAAAAATACCCCAAATACCCCCTTGCCTTTTGTGCGATATTGCTTTATAATGGGAGTAACTATGGCAAGGAGGGGGACCTATGGGCGAATTAATCGCCGTTCTGTCCGGCAAGGGCGGAACGGGCAAGACCTCAGTGTGTGCCGGTCTGGCCACGGCGTTGGCGCAGCAAGGCAAAAAAGTCCTGTGCATCGACTGCGATGTGGGCCTGCGGAATTTGGATATTGCCCTGGCTATGGACGATATGGCTGCTTTATCCTTCCTGGATGTATGCTCCGGCGCTTACCGGTTGGAGCAGGCTGCCCGCCACCCCATTTACCAGCAGCTCCACTTCCTCACCGCCCCGATCCACTGTCCCGCCGATCAGATCGATCCCAACGCCTTCCGGGATATGCTCACCGCCGCCCGGCAGCATTACCACTACATTTTCCTGGATGCCCCCGCCGGAATAGAAGCCGGATTCTCTCTGGCTGCCCGGTTTGCCGACCGCATTCTGCTGGTCACCGGTACTGACCCCGCTGCCGTGCGGGATGCCTGCCGGGCCACCCAGGTTTTGGAGCTGATGGGCAAAACCAACATCCGGCTCATCGTCAACCGGGTCACGGAAAAAATGTTCGCCACTATGAAACTGACCGTTGACGACATTATGGACAAGGCCGGGATCCCCCTGCTGGGCATCATCCCCGAGGATGAAAATGTGGTGCTGGCCGCCGCATTCCAAAAGCCCTTACTCAAACAAACAAAAAAAGGCGCTGCTGCCGCCTGCCGCCGGATCTCCCTCCGGCTGCAAGGCCTGCAAACGCCCATATCGATATAAAGGAGAGAGGTTTCCGTGAATATTGCTTTTTTGGCTCACGATAAAAAGAAAGAACTGATGGTGCAATTCTGCACTGCTTACAAAAGCCTGCTGATGAAGCACAATCTGTTTGCCACAGCCACCACCGGGCGGCTGATCGCTGACCATACCGGCCTGCCCATTACCCTCCTTCTGTCCCATAAGCAGGGCGGCCATCAGCAGATCAATGCCCGCATCGCTTACAACGAGATCGACCTGGTGCTCCTGTTCACCGACCCCAACAACGCCGACCCCTGGGACGATGCCCAAATGGTGGAGACCATTCGCCATTGCGACCGTCATAATGTGCCCATCGCCACCAATTTGGGCAGCGCAGAAATCGCCATTATGGGTCTGCAGCGGGGCGACCTGAACTGGCGCGAAATGGTCCACAACAAACCCAGATATTAAGAAAAGGTACTACTATGGAAAGAATTACCCCCCGGACTTTGTCCGGATTTATGGAGCTTTTGCCCCAAAAGCAGGCAAAGCTGGAAAAAATGATGTCCGTCCTGCGGGACACCTACAGCCTGTACGGCTTCGCCCCCCTGGACACCCCCGCCATTGAGGACGCCAAAATCCTGCTGGCTAAGGGCGGCGGCGAAACAGAAAAGCAGATCTACCGCTTCCAAAAGGGCGACAGCGACCTGGCTCTGCGGTTCGATTTGACCGTGCCGCTGGCAAAATATGTGGCTCTGCACTACAACGACCTGGCATTCCCCTTCCGCCGCTACCAGATCAGCAAGGTCTATCGCGGAGAGCGGGCGCAGCGGGGCAGATTCCGGGAATTTTACCAGGCCGACATCGATATCATCGGCGACGGCAAGCTGGATGTGCTCAACGAGGCAGAGATCCCCGCCATTATCTACCAGGTGTTCCGTGGCTTTGGCTTGACCCGGTTCCAGATCCGGGTGAATAACCGCAAGATTTTGAACGGTTTTTATGCTATGCTGGGTCTGACGGAGCAAAGCGGTGAGATTATGCGCACCGTGGACAAGCTGGACAAGATCGGCGCTGAGAAGGTCAGCAAGCTTTTAACCGAAAACTGCGGTCTGACCGACGAGCAGGCAGGAGAAATTCTCCGCTTCATCGCCATTTCCGGCACAAATTCCCAGGTGCTGTCCGCTCTGGAGGGCTACCTGGGCAAGAACGAGATGTTTGATCAGGGCGTAACGGAGCTGCGGCAGGTCACCGACAATCTGGCTGCCTTTGGCGTGCCGGAGGCGAATTTTGCCGTGGATCTGACCATCGCCCGTGGCCTGGACTACTACACCGGCACGGTTTACGAAACCACTCTGCTGGATCATCCGGAGATTGGCTCTGTCTGCTCCGGCGGCCGCTACGACAATCTGGCCGGCTACTATACCGACAAAATGCTCCCCGGCGTGGGCATCTCCATCGGTCTGACCCGGCTGTTCTATGTGCTGGATGAGCAGGGTCTGCTCAATCCCCAGCTTCCCAGCGCCCCGGCGGATGCTCTGGTGCTGCCTATGACCGATGACCCCGCCCCCGCCATTGCCCTGGCCCAAAGCCTGCGCAGCGCCGGTGTCCGGGTGCAGCTTTACGCCGAAAAGAAGAAATTCAAGCAGAAAATGAGCTACGCCGATAAGCTGGCTGTCCCCTACGCCGTGCTGCTGGGTGAGGACGAAATCGCCGAGGGTGTTTGCTCTGTGAAGAATATGACCACCGGCGAGCAGATCAAGCTCCCCGCCGACCAGGCCGCACAGCATATCCTCTCCGGCCTTGCCGCCACCGGCCCTATCATTTTGGAGTAACACTCCAAAATGATAGCGATATCGCTTTTTGCAAAAAGCGATATCCTATCGTAACGCAGTGCGTTATCTCGTATTTACCGTAAGGGAAATATATCGCATTGCGCAGCAATATATCGCAAAAAAAACGCGTTGCCACACCCGGCAACGCGTTTTTCTATTCCATAAACATTGTAGGGGCAGCAATCTGCTGCCCGCGGGCAATCAATGTGGTCGCCCACTGTAAGCACCGGCGCTTACAGCGCCCAAGGCTCCCCTTGTCAGGGGAGCTGTCACGCTTACCAAGCGTGACTGAGGGGTAGTTTTCTCTCCCCCAGTCACCTTCGGTGACAGCCCCCTCGTCAGAGGGGGCCTTTGGTGCGGTGCGTAACTGTTAGATAAATTCAAGTTGTCTAATAGTCTAACAATCAACATTGTAGGGGCGCACTGTGTGCGCCCGCGGGCGGTCACAGACCGCCCCTACATATTCTTTCGGAAGCTATTCGCCAAATTCAAGATTGTCATTAGCTAAATTGCCACCTGACGGCGGCAACGAAATTATTTCATAGCTAAATTCTGTGCTACGCACAGAGCTAAATTATATTCGCCTTTAGCTGCCCGCAGGCAATTTAGCTGGCGTAAGCCAATTTAGCTTGCGTCGCAAATTTAGCTCGCCGCAAGGCGAATATAGCTGAGTCCCTCCGGTGTACCAAAAAAAGAGAGGGCATCAAGCCCTCTCTTTTTTTGGTACACCGGAAGGGACTCGAACCCCCAACCCTCGGAACCGGAATCCGATGCTCTATCCATTGAGCCACCGGTGCAAATTGATTTAGCTTAGCTATTATAGCAACATTTCCCCCATTTGTAAAGAGGAAAAATCCAAAAAATCTCCGCCGTTTTTCCCGTTTCTTCGGGAAACCGGTTGTTTTTCCCAAAACGATGTGATATAATCGAGAAAAAATACACAGGAGGCAATTTCTATGGCCGAACTGCACAATTTCCGCACTTCCTTCCGGGGGTTCCACCGCAAGGATGTAGTCGATTATCTGGAATATCTGAACAACTCCCATAAATCTCAGCTGGAACAGCTGAACAATCAGCTTGCCGAAGCGCTCTCCCGTCCCTCCGACGATGAGCTGCGTTCCCAGCTGGAGCAGGCACAGGCTCGGATTCAGGAGCTGGAGGCCCTTCTTTCTGAAAATCCCATCCCCGAGGGCGACGATTTCACCCAGCAGGAGCTGGAGGCTTACCGCCGTGCTGAAAAGGTGGAGCGCCAGGCCAACGAGCGGGCAAAACTCATCTACCAAAAGGCCAACGCCGTTTTGGCGGATGCCACCGCTCAGGCGGAGAATGCTTCTGCCCACATCGGCGCCGTTGCCGACCAGGTGACCCAGCAGCTAAGGGACTATCAGCAGTCCGTGCAGGACACCAAGCAGACCTTCCAGGATGCGGTGGCTACCTTGCATGACCTGTACCCGGCCGAAGAAATATAATGTATAAAGACGCGTTGCCAATTCCGGCAACGCGTCTTTTTTTCGGTACCACGCGCTATGATTGTCAATTGTCCATTGTCAATTGTCCATTTTTCTCGTGCTGTGTGCCGAAGTAGAAGGACACCACGGCGGTAACGATGACCATCACATTATCCGCCGAGATCGCCCCGCGCAGAGCCAAATAGGCAAAGACCCCGATGACCACCAGCGTCACGATGGTTTTGACCTTGATCAGCGCCGCCAAATTATTCACAACCTGCAAATTTCCCTTCCTCCTTAGTGAATATGGAATTTCTTCAGATCCCGGATATCATGCTCCGCCTCATCCAGCCGCCCCTCCAGCTTAAAGGTGCGCTCGATGAGGTTGTTATGTTTATTGACCTTGTCCTCCAACTGGGACAGGCGGTACTGGGTCAGCTTCTGCGCCGCCAGCACGCCGAACAGCGAGCCAAGCAGCGTACCGGCAAAGCCAAGGAGCGCCACGATCATCGCTTCGCTCATTTCTTCACCTCCCGATGCCCAGCAGTGCGCTCCAAGTCAGCGGGCCTGCCACCCCATCGGGGGTGAGGTTATTTTGCCGCTGGTATTCCTGCAGCGCAGTTTCCGTAGCTTTGCCAAAGTCGCCGTCAGCGCCCCATTTGCCGCAGGAAAAACCGTTGCCCAGCAGCAGCATCTGCAAGGCACGAACACTTTCCCCCTTACTGCCCCGGCGCAGCAGCGCCATGGACAGAGAAAACCGGGTTTGCTGTGGGGCGTCGGCATCATAAGCCGGCCTGCCGTAGCCGTAGATGCGGCTGTTGGTCAGGCTGTACTTCTTTTCCGCCACACCGCCGCCGTTGGCGATCACGCCGGAAGCAGCGGAGGTATTGCCCTCCACGGTATAGACATAGCCTCCATCCACCCCGCAGACGATGCCCGTATGGGCCACATCGGTCTTGCTGCTGTTCCAGAAAAAGATCTGATCGCCGGGTTTGGGGTCTTTGGTGAAGAACTGCCCCTTTTCCTTGTAATAATTGGCAGAGAACCGGCAGCCTGCCCCCAGGGATTTCTCCGGCTGGCACAGCAGCTTCCTGGCGGTATCCACCCCGAAGGCCTTCACGAAGCACCAGTCCACAAACACATCGCACCAGTCGAAGCCGTTTTTCCTGCCGTTGTAGAAGCCGGAAATGGCATCCATATCTCTGGCATACTTGGTATAGTTGCCATAGCCGGCATTGGCGGTCTGACCGTCGAGCTGGCTGTTGGTTTTCTTCTCAAGATAGCCAACCTCTGCCCGGGCGACTTCGAGAACCTGCGTAACATTTACCACAAATTATGCCTCCTTAGTAATTGTGCGGCCTAAGCATCCAAAAGGCCGTAGCCCTTCAAATCCAGCTGATAAGTCTCACCGGACGAACGATACCACATTACGACTATGTGGAACTCCTTATTTCTGACATAGCCAAGCAGCGGCTCTGCCACAATATTAGACCCGCTTCCGATAAGCACCTTGCATTTGCTGTTGAACAGTTTATACAATTCTTTGCTTGAATATGGCGCACTTGCGGTGCTGCCGTAGCCGCCTTCGTCCAGATATCCATCCGTTGTCGGATACAGATATACCAAATCGGGTACAGGGTGCGTCATCGCAAATATGTTGCATCCGGGGATGGCGATTTGATTGATACTATCGGCAACATAGATTCCGGGAGCCGGGAAGGATATAAATTGACCTTCAATTGTGATACTTGCGCTATCCCCCAGCACCACAAAGGCCATACCAGCCATATAGCAGTTCGTACCTTCCAGAATCCACTCCTCGGTTACCAGGTAGGATCCCTCGTAATCACTCTGTATCATTTTATTGACAACCTGCTCTATGGTAGGCGTTGCCCTGTCCACAAGGACGAATATGGTATCTCCGATCTTCATCCGCATGCCGGGTTCCGGGGAAAAGACAACTCTTTTGATATCTAAAACATCGCAGTATTGTTCACCGGAGTGCTGACTTTTCTTGACACAGTCATAAACCGCCTTGGCTGTGGGATAATGGGCGTGGTCGGATGCTTTGTCGATGACGCTGACCCGGTTTTCGGTCTTTTCCATACCCGCCGTCGCCTGCTGCCACACAGGGGCAGAGGGGTCGGCGCTCACATCCCCCGTGGGGTCAGCACCGGGAAGGATGACGCCCAGATCCGCCCACACCGTAGGGATCTGCAGCGAGCCATCCGCATTGCAGCCATATACGCCGGCAAACAGATGGCAGCCGGGACGGCGCAGCAGCTCCCAGGGCACAACGGTTTGTAGCTCCAAGCCCAGGCAGTCCATAGTGCGCTCCCCTACCCGGAACACGGCGGTCTTGGTAAGCCCCGCCCAGCCTTCGTCAAAGGTAAATTCCACCGGCATCCCCACTGTGCCTGCGGTCACGCTCACAAGGGATGTCACAGCGGCGGTATTGCCGGTGACGGATATTTTCATAGTTTGCATATTCTCTCTCCTAATCCTTGGTATAGTAGATCTGCACCTGGGCGGTGCAGGCAGATTCGTCGGCATCGGAATCTATATAGATATTCTGCCGGTCGCCGTAGAGCCGGATGCCGCCAAAGGGCAGACTTCTGCCGTCGCAGCAGCAACCGAAGCACCGCAAAAGGGCGGTGGCTGCTGCGTTGTGGGGGATTGCTTTGGTGGCGCCATTGGGCAATGCCCCGCATTCCACCAGCCGGGTATAGACGGTTTTGCCCAGCCATTTTTCCGCTGTGGGGTACTCCTGTCCCGGCTGCATTTTGGGCGAAAGACCCAAATTTTCCAAGGCAGATGCCGCATCCGATGCCCCGGTGCCGCCGCTGGCCACCGACAAAGGCGTATCCAGCTTCACCGGCACATGGAAAGCAAAATCCTCCTCCCCCCAGTCAAAGGTGGGGACACCCTTTTTGAGAACGACCTGCTGGGTGAGGGTCATCAGCCGGTCGGCGGCACGGATGGTGATGGTGTGCAGCCGGGTGTAGTCCATATCCGTCAGCTTGATTTCCGCCCGGTAGGCATTGTCCTGAAGCTGCGCTTCCACGGGGATAAACTGCACCCCGTCGGTGCTGTAGGACAGGGTAAGGGCATTGTCCGCCGCCCCGAAGCTACCGGTATAGACTTCGCCGGCCACCGTAACGGTGGCTTCGCCCGTGACAGCGCCGTCCCGCCGGGCCTGGGCCAGACAGGTCAGCCAAATATAGGGCACCATCTGCCGCTGCACCACCGCCGTGGCGGTATAACCCCGGCTGTCGGTGGCCTCCAGGGTAAATTCCCCGGTCTGCACATTTTCCACTGTGAGGCTGTCCGTCACCGGCCTGCCCTGAATCTTTGTTTCCGTGATGACAGCGCCCTTTTTCGCCTGCGCCGATAGGGTGCACAGGGCGGTGGAATGATACCGCACGAAGACCCGTTCATCCCCGGTCAGCGCCAGGGTCACCGGGTTGCAATCCACCCCGTCGCCGGTCACCTCCGGCTGACAGGCGGCTTCCTCCACCGAAACGGTAAACTCCGCCGTCTGGGGCGAACCCACAGGCACATCCCCGTCAAAGGTTTGGATCGTCAACCGGCAAATGCCGCTTTTTGCATCGGGAATCTCGTGGTAAAAGCTCTCCGGCAGGGAAAACGCCACACTTTCCGCCGTAAATCGCTCCGGCTCTTGGGTGATCTGTCCGTCGGCGGAAAGATAGCCGCTTAGCTTGCCAAACTCCCAGGAAATGGCGTGGGTGCTATCCCCGCTGCGCCGGGTCACCGCCAGCTGCGCAACGCCCCCGATCACACCGTCGGAGGCGGTGAGGGTGCTGGCCTGGGGGAGGTTGTCCAGCTTCAGCGTTTGGCTCAGCTCCACAATGCCCGCAGAAATGTGGGTATTCATCCAGGTCTGCACCGTGATCTCGCCATCGCCCTTGGCGTTGTGCCGAACGGTCTGCTCCACATCCACAATGGTCTGGACGGTGTTTTGGGGCAGCCAGAAGGACACCGCCTCTTTGGTCAGCTGCTTGCCGTTAACAAAAACGGTGTAGTAGCCGGTGTCGGCAATGGCATTGTAACTGGCGCCGGTCTGGGTGGATTGCCACAGAATCCGCACCCGGGAGGTGTTTTCCTCCCGGTTCTGACTGACTTGCGTCAGCGTCAAATTTTGATATACTGCCATAAAATTCTCCTAAAATCGTAATACCTTCCCCCGGGGGAGGGTATTCTCCGCCTCACGCATAATCTCCCAAATCCGAGTCATCCTGAGTGAGCCGCAGGCGAATCGAAGGATCTACCGGCCTATCGATGGTGCGTAGATTCTTCGACTACGCATCTTCGATGCTCCGCTCAGAATGACACAAATATGCGATACCTTTTCGTAGGGGCGAACTGTGTTCGCCCGCGGGCGTTCAAAGAACGCCCCTACATTTTCTTTCGTAGGGGCGGATATCATCCGCCCGCCTTGCACCAGCCACCAAATATGTGTCATCCTGAGTGAGCCGCAGGCGAATCGAAGGATCTACCGGCCTATCGATGGTGCGTAGATTCTTCGACTACGCATCTTCGATGCTCCGCTCAGAATGACACAAATGTGGGATACCTTTTCGTAGGGGCGAACTGTGTTCGCCCGCGGGCGTTCAAAGAACGCCCCTACATTTTCTTTCGTAGGGGCGGATGAAGCGACCTGCTCACAATCAAATCCAAAAACAGGCGGTGCGGTTGCCGCTATAGTCCTCCAGTCGGGCGTGGTCGCCCACGATGAGGAAATTGCGCACGGAAACATCCGCTGCTTCCACGCCCTGTTGGTCGGCCTGCAAAATCACCTGCCCGGAGCGCTTGACGAACATACCCGTTTCGTTTAGCAGGTTTTCCATCTGCGTGCCGGCCTTGGAAATGGTCAGGCCGGTTTCATCGAAGGTAAATCCCGTTTCCGTGGTCACCTTCTGCACGCCCTGCTGCTCCACTTTTTTCACCCGCAGCTCCACCGCCGCCTCATCCTGGCGCAGTTGGGTCAGCTGCTGGTAGGCCCCCTGGATGTCCGCCTGCTGCCGCAGCACCTGGGAGGCAATGCCCTCCACATCCAGGCTCAAGCCGGCAATTCTGCCCGATGCATCCCGGTTTTCCGCCTGCAAGCCGTCCACCGTGGCGCTCAGATTCAGCACCTTGCCGGAGATGGCCTGGTAGCTGACATCATTGACTGCCGTGGAGCTGTTGCGGCTGGGGCTGCCGGTGCATTCCAGAATGTCCCGGTTGCCCGATTGCTTTCTTGTCATCACATAAAAGGGGTTTCCCTGCACCGTGACAATATCTCCGGCGCAGATCCCCGCCCCGGCGCTGACCACCAGCCGCCCGGGGGTGTAGGTCACATTCTGCAGCTGCTCAAACAAAGTCTGCGCCACGCCCACAAGGGCGTTGGCCGTATTGGCCGATGCCAGGGGATTGCCGGTGATGCAATAGGTGTTGACCTCCCCCTCCTGCTGGGGATACACCGTGCCCACATCCTGCTGACTTTGCCGGATGTGGACCTTTTCCACGGGACTGACGGCGTAGTCAGCCAGGGACAGTCCGTTCTGAAAGCAAAAATATTCCCCCTCCCCCAGCACCGCCTCTTTGGGGACATACCAGGCAGCTTCGATCTGCCCGTCGGGGGTTGCCCGGAAAAATCTGCCCGTAAGCTGCCCGATCCAGCGCAGAATGTGCCGCCCGGTGACACCGCTGGCAGCGAATTTCTCCACCATATGACCGCCGTTGGGCAGCTGGCCGGGGGTTAGCTCCAATCCGCATTGGCTGCAGACCATCCGGGATAGGGCCTGCAGGCTGTAGGGCCAGCCGGTAAGCTCTGCCAGCCAGGCTGTCAAATCCCGGTCCAGCAGGCTCACACGGTCGTAGGCCGTCACCTTCAGAATGTTCCGGGAGGGGCGTGTGGGCGTTTCCGTAAGGAAAATGCCCACTTTTTGCCGCTGCCCGGTTTCATCCTGCCGATACACCGTCAGCTCCTGCCCCCGGCCTAAGGAAATTGTCCCCGCCGGGTCGATGACGGTCAGCTCTGCCATGGCAGCGCATACCGAGCCAACCGTCAGTTCCCGCTCTGCATTGACGCACTGGGTCAGGGTAAAGCTGGAAATGGCAGCCTTTCCGGTGCTGCCGGAGGATAGCTCCTGCCCGTCGGGCAGCACCACAATGGTCTTTAGCATACCGTCCTCCTAACAGCCGATGATCTGAAAGCCGTAGTTGCTCCACAGACCGGTTCTGGCATTTTTCCAGCTGATGGCGTACTTGCTGCGGTACGCCCGGGTGACCTCCGGGGTGGCAGCATCCCGGCGGGAGGGATGGGTAAAGGCAAAGTCGGCGCTGTCCGGGAACAGACTTTCCATATACTGCTTCTCCTCCTGAGTCAGATGGCTGTAGGAAAAGCTCCATACCCCCACCTTGTAGCGCACGGGAATGCGGTGCATCACGCCGCTCTCATCCCGTCCGGAATCGGCGCTGTCCAAATCCTCGTAGGACATCCCCACCTCCGAATCCGGCGCCAGCATCGGCACGCCGTTGATTAAAAAAAGTTCCGTTTTCTTTCTCATACATATCCTCCCCGCACCACGGCCATTTTTCCATTGTACCGGGCGGCTGCGTCGCACAGCAGATCCTCACCGATGCGGATGCCCAAAACCGCGCTCAGCAGCTCCTGCAGCACCCCAACGGTGGCCTGGTGACCGGCCAGATTGGCAGCGGCGTAATCTTCCATCACCCCAGCCACCGCCTGCTCGATCACGGCAAGGGGTGCTTCGATGTTGGTGCCGTGCTTTTGATCGCCCACCACTGCCATAAAGGGCCGGTTCGCCGGCAGTACAGCGCCCCGGGCCAAATAAGGGATCTGGGGCGCTGTCACCGGCTTGATGCCAAAGGAAAATCCTCTGCCGCCAATGCCCGGCACCCAGTTTGGCACCGTAAAGCTGAAGGAATTGAGCGCCTTGCCTAAGAAATTCACGCCGGTGGCGGTGCTGCGCAGCATCGTATTGGCCATATCGATGATCCGGTTCATAGACTGACGGACACCGGTGTAGGTCGGGTCGATGAGATCCTGCTTCAGCTCGCTCCAGCCGTTTTGGGTCACCTGATCCATAGCGCCCTTGGCGCCGGTGGCGGCGTTCTGCACCCCGTCAAAAGCCAGTCCCAAAGCTCTGACTGCGCCGGTGATCAAGGAAAACATCCCCGAAGCCTCCCGGAAGGGGTTGAACATATCCACCACCGCGTCCTTAAAATGGGTCAGCAGCTCCCCGGTGCTGCCGGAGTTCTGCCCCAATTCCAACGCCCTTTGCGCCAGCTCTCCGGCGGCCTGGATGAGGTTTCGCATGGAGCTGATAAACTTATCCACCGGCCCCTGGTTGAGTCCCAGCCAGTCGGAGGTGCGGCCCAGCTGCTGCTGGATGCCCTCCAAATAGCCGATGATCTGATCGCCCTTCCATTGGGCCAGGGGCAGCAGGCACTCCTGCCACAGCCACTGAAAATCCGGCTTCAGTTCCTCGATGACCCGGGCAAGCTGCTGCATCAGCACCGTCAAGGTATCTAAAAATGTGGGCAGAAGCTGGGTCACCGTCCATTGGGCCAGGGGCACGAAGATGTTGTTCCACGCCCATTCCAAACCGGCAAACAGCTCCTTGGTGACAGGCTCAACGGCCTTTTTCAGCCGCTCCATAGCGGTGATGGCAGCCGAAAGATCCAGCTCCCGCAGAGGCTGGAACAGCGCCTGCATTTTGGCGGAAATGTCCTTCCAGCCGCCGGACATCACCTGCAAGCTGCCAAGACCGCCGTTTTTGCCCCCCAGCCGGTTGATCTGATCAAACCCGGCCAAAGAGCGCTTGAGTGCCTTGGATGCCGCGCCTACGGATTTTAAGCCTGCGGCATAATCGGCGCTTTTATCCGTGCCGGTGATCAAAAGACTGACGATCCCGGTCACCAGCTGCGCCAGCTGCGTCAAAAAGGCAATGGCTGTCTGAACAACCGGCACCAAAAGCTGAACCATGGGCGCAGCCGCCTGAATCACCGCCTGCTTCAGTCCCTCGAAAGCCAAATGGCTGTCGCTGAGCGCTGCTGCCAGCTCCTTGCCCACCACCTGGGACGCCCGGGAGAAATCCGTCAGGGAATCCACCCGGAAGAAATCCAAAATTCCCACGATCTCGTTGCGCAGCTGCCCCCGGTAGCGCTCCGTCAGCCAATCCCGGAAGTTGACCAGTTCCTTTTTGATTCGCTTGCCCAGAAGCTTCAGCTGCCCTTCCAGGTACTGCAGCGCCTCCAGGCCCTCGGTCACACTTGTAATATTTAAAAAATCAATGCTTTCTTGCGTATTATCTGTCATTGTTTCACCTACCTTGTGAAATCCCGCCCCCCGCCCCCCGCACATCTCCCCAAACATGTCATCCTGAGCGAGCTTTAGCGAGTCGAAGGATCTTCTGGCCTACGGTTACTGCGTATTCTCGGCCCCCTCGTTTTGAGGGGGCTGGCACGGCGATAGCCGTGACTGGGGGAGTGTACGCCTTAAGATAGCACACTCCCTCCGTCTTCGCCTACGGCGAATCCACCTCCCTCTATGAGGGAGGCAGTCTTCGACTCCACTTCGTAATGAATTATGGTATGATTGCCCCCGGCAATCATCTATATTTTAGATTCGCTGCGCGGAGCACCACGCTCAGAATGACACAACATTCGATTGCTTGCACAATCTGCCAAACCTGTGTCATTGCGAGGGCGCTTGCGCCCGTGGCAATCCGTATCCCCTCGTAGGGGCGGATATTATCCGCCCGCTTCTTTGCATACTTTCTTGCCGAAACAAGAAAGTATGAACACCCCATCATCATTGTAAAAGCTTCTCTAAGCGCTGTTTTTCCTGTAATTCCTGCTGGCTGTAGCGCCTGGGCAGCTCCACAAGCGCCCTGTTCTCCCGGTAAAATTCCTGCTCCCAGCCTTCCAGCTTCTTGCCGCCGGCGAGCTTGCTGCGAATGCTCACAACGGTACTCAGCTGCCCCTGTCCGATGGCGTTGAACCAGGAAAGAAAGGTCCACCAGTGGACAAAGGGCAGCGCCCGCAGCTCCTGCCCCGAAGCCTTGTTGATGTCGGCGGCGATCAGCGGCGCATCCTGCTCCCAGTCCAAAAGCACCGGGCCGGGGGCAGCCGCCTGCGGCCGACCGCCGGATACGAACCAATTAAAATGCTCCATTGCCGGCAGGCGATGTTCTTCGGGAATCTCCTCCTCGTAAAACAGCGCCAGCGCAATTTCCCATTGCAGAAATTCCGGCAGATCCGGGTCAGAAAAATAGGAGAAAATTTCAAGAATATCCCGAAAATCCGGGTGGATTTCATACTTTTTCCCGCCAATTACGGCGTGATCCGGCAAACGCCACAGGCCGGTCATTGACTTGCCCGCCGGGTCTTGGCCTTGGTTTTGGCGGCCTTGACCTGTTGAGCGGCGCTTTTTTTCGCACCGCTCAGCAGCACCGGCTGCAAGGCCTCGAACAGATTGCTCACCACCCGCTCTCCGTTGGCCCCCATAGCCAGCAGATTCACGCCCCCCAGCAGCCGGTCGAAATCCGCCGTTTCGCCGAAGACCCAGTTGAGGATCTGCTTCATCTGGGTGTCCGCCTGCTGCAAAAGCTTGCCTACGGCAGCGCCGTCATTTTCCGGCAGCAGCTTTGCCTGTTCCGCCATATTTTCCTCCACGGCCTTAATTTTTTCCGCCGCCTCCAGGAAGCGGACATATAAATTGGGGTCGCAGGGGTTGAAGCGCAGAACGCCGCCCTCCCCTATCTGAAACTCCTGTATGCCGCTGTCAAAGTGAATTCTCTCCATATTTATCTCCTTTTTCATTTTCCAAAAATCCCCCCGCAATCTCCCAAATCTGTGTCATTGCGAGGGCGCTTGCGCCCGTGGCAATCCGTTTCCCCTCGTAGGGGCGAACTGTGTTCGCCCGCGGGCGTTCAAAGAACGCCCCTACATTTCCTTTCGTAGGGGCGGATATCATCCGCCCGCCATCCCCTCTTCCAAGCTGAAACATTCCGTCCTCTCACGAAAATGCGCGCCGGGAGAGGGTCTTGGGGGAGGGGAGCGATGGGAGCGCCGCCGGGGGCGGATGAAGCGACCTGAGCGAGTGGCTGCGGTCGGTGTGCAACGCAGGCGCACGGCCGCCAAGGCGCACACCGGGTACCGCAACAGGAAGGCACCAAGTCGGCTTCTTTGCATA
>JAFODZ010000037.1 GCA_017380435.1 Oscillospiraceae bacterium
GCAAATCCCAATGGTACGCTGGCAGTCAATACCGTGGTCTATATCTCCAAGTTCAACGATTTGATTGCTCCCGGCGCTGGTTTCTTCGCCTTCGATGCAGAGGGCAAACTGGTCAAGACCGGCTTTGTCACCGGCACCAACAACCAGACCTTCTATTATAACAACCTGGTTCGTGCAAAGGGCCTGACCAAGATCGGTGAGAACATCTATTTCTTCAATGTCGGCAGCGGTGTGATGCAGTGCGACAAAACACTTTGGGTTGCAAGCAACAACACCTGCGGACTGAAGGAAGGATATTACAAGTTCGGAACTAACGGCCAAATGATCGCACAATAAATCCTTGCATAAGAGCGGGGGGATGCAAATCCCCCCTGCTCGAAGCCCCAAATGCGCAGTATGCCAACAGAAGAAAACAGTCTTGTGCAAATAAAAATCAGTTTTTTGTTTGCGGAAAAGTGTTTTCTATGAAAATTCCCAATAATGACCGGAGTTAATCCATGCGAAATACGAAAAAAAATATTCTCAGCACATTGATCAGCCAGCTGGTGATTACTGTTTGCGGCATATTGATCCCCCGCGTGATGATCCGTACATTCGGTTCGGAAATCTACGGCTTGACCACCTCAATCACACAGTTTTTGTCCTACATTTCTCTGATGGAAAGTGGCATCGTGTTTGTGGCACGGGCGGAGCTGTATGCACCCTTGGCAAACAAAGATAATTTGCAGGTCAGCAGAGTCTATTACGCAATCAAGCATTTCTTTACCATCGTCGCCTTTATTTTTCTGGGCTACACATTTGCATTGTCGGTGGTTTATCATGATATTGCGCAAGTGGAGGAAATTGGAAGACGATATACCTTTTTCTTGATCTGGGTCATGAGCGCAGGCTTTTTGCTCAAGTATTTGGGAGGCCTGGCCAGTCAAACGCTGATTTATGCGGATCAAAAACAATATGTGGTCAATATCGTGTTCACGGCTGCGACGGTGATCAATGCTTTACTGGTTGTCCTGCTGGCAAAATGCGGTTGCAATATTCTGATTGTGAAAATTGGCAGCAGTCTGATTTATGCTGCACAGCCAATTGGCTACTGGATCTATGTGAAACGGCATTATAAACTTCCCAGGGTGGGAAAAAACCGATCAAAGCTGAAACAGAAATGGACAGGGATTGGACAGCATATTGCCTATTTCCTGCACAACAACATTGATGTTGTTGTTTTGACGTTATTTGCCAATTTGGAACTGGTTGCGGTATATTCTGTCTATAAGCTGGTTGTTTCCAGTATTCGCAAGATCACAGGCTCTTTCACCAGCGGTATGGAAGCCGGATTTGGAGAAATGATTGCCAAAAAAGAGCAGAAGCTACTGCAAACGGAATTTCGGAAATATAAGCATATGCTGACCTTTGTCAGCGTTGTTCTGTTTGGCACAACTGCGGTTTTGATCGTTCCTTTTGTAAGACTCTATACAGCGGATATTACAGATGCCAACTATATACAGCCGGTATTTGCCGTGGTACTGCTGTTGGCCGAGGCTATTGACTGCTTTATGCATCCGTGCAGCAGCTTGCCTATTGCCGCCAATCAGCTTAAACAAAGCAAATGGGGTCCCTATGGCGAAGCAACGATCAATATTGTATTTTCTTTGATTCTGGTTCATTGGGATCCCTTAGCCGGCGTTGCCGTTGCAACCCTGATCGCAACGATTTTTAAGGCTATGTATTATATGATATTCTCCGGCAGAAAGATCCTGCAAATCCCTCTCAGAGGATTGGGGTTCAATTTTATCCTGACCAATGGGTTGATTGTTTTGTATGCGTTTGTGGGTCATATGGTGCTGCGGGAGGATATGATCCAGAATTATGGGCAATGGATTGGCTGGGGCTTTGGCGTGTTTTTTGTGGTTTTTTGTGTGACATCGCTGGTGTTTTTTGTTTGTTATCCTGCCCAGCAAAAGCAAATTGCAATAACTGTCTGGAATAAGCTCAGACCAAAGAAGAATCAATAAAACCGAAAAGCACTAACTTGGTAAAATATGAAAAAAATACTCATTGTCAATAACAATATGCACATCGGCGGGGTACAGAAGGCACTGGTGAATCTTTTGTGGAACATCCGGGGCCAATACGATATAACGCTGCTGCTATTTCACCGCGGCGGGGAATTGCTGGGGGAGATTCCCCCGGAAATTCAGGTGGTGACCCCAACCTCGGCCTACCGGTATCTGGGTATGACCCGCAACGACAAGCTCAGCGGATGGAATAAGCTGCGGCGCAGCTTCTACGCCGCCATAACCCGACTGTTCGGCAGAAAATATGCCATCGCGCTGATGGCGCTGGGTCAAAAAAAGCTGGAAGGCTACGATGTAGCCATTTCCTATCTGCATAACGGTGCAGCAAAGGCGTTCTACGGCGGCTGTAATGACTTTGTGCTGCGCCACGTTGCGGCGAACAAGAAGATCACTTTTTTGCATGGTGACTTTCAGCTTTGCGGCGCAAACACCCCGGAAAACGGGAAGCAGTACGCCAAATTTGATCGGATCGCAGCCTGTTCCCAAGGCTGTGCTGACAGCCTGCTGCAAGTGCATCCGGAAATGGCGGACCGGGTGGAAGTTGTTCCCAATTGTCATCGGTTTGGGGATATCGCTGCAAAAGCAGATCAAGCGCCGACCACGCTTTCTGAGAATAAAATCAATATTGTGACAGTTGCCCGTCTCGGCAAGGAAAAGGGCGTGGAGCGGGCATTGACTGCGATCGCCGGTTTAGGCAAATTAAAGGAAAATCTGCATTTTTATGTTGTTGGCGATGGTATCCAAAGACCATTGCTGGAGCAAATCGTGCAGCAGGAGCATTTGGAGAATCAAGTTACGCTTTGCGGTATGTTGCAGAATCCCTATGGTTATATTAGTGCAGCAGATTTGTTGCTGATTCCCTCATATAGTGAGGCAGCGCCGCTGGTGATTGGCGAGGCGGCCAGCTTGGGAACCCCTATTTTATCCACGGAAACCTCTTCAGCCAGGGAAATGATTGAACAAAAAGGATTCGGATGGGTCTGCGAGAATAGTCCGGAAGGCATTCAGACCGGATTGTTGGAATTACTGAATGCGCCTCATATCCTGCGGGAAAAACAAGCAGCAATGAGACAGCATGATCTGGATAATACAATAGCAATTTCAAAATTCACGCAAGTGGTTGCGCAGTAAACAAGGGCATTTGCGGATATCAACAGGAAAGGAGGATGGCAATGCCGATTAATAAAAAGTATTTGTTTGGCAGCATCGGTATGGTACTGGCGCTGTGTGTCGCCCAGGTTTTGGGAAGTACACCGTTGATCCTGCTCTGTTTGGCAGCATTTTTGGTATTGGTTGGCTGGAGCTGCTCAAAAAACTATACACTTCCCATCCTTCTGTTTTTTCTGCCCTGGTCTCCAATTTTGAGGACCTCACCCACAGGATATTCCTTCTTTACCTTTGCACTGGTTCTGGTGTGCGGCATCAGTGTGCTTAAAAAGCGATTCCGCTTTCCTAAATACCCCCTTGTGGCGGGCATTTTGCTGCTCTTCCTTACCCTGCTTTCTAAGGTGATCGATGGGCAAAGCCTGGCATTCAGCTATATTGCGTTTATGATGCTGATCGTGATCTTCCCGATAGTAAAGGGAGAGTGGCCGGTTAGAAAATATGATTTCTTTCATATCGCTGTGTTTTTCTCCCTCGGCGTTGCCATTGCAGCGCTATGCGCCCTGTTTTTGGATGTATTTCCCAATATCGCCAAATACATCCGGGTGGATACCTACTCCACCATTATCCGTAGATGCGGATTTTACGGAGATCCTAACTTCTATACAGCCCAGATCACAGCTGCGATGGGTGGCTGCCTGCTGCTGATACTCAGAGAAAAAAAGGTGGGCCGCACAGCATTACTGGGAATCCTTGTGGTGGTGCTGGTATATTGCGGTTTCCTATCCGGCTCCAAATCCTTTGTGTTGATTTCAGCCTGCGAGTTCGGCATATGGCTGATCGCCTTGCTCCGACTCCAGGGTAGAAAGGGTTTGAAAATCGGCGCATTGATCGCCGTCGCAGTTCTTGCGGTTACTGTGGCATCTTCTACTTTGTTTACAAATTTAATTGATGTTATGATTACGCGCTTCTCCTCAAGCAAAGACATATCCAGCTTTACAACCGGCAGAACGGAGTTATGGATCAGCTATTTGGAAGAGATTCTCGGGAATGCAAAAATCTTTTTCCTGGGAAAAGGCTTCACAAATGTAAAAGTTGCAGGAAAAGCGTCCCATAATACGCTGCTTCAATGTGTTTTTCAGTTTGGTTTCTTTGGTGTGCCAATTTTGACATACTGGGTGATTTCCTTTTTCCGCGGTACATCCCTGCGCCGGCTCAGCCGCCGGGGAACAGTACTGGAAAGCCTGATGGTGATCATTGGAGCATTTCTGCCATGGATGGCCATAGATGCCCTGTTTTTTGACGAATTCTTCCTGTTGCAGTGGTATGTCTTTAGTGCATTGCAGCAGTTGCAATACCAGGACGAAACATAGTCGTCGTTTGGAGGATTCTTATGGATGAACAAATGAAAAATAATTTTGAAGGGGAAGAAGTGAATTTTAAGCGCTTGATCGATGCGGCGCTGCGCAAAGCTTGGGTAATCGTTTTAACCTCCCTGGCTGGTGCGCTGGCAATGATGTTGATCACTTTCTTCTTCATCACACCGCAGTATAAATCTTCTGCGATGTTTTATGTGAATAACAATGCCATTTCCGTGGGCAGCGCATTGAGTATTGATTCGGGTGATATCACCGCTTCCAAGAGCCTGGTGAATACCTATATTGTGATTCTGAATACCCGGGAAACCTTGCTGGATGTGATCGACTACGCAGATATTAACCGCACCTACGGTGAACTTAAGGATATGATCCACGCAGAATCTGTGGATGAAACAGAAGTTTTTCGGGTTGTTGTCACTTCGGAAGATCCCCAGGAGGCGGAAAAAATCGCAGATGCGATTGCCTATATTCTGCCCACGCGAATCTCCAATATCGTGGAGGGAACTTCTGCAAAAATTGTGGATTCGGCGGTTGTGCCATCCAGTCCCAGCTCTCCGAGCTATACAGTCAATACCTTGATGGGCTTCTTGATCGGCTTTGTGCTGTCTGCCGGACTGGTTATTTTGCAAGAACTGTTTAATGTAACGGTGCGCACGGAAGAAGATGTTGCGCAGGTTTGCAAGTACCCCATCTTGGCCAGCGTGCCGAATATGACGGTATCCTCAAAAGGAAAATATTATAGCTACGGAAAAAACAAGGGCGAAAGGAAAAAAGGCGGTGCTTATGCGGCGGGAAGATCGTCCGAGCAGACGGTGCTGATCGGAAGCGGGATCAGCTTTGCGGCTTCGGAAGCATATAAGCTGCTGCGCACAAAGCTGCAATTTTCTTTTGCGGACGATAATGATTGCCGAATCATCGGTGTTTCCAGCGCATTGAGCGGTGAGGGAAAGAGCTTGTCTGCCATCAATTTGGCCCATGCCCTTTCCCAACTGGACAAAAAAGTTATTTTGATCGACTGCGATATGCGCCGTCCTACCACGGCGGAAAAGCTGGGCCTGCCCAGCAAGCTCGGTCTGTCCAATTTCCTCACGGGCCAAAGCAATACAGAAGGACTGATCCAGCACTGCGATATAAAAAATGAGGAAAATGCATTCCATGTTATTACAGCCGGTGAAATCCCCCCCAACCCCATTGAGCTTCTCAGCTCCAAACGAATGGCAGCAGTGCTGAAAGGACTGCGCAAGGCCTATGATTACATCATCTTGGACCTGCCTCCTGTAAGTGAGGTCAGTGATGCCTTGGCGGTGGCAAAGGAAACCGACGGCATATTACTGGTGGTCCGGCAGGATTACTGCAATCGCATTGCGCTGAACGATGCTGTTCATCAATTCGATTTTGTGAATTCCAAGATTCTGGGCGTCGTGATGAACTGCGCATCAGATCATAATAGTCAGTACGAAAAAGGATACTACAGAAAGTATTACAGACGTTATCATAAATACAGTAAAAAGACCTACGAACAGCAGAATAAGACCAATGGTCATCAGGGGAAATAACAGCGGTGAGAGAACTGTCAGGGAAATCGTAATTTCCGGAAAATGGACCCTGCAAATGATTGACGATAAAGTTTGCCTGTGATATACTTTTTCTGTAAGCGGGCAACTTTTTTGGCAGGAAGATGTCAAAAATGCGGCTCTATAGGAGATAAAACATGAACGAACAGACGATGAAAAAAGAACATAACAGAGAAGTGGGGTTAAACCGGATTCTCACTGCGTTTTGGCACAGACTGTGGCTGATTGCGCTTGTAGCAGTTTTATGCGGCGTGCTTGTTTTTGCGGCAGTATTTTACCTGGTCACGCCTTTGTACGAAGCAACTGCTATGTTCTATGTGAATAATAGTGAGCTTTCTGTTGGCGATGCTGTGCTGGATATTTCATCCGGTGACATCAATGCGGCAAAGGATCTGGTGGAATCCTACATTGTGATTCTCAAAACCAGAACATCACTCATAGAAATAATCGACTACGCAGGCGTGGACGTGTCCTATGGGGAGCTTAGGGAAATGATCACGGCCGAAGCGGTGGAATCCACAGAAATCTTCCGGGTGGTAGTAACCAGTCCGGATCCTGTGGAAGCCGAGAAACTGGCCAGCGCCATTGCCTATATTCTGCCTAAGCGAATCGACAGCATTATTGACGGAACCTCAGCCCGTATTGTGGATGCCGCTATCGTTCCGACAAAACCCAGTTCCCCTAACTATATTTACAGCGCTATGGGTGGATTCCTGTTTGGCCTGATAGCTATGATCCTGTTTGTAATCTTGCAGGAGATCTTTGATGTCACCATTCGTACGGAGGAAGATGTGGCGCAGGTTTGCCATCACCCGGTATTGGCTGCTGTGCCGGATATGGCCGCACCCAGCAAGGGCAGTTACTATCAGTACAGCGCCGGTAACAACAAAAGGAATAAGAGCAAACGCTCCGGATCGACGGGCAATTCCTCGGTTCTGTTTGGCGGCAACATCAGCTTTGCCGCATCGGAAGCTTATAAACTCCTGCGTACAAAACTGCAGTTTTCTTTCGTAGATGAAGGAGAAAGCCGCATCATCGGTTTTTCCAGTGCGCTCAGCGGTGAGGGCAAGAGCTTGACGGCCATCAATTTGGCCTACACCCTGTCCCAATTGGATAAAAAGGTCATCCTCATCGACTGCGATATGCGCCGCCCCACGCTGGCGGATAAGCTGAGCATCCGTAAGGTTCCTGGTTTGTCCGGATATTTGACGGGTCAACATTCTTTGGAGGATATGATCCAGGACTGCAATTTGAAACGGGAGGAGGAAGCCTTCCATGTGATTGCGGCAGGTCAGAATCCCCCCAACCCGGTGGAGCTGCTCAGTTCCGGGAAGATGGCCCGGTTCCTGCAGCAACTGCGCCAGACATATGACTATATTATTTTGGATTTGCCCCCTGTAGGAGAAGTCAGTGATGCGATGACCGTGGCCAACTTGACGGATGGTATGCTGCTGGTGGTTCGGCAAAACTACTGTGACCGTCTGGTGCTGAAGGATGCGGTTCGTCAATTTGATTTCATCAATGCCAAAATGCTGGGCGTGGTGTACAACTGCGCAACAGAAAGCGGCGCGAGATACGGCAAGAACTATTACAAGCGGTATTATCGCCAATACAGCAGAAGTAACTACCAGCGGTCTTCCCGCCGGTATGAGGGCGCATATATGCGCAGATCTGCAGATTCTCAAATGACGGATGAAATGAAATGAGTACAGTTGTAGATTTTCATAGTCATATTCTTCCCGGCGTAGATGATGGCAGCCGCAACCTGGCACAATCCATTCAAATGCTTCAAAAAGAAGCAGAGCAGGGGATCGAACATGTGGTTGCTACGCCTCATTTCTACGCGCAGCACGATCGCCCGGAGGCATTTCTTCGCGACCGTGCCCGGGCGGAACGGATGCTGCGGGAGGAAATGGCCCGGCATCCCAAAATGCCCAAGCTGTCTATCGGGGCAGAAGTGTACTTTTTTAACGGAATTTCTGATTCTGATATATTATCGGAATTGACAATTGACCAAAAAAGGTATATTCTAATAGAGATGATGCAGCCTCCCTGGTCGGAGCGCGTGTATCGGGAATTGGAAAATATTTGGGTCAAGCAGAACCTGGTTCCTGTGATTGCCCATATTGACCGCTATATTGCCCCCTTCCATACATATGGGATTCCGGACCGATTGGAGCGGCTTCCCGTGAAGGTGCAGGCAAATGCCAACTTTTTCCTGGATGGCTTCACTCGCCGGATGGCGTTTCGGATGCTTCGTCGGGGCAGAATCCACCTGCTGGGTTCTGATTGCCACGATCTTATGCACCGTCCTCCCAATCTGGGAGATGCGGTAGCTTTGATTCAGAAGAAATTTGGCCCGGAAATGATTTCCTGGATCAACTCCCAAGAGGAAGAAGTTTGGGAATCTCGCAATATTTAATAACCCCGTATGTTACGGCGAATATTATGAAACGGAGATGAATGATATGAAAAGAATGATTTCGATTCTGGCGATTTTGGTTCTGTGCGTCAACTTATTTGTTCCCGTGCTGGCAGACGATTTTGTTCCCAGTATCGGCGAAAAGCCTGGCCCCACTATTGTCCCCGTAGAGGACGAAGATGGCAACGAAGCAATCGCTGAAATCTTGAATGACGAGGGCGAAGTGATTGGATATCTGTATGAAGATTGCATTGTCATTACCCCGGTATCCCAGGCAAAGACTTCTACCTTGATTCCCGATGCTGCAGAAGAACTGCTGCTGGAGGTTTACGCAAAACTGTCCAACGACACTATGCAGATTCCCTATGATAAGTTTAATGCCAACCTGGATCCTGACAAAATGGTGATTCGGGATCTGTATGATATCTCCTGGCTGTGCGGCGAAGGCTCCGGCTATGTGAATCACCCGGATCATCCCGCCATTGTTGCGCCTAAGGGCGTGGTAATTCGCCTGACCTTTGATATGGCTATCGGCAAGAATGCCACCGTCTATACTTCCAGCTACAAGAATGGCGCATGGAATCCCATTGTCAGCACTGTGAACAATGGCGACGGCACAATCACTTGTGTATTCGAGGACTTCTGTCCTGTTGCATTCAGCGTAGAAACCAGCTACCAGCAACCTCCTGCACAGACCGGTGACGATATGAAGCTTGGCCTCTGGATCACCGTTATGGCGGTATCTGTTTTAGCTCTGGGCGCACTCCTCGTTGTTCCCGCAGTATCCAAGAAGCGTCAGGTGCGGTAAAAAACAGGAGGAATTATGCGCAGAATTGAACAGGCAAAAAAGCTTGTCTATATCTGCCTGATCCTGGTCCTGGTGATTACGATCTTATTCAGTGGACTCCGGATTTTGGAGTCCACTGTTCTTTATCCGGACTCGGGCGAATTAGGTCCAACCGCTACTTTGACGATTGAACGCAATGGCATCTCCTATTTTCCCCGGCAGGATATCACAACCATTTTGTTGATGGGTATTGATAATCGGGGCAAGGTGGAGGACAGCGGTTCTTATGTCAATAGCGGCAGAGCAGATATGGTTACTTTGCTGATTTTTGATAAAACGAATGAGCAGCTGGATGTTTTGTGCCTGAACCGGGATACTATGCTGGATATTCCGGAATTGGGTTTGGGTGGAAAAATTGCCGGTACGGCCTATGGCCAGTTGGCGCTGTCCCATACTTACGGCAGCGGCTTGAAGGATAGCTGCGAAAATACAAAGCAAACAGTGTCGGACTTCTTGTACGGTCTGAACATCAACTACTATGTAGCTTTGAATATGGATGCAGTTTCCATTTTGAATGATTCTGTGGGCGGCGTTACCGTAGATGTCACCGAGGATTTCTCCGCGGTGGATCCCACCATCATCCAGGGGCAGATGACACTCAACGGTCAGCAGGCTTTGAACTATGTGCAAACCCGCAGAGATGTAGATGACCAGCTGAACCTGTCAAGAATGGAGCGGCAGCAAAAGTACATGGAAGGCTTTGTAAGGTCTTTCCAGGCAGCCAATCAGCAGGATACCTTCGTGGTGGAAACTTATGAGGCTGTATCGGAGTATCTTGTTTCGGATTTCACCACCAAGTCCATTTCCTCAGTGCTGAATCAGTTCTCCGGCTATGCGCTGGACGAAATTGTGAGCTTGCAAGGCGAAAATAAGCTGGGCGAGGGCAACAATGGTGAGCAGGTCTATGAATTTTATCCCGATGAAGAGGCTCTGGATGCATTGATCCTGCGGCTGCTGTATGCACCGAAAAAATAAGAGGATGTCTTGTGAGACATCCTCTTTTTGGATAAACTATTCCCAAAGGGGGGATCGCTATGATCCATTACAACCATATTATGTTGGAGGACAAAGAGCGCTATGCTTTCGCCCGGGCCTGCGGAGGTGAGCGGGGGTGCGAATATGGGTTTGCCAATCTGTTTTTGTGGGGACGCCAACGAGTAGCCTTCTTGGAAAACAATGTATCGGTATTTTCCCAGTTTGACCGTAAAAGCGTTTATCTGTTTCCGGTTGGTTGCGGCGATCGGAAGGTTGCTGTGGATGCCATCATCCATGACGCAGCGGTTCGGGATATTCCCTGCCGGATCACCGGATTGACCCATGCGGATTGTGAATTTCTGCTGGAAAATTACCCGGGAAAATTCCGCATTCACACAGACCGCAACAACTTTGACTATATCTATAGCATCGATCATCTGGCAGATCTGCCCGGCAGGAAATTTCAGCGCAAGCGCAACCATCTTAATCGCTTCCACCAGCAGTACCCACAAAATGCGGTCGAGCCTATCACGGATGAAAATGTGGCGCAGGTCCGCAGTTTGGTTGAGGCTTGGTACGCCCAGCGCCAGGAGCAGGATCCGACGGCGGATTTCCATATGGAGAAGGCGGCGATTTATAAGGCATTGGAGAATTTTCACGCGTTGGATATGGAGGGCCTGCTTCTGCGCATCCAAGGCCAGCCGGTGGCTATGACCCTTGGCAGCTTTTTGACGGAGCAGACCTTTGATGTGCAGTTTGAAAAAGCACTGCAGGAGTTTGACGGCGCGTATACCCGGATCAACAATGCCTTCGCGCTTTACTTGCGGGAAAAATATCCACAGCTGTTGTGGCTGAACCGGGAGGAGGATATGGGCATTGAGGGCTTGAGAAAAGCAAAGATGTCCTATAATCCCGCATTTTTATGCGAGAAATTTTGGGCGTGCCTACTGGAGGACGGTTATGATTATTGACAATCCCAGTCCCAAGGATATTCCGGTGCTGCGCCGGATTTGGCAACAGGCATTCGGGGATACCGACGAATTTCTCGACAGCTTTTTTGAAACCGGCTTTGCCTTTGACCGTTGCTGGTGCGTCTTTCAGGGAAAGGAACCGGTAGCGGCGGTTTATGTGTTCCCTTGCGGATGGCAGGAGAAAAATGTGGCCTATTTGTATGCTTTGGCGGTGGAAAAATCCCATCAAAAGCAGGGGCTTTCCCGTCTGCTGCTGTCGGATGTGCATACCAAGCTACACCTGGCCGGTTACGCAGGCGCTATTATGGAGCCAGCCACGGAAAGTCTGCGCCGGTATTACGAAACAATGGGTTACCGCAGCTTCGGCGGGCGGAAGGACTGTGAATTTACTGCTAAAGACCCGGCTCAGAGTGTAACAAAACTGCCCCCATTGGCTTACGAGTTGGCTCGCAGAACGCTCCTGCCGGCCGGTGGAATTACCCAGGAGGGCGCATTTACCATGATGCTGCAAAAATATGCTTTCTGCTATGGGGGCGACGGCTTTGTGGCGACTGTTTCTATGGAAGAACCTTTCGTCCTGGAGTTTTTGGGTGACGAAAGAAAGATACCCGGTTTTCTGAAAACCTTGCAGATAGAACGGGCAAAGGTTCGCCTGCCTGGCGGACAGCCAACGGCGGTTTATTTAGATTTTGCCGGCGAAGAGGAATTGCCGACCTATTTTGGCCTTCCAATGGATTAAAAAAATGGGACTGTTGCGTTTTGCAGCAGTCCCATTATCCATTATTTATTCAGCAGAAAATCTACTTCCAGCACGGTTTTTCCGCCGCTCAGGTACCGGCGGCAGACCCGGCGGCTGATGCCGCAGACAAATTCGTAATTGAAAGAGCCGGCAGCCTCTGCAATCTGTTCTACGGTGATGGACTGCTCCGCATCGGTGCCGATGAGGGTGACGGAATCGCCAACAGAAACATCGGCAATACCGGTTACATCCACCATCATCTGATCCATACATACCCGCCCCAGAATGGGCGCTTTTTTGCCCCGAATCAGCACATAGAACCGGGAAGACAGACTCCGGCGGTATCCGTCGGCGTAGCCAACGGGAACGGTGGCAACCCGGGTAGGCGCGGTAGTTTCATATGTGCCGCCGTAGCTGATGCGACGACCTGCGGGCAGCATTTTGACATGGGAGATACGACTGTACCAGCTCATAGCGGGGCGGAGGGAGAGCAGCTCCGGGGAGACCTCGTCGCTGGGATACAGACCGTAGGTGACAATGCCGGAACGCACCATATCATAGTGACGGTCAAAGTTCATGATACCGGCGGAATTATTCATATGGCGCAGTTTCGGCTGGATGCCCCGCTGAGCCAGAAGCTCACAAAACCGGTCAAATAATGCTGCCTGCTCCCGGGCATCCTCCAAATTGGCACAGTCGGCAGTGGCGAAGTGGCTGAAAACGCCCTCAATTTCCAGGCTGGGAAGCTTGGCAATATTGGAGCAGATATCAGCGGATTCCTCCGTGGCCTGGAAGCCAATGCGGCTCATACCGGTATCCACAGCCAGGTGGCAGTAAGCGGTAACGCCTTGCTGGGCGGCCAGTTGGCTCAGCTTTTCCGCATCCGCATAGGAAAAAATCGTCACGCGGATACCTTTGCCCAACAGCCGGGGATATACGGAAACCGGGGTGTGTCCCAGAATCAAAATCGGCTTTTGGATATCTGCTTGCCGCAGCTCCAGCGCCTCAGAAAGGGAAGATACGCCGAAGAAAGGGCATTCGTGCTGCAAAAGTCGGGCGATCTGCACAGCACCGTGACCGTAGGCGTCGGCCTTAACCACAGCCATGACCGGCACCCCGGCCTTTTGACAAACTGCCCGGTAGTTGGAAAGTATAGCATCGGTATCGATGGTTACATAGTTGTTTCGTTCCATGAAAACTGCATCTCCTGAAATTATCTGCTCATACTATAGCATAAGAAAACAAAAATGTAAAGTTGACAGTCAAAACCATCTGTGCTATAATCCCAATGACAATTGGATAGCCATTTTGTGGCAGAGCCGGCGGTTGGCCGGTTTTGCTGAACAAGATAATCGGGTGCAAATCCCGAACGGTACCGCCGCTGTAAATGTGCGAATGTATCTTCATGGTGAAAACCGGTCACTGGAGTTTTTCTGGGAAGGCTGAAGATAATTTCCGGGTCGCAACCCCCGGATAGTGCATAAGTCAGAAGACCTACAAAATGCGTAGCCTCCATTCTCTGCGGAATCACAGGGAATTGTTTGTCACGGAAAAACGGCCGTGGCACCTTTTATGGGTGCCACGGTATTTTGCATTTTAGGAGGAAAAATATGAAAAACAAAAAAACACAAGTCATCGTAATCGTTGTAGCGGCCCTGTTGCTGCTGGCTCTGGCGGGCGGTATGGTATTTGCGTACCTTGCAAGCCGGGAAGGCCCCAATCCGGGAGAAAAGACCGTAACTGTCACGGTTGTCCATAAAAACGGGGATGAGAAAAAATTCACCTGCTATACGGAAGAAGAATACCTGGGACCCCTGCTGGTGGCAGAAGGCATTGTGGAGGATAACCGGGGAGAATTTGGTCTGTATATCCTGGTAGCCGACGGAGAACTGGCGGATTACAATGCTGACGGCGGCTGGTGGAAGATCGTCCGCAACGGCGAGGATGCCATGATCGGTGCCGATGAAATGCCGATCCAGGACGGTGACAAGATAGAAGTGGTATATACCGTTGGATTCTAAGCTGACTTTGCGGCAGGCGGTTTTGTTTGGTATGCTGGGGTCGCTGACCTTTGCTGCCAAGGTTGCCATGGCCGGTCTGCCGAATATTGAACCGGCATCTCTGTTTATTATGCTTTTTGCCGTTGTGTTCGGCAAAAAGTGCATTTACCCCATTTATACCTATGTGGTAATGGAGTTTTTATGCTACGGCATCCACCTGTGGTCGATCAACTATTTGTATGTATGGTTGATTCTGGCGGCGGGAGCGTGGTTGCTGCGGAGTGTGAAAAATCCTTTTGTGTGGGCGCTGCTCAGCGGTGGCTTTGGCCTGCTGTTCGGCCTGTTTTGCGCCCCGGTGTATCTGGTCAGCGGCGGAATCGGCTATGCGGTAAGCTGGTGGATCTCCGGCGTTCCCTTTGACCTGCTTCACGCAGGGGGTAATTTTGTCATGGCGCTGGTGCTGTTTGTACCATTGCGGAAATTGCTGACAAGGCTCTATAGCAGAATATAGTAATAAAAAAGGTGGCGGATAATCTCCGCCACCTTTTTTGTAAATGATTGTTTATCTTGCTAACGCAAGATAAACAATATAATGCATAATTCATAATGCATAATGCAAAATTATGGTATTTTCTTCGAAAATGATTTCAAATAGTCGCCTTTGGCGACACATTAATTATGCATTTTGCA
>JAFODZ010000038.1 GCA_017380435.1 Oscillospiraceae bacterium
CTTATGAAAGCGGTTTTGACAAGAGTAAAAAACGCATCCGTGGAGATCGACGGGCAAATTGTCGGTCAAATCGGGCAGGGATTTTTGATCCTTTTGGGCGTTGGCCCGGAGGATACGGAAGAAAAATGCCGCTATCTTTGCGAAAAGGCACTGGGATTGCGGGTATTTGAGGATGAAAACGGTAAGATGAACAAAAGTCTTACTGATGTAGGCGGTCAAGTACTTGTGGTCAGCCAGTTCACCCTGTACGGCAACTGCCGTAAGGGACGCCGGCCCAGTTTTACCGATGCCGCAGGCCCGGAACTGGGTAATCGGCTGTATGAGCATTTTCTTGCCTGCTGTGAGCAATTGGGGTATCCTCCCCAGCATGGACAGTTTGGTGCGGATATGAAGGTAGCCTCCGTCAACGACGGTCCTGTCACCCTCATTCTCGACACTGACCAGCTTATGGATTCCCCGAGAAGATAAACGAATTGTTATGGGAGCGGATATATATGCTAAACATTAAAACCCTCGTTTTAGGCGTATATGAAACAAACTGCTATCTTCTGTGGAGTGATGATTCCACAGAATGCATTGTGATCGACCCCGGCTATGAGGCGGAGCAGGTTCTGGAAGCCGCGGCCTCCCTTGGCAAAACTGTCGCTGCCATTTTGCTCACCCACGGTCATTTTGACCATGTGGGCGCTGTGCGGACGATCTTCAGCCAGACAGACTGCGATATTTATCTGTGTTCCGACGACTGCGCTATGCCGGAGCAGATGACTGCCGGCCCTCTGTGCTACACCAACTGCTACGCAGAAGGGGATATTTTGGAATTGGCCAATTTGACCATCCGGGTACTCCACACTCCCGGTCACACCCCCGGTTCTGTTTGCTTGCTGTGTGAAGATGCGCTGTTTTCCGGCGACACCCTGTTTGCAGGCTCTTGCGGCAGAACCGATCTTCCCGGCGGAAACAGGGAAGAGCTGCACCGCTCCCTTGCCCGGCTGAAAGGGCTGGAGGGAGATTTTACCGTCTATCCCGGTCACGCAGAGGCAACCCGCCTGTCTTTGGAGCGGGCATATAACCCTTACATGAGGTAATTATGGAACTAACATTGATTGGCCACGACTGCCGTTATCAAGTAGAACAACTGCAAACTGCTCTTTTTGGGGTGGATGCCCCCGGCAGCGCTGTCAGCACCGTTACCCGGGAGGGTAATGGCATCCGGTTTGATACCCAGATCACCATAGGCGATTTGGTCACCACCGGTCATCGGCAACTGGACACCGCCGAGGAAACGCTTACGATTTTCTATCGCTGCCTGCGGCAAAGCTATTTTGACGCCGCTGTTCCCCACCTGCCGGAGTACCCGGCCTGGGGCGGATTGGCCGGTGTGCGGCCCACCAAGCTATCTACCCGGCATATGCTGGAGGGCGGCACAGCCGAATCAGCCGATGCCCTTTTGAAAAACGAATACTATGTCACTGAGGATCGGCGAAAGCTGGCCGTCACCTGCTCCCGGGCAGCGGTGGAGGCCTTTGCGCTTACCCGGCCTCAGGATATTTCTTTGTATGTGGGCATACCCTTTTGCCCTACCCGGTGCAGCTATTGCAGCTTTGTCAGCCGCACTGTCGGAAAGAAAAAAGCGCTGCTGGAAGAATATCTTCAGTGCCTTCTGAAGGAAATTGCGTTTACGGGAAAACTGCTGCAAGAAAGCGGCATCACCGTGCGCAGTCTGTACATTGGCGGCGGTACTCCCACTACCTTATCTGCCAAGCAGCTGGAGCTTCTTCTTTATACCATCAAGGAGCATATTGATCTGAGCCGCTGCCTGGAATTTACTGTAGAGGGCGGCCGGCCGGATACCTTAGACCCGGAAAAGCTGAATGTGCTAAGGGAATACGGGGCAGATCGAATCAGCATTAACCCCCAATCCATGATCGATTCCGTTCTGGCTGCCTGCGGCCGTCCCCATACCGCCCAGGATGTACGCCGGGTGTATCAACAGGCCGTGGATGCCGGTTTTGCCGACATCAATATGGATCTGATCGCCGGACTGCCGGAGGATACCTATGATGGCTTCTGCCGAAGTCTGGACGAATTGATTGCTATGAATCCGTCCAATATTACGGTGCATACTCTGGCGCTGAAGAAAGGTGCCGATCTCTTTGAATCCCGGAAAAATCTGCCCTCCCGGCAGGAGGTTGGCGCAATGCTGGACTATAGCCGCAAGGCTTTGGAAAGCGCCGGTTACCGTCCCTATTACCTCTACCGCCAAAAATATATGGCGGGTAATTACGAAAATATTGGCTACAGCCGTGATAACCGGGACTGTCTGTATAATATCTATATGATGGAGGAACTGCATTCCATCGTATCTCTGGGCGGCGGCGGTATGAGCAAGGTCAATCTCCCGAATTACCGCATTGAGCGGTTCAATAACCCTAAATTCCCGGAACAGTATATTGACCAGTTTGATAAAGTCATCGAACATAAAACCCAGTTATTCCAGCTTCTGCAAAGCCTGTAAATTGGAATTTACCTTACAAATTACCCGTAGGGGCGAACTATGTTCGCCCGCGGGCGTTCAAAGAACGCCCCTACGATCTTATACGGTAGTTAATGCTATAAACAATCATTTATCTTCTAACGAAGGAAGTGTTATTTTTTGGATACTCTGATTTCCAATGTGACGATCGTCACTATGAACGAACATATGGATGTGCTGTTTGGTGCATATTTGGGCATAAAAGAGGGTAAAATTTCCTTTATCTCCAAATCCGCACCGCAGGAACAGCCTGCCACGATCATCGATGGCACCGGTATGGTCGCCATTCCCGGCCTCATTAACTGCCATACCCATTTGGCCACCTCTGCTCTGCGCAACCTTCTCGACGACGAAAGCCGTTCCCAGGCATTGCAAACTCAGCTGCAAAAAGAGGACAAAATGGACGCCCGAACCGCCAAAGCCGCCGCCACCATCTCAATTGCCGAGTGTCTGCGGTTCGGCGTTACCTCCGTTTCCGATCTGTACTACTTCCCCGGTGCCACTGCTGAGGCCGCGGACGAAGCCGGAATCAAGGCCAATATTGCCCTCTCCGCCTACCGCTATATCAGCGACTGCGAGGATTTTGACTTTGAAACCGACGAGCAATGCCGGGAGCTGTGCCGCCTTGCTGATAAATGGCAAGGTCACAGCCGGATTAAAATTGACGGTGGCATCCACGCTCCCTATACCAGCAACCATCTTTTGTGGGAGGGCATCGCCGACTACTGCAAGGAAAAAGGTCTTGGTGTGCAGCTGCATCTGGCAGAAACCCAGGCAGAAACTGAAGACTGCTTAGACCGCACCGGCCTTGGCTGCGGCGAGCTTCTTGCCTGCCACCGGCTGTTTGATGTGCCTGCTACCGCTGCCGGCTGTAACGCCCTTTCCGACGAAGAACGGACACTTTTGGGAAAGAAAAAGATCACCGCTGTAGCCACTCCCATCGCCCACGCCAAGGCAGGCGTACCTGCCACCCCCATTGCCAAAACGGTGCGTTCCGGAATGAATGTGGCGCTGGGTACCGGCGGTGCTTTGGAAAGTGGCAACCTGGATATGTTCGAAACGATGCGCGCTGCCGCTTTCTCAGAGCGGGTCAACGCCGGAGAGCCGTCAGCTATGCCCGCTTCCGCGGTGCTGATGATGGCAACCGTATGTGGCGCACGGGCGCAGGGCCGCAGCGGCAGCTGTGGTATGCTGAAGGTGGGTATGGATGCGGATATTGCCCTGGTGGATTTTTCCGCCCCCCATTTGATCCCCTGTCACAATGTCATCAGCAGTCTGGTGTTCAGCGCCAAAGGCGGCGATGTGGCTATGACGATGGTGCAGGGTAAGATCCTCTACCAAAACGGTCAGTTCCCGACTTTGGATCTGAAGACCGCCGTGGAAGAACTGACCGGCTACGGCATGGACCGTCTGTTTGCGGAAAAGGAGTAAGCTATGGCAAAATCTGAAAAACGGCAAAATTTCCTGCAGGGCGCTGCGCTGCTGTCCATATCGGTCATTATCGTTAAAATCATCGGCGCAGTATATAAAATCCCTCTGCAAAATATTTTAGGCGATGTAGGCTTCAGCTATTTCAACACCGCCTATAAGATCTACAATCTGCTTCTGACCATCTCCATCACCGGCCTGCCTATCGCCACCAGCCGGATGATCAGCGAAGCCTATTCGCTGGGCAAATACAACCAAGTGCGGCAAATCTACAAGGCCGCCAAGGGAATTTTCCTCACAATTGGCCTTGTCAGCACGCTGATTATGGCGCTGTTCTGTACTTTCCTTGCCCAAATGCTCCGGGATCCCGGTGCCTGGACTTCCATTTTGTTCCTATCTCCCTGCGCCCTTTTAATGGGTTTTCTGTCCGCCTACCGAGGCTTCTTCCAGGGGCAGAGCAATATGACTCCCACCTCCGTCAGCCAGGTTTTGGAAGCCTTTTTTAAGCTGATTGTAGGTCTTGCGGGCGCATACCTGTTTATGAAACTGACCAGTTCTCTGGCCTGGGCAGCAGCCGGCGGCATCCTGGGTGTAACCGTAAGCTGCGTGATCTCCTCGCTGTATCTGCATTCCAGCTTCAAGCGGGCATATGCAGAGCTGGAGGTTTCCTCTGAGGAAGTGGATTCCTTCCGCCGTACCGCGGGCAAGCTGCTTTCCATCGCCATCCCCATTACCATCGGCTCTGCGGGTATGGAGCTTCTGGCACTTTTGGAGATCGGCGTTTACAAAGGACAGATCGAGCATCTGTTTGCAATCGGGCAGGTGGATACCGGACTGGTTGCCCAGATTGAGCCTGCTGTGATGGCTCTGAAGGAATGGACGCCGGATACCCACTTCTCTCTGATGGCCTCCTCGTTGAAGGGGCAATATGACTTCTGCTACTCCATTTTCAATATGCCCTGCCAGCTGATCATCCCCATCAACACCAGTGTTCTGCCGGCAATTACGGCCTATCTGACATTGGGCGATCATAAAGCTGTCCGCTCTACAGAAGAATCTGCTGCCCGGATCACCGGCTTGATGGCAGCGCCCTGCGCAGTGGGTCTGGCAGTGCTGGCTACCCCCATTATGGGGATGCTGGGAGGCTATACCGGCGAAAAGCTGATTCTTGCCGGTCAGATGCTGGCAATTCTGGGTGGCTGCGTATTCGTCTATGCGGCGATGATGTTCACCAATGCTCTGCTCCAATCCCACGGCAAGGTTCATATTCCGGTCATCAACACGCTGATTTGCGGCTGCGCTAAGCTGGTTGCTCTGTACTTTGTCACCGGCACGCCCGCCATCGGCATTCTGGGCGTACCGCTCTGCTCCTTGGTGTGCTACTTGGCTATCGTCATTTTGAACCTTGTGTGTCTCCGAACTATGGTTCCCCAAAAGCCCCGGCTGCTGCTGGGTCTTGTCCACTCCCTGCTCCCTGCCGGAGTTATGGGCGTGTGCGTATATCTGACTCACCAGGGTCTTGTACGGTTTGCCGGAATCACCAGCAACACTCTACTGTGCGGCATTCCCATCATCGTCGGTGTTGTGGTTTACGCAGTTGGCATAGTTCTCACCAAATCCATCAAACGGGAAGACTGTATGCTCCTTCCCAAGGGCGAAAAAATCGCAAAGCTTCTGAAATTGTAAAAAAAACCGCTAAAATGCGAAAAACCCTTGCATTCTGGCGAAATATATGGTATTGTTAAGTACCAAATTATTGGAAAAGAGGTAAATTCACTATGAACAAGACTGAACTGATCGCAGCTGTTGCTGCAAAGACCGGCCTGACCAAGAAGGACGCCGAGAAGGTTGTCAACGCCACTATCGACTCCATCACCGAGAACCTGGTTAAGGGCGACAAGGTTAACGTTTCCGGCTTTGGTATCTTCGAAGTCAAGACTCGTGAAGCTCGCGTTGGCCGCAACCCCCGTACCAAGGAAACCATCCAGATCCCCGCTACCAAGCTGCCCGCTTTCAAGGCAAGCAAGACTCTGAAGGACGCCGTCGCGAAGTAAGATGCGTCTGGATAAGTACCTGAAGGTTTCCCGGCTCATCAAACGCCGAACCGTGGCCAATGAAGCCTGTGACAACGGGCGGATCTCGGTCAACGGAAAGATAGCCAAAGCCAGCTATGAAGTAAAACCCGGCGACCGTATTGAGATCGCATTGGGTAATCGCACCGTAGCGGTGGAAGTGGTTCAGGTTGCCGACAATGTCCGCAAGGATGATGCCGGTATGATGTACAAGGAAATATAAAAAGGGTGTCTCAGAAATCTGAGACACCCTTTTTACATAGAAACAAACACTGTAAATGATTGTTTATAGCATCAACTACCGTATAAGATCGTAGGGGCGTTCTTTGAACGCCCGCGGGCGAACACAGTTCGCCCCTACAGGTATAGGATAAATTCCAATTTATGTTCTTATGGGAAAAATTCTTGACATTTTTCGCTGTTGGGATATAATAAGTACATCACATTGTAATTTTCGTCTTCGGGGTGCCGGATATGACCGGCTGAGATGAGGCTTCCTTGCCTTGACCCGTGAACCTGATACGGTCAGTACCGTCGTAGGAAAAGATGCAAAATAGATACCTTCTGTATCGCATTGCACCTTGACGGGTTGCAATGCGGTTATTTTTTTAGGAGGTATTTAAAATGTCAACCGAAATCGAAAACAAAAACAAAACCAAATCAAAGTCCAAACTGCACTTAGCCATTTTGTCCCTTGTGGAAGGTGCGCTGATGATCGCACTTGCACAAATCCTGGGGTATCTGAAGTTTTTCCCCAGCTTGTCTGAGGGCGGCTCCATCACATTTGTTATGTTCCCCATCTGCCTGTACGCAGTGCGTTGGGGATTGGGCAAAGGTCTTTTAGCAGCCTTTGCTTTGGGACTTTTGCAACTGCTCTTAGATGGCGCATACGCCTGGGGCTGGCAATGTATGCTGTTGGACTATCTGTTGGCCTATACGATGCTTGGCTTTGCCGGTATTTTCCGCGGCAAAAAATGGGGCATTTTCCCCGGCATTCTGGTGGGCGGTTTTGCCCGCTTCTTAATGCATTTTATCAGCGGCGCAACCCTTTACCGCATCGTCGCCCCCACAGAAATTTTGTACTTCGGCTCATTCTCCAATCCGGAGCTGTACTCTCTGGTTTACAACGGAACCTATATGATCCCCTGCATTGTTCTTTCTCTGGCTGTGGCAGGTGTGCTGTATGTGCCGCTGAAAAAGTATTTTACCGCGCAGGATCTGCGCTGAAACCTCCCCCGGATAATCTTACGATTTTTCACCGGCGAATCAAAAAACTTCAAACTGCATAAAAACAGCCGCTTCCTTGTCGGAAGCGGCTGTTCTTATGCATAATGGATCGGTCCGCAATTAATAAACTTATAGTTGCCAATCTCGAATTTTTTACTTGTAATCGGCTCTGCCAGCTCACGGGATTCCATAAACTCGCTTGTCACCACAACCAGATATTGTCTTTGTCCGTTGTTCACCAGATAAAACTCATTATCCAGATTGTTCAGTCCCTTGGCCAACGGGATCACTTCACAAAGGGGTGTCAGCCAAAAAATCAATCCATCTACAATTTTTTCGCCCTTTGTCCGCTTTTCTTCTGCCAGCAATGTCATAATCTCTGCATTGGGATATTTCTCCCGGATGAATCTATCCTTTTTGGCCTTTTTGATACCCTTTTTGTACTTTGATAAATCCACAGGCTCCCGAACCATTGACAATTCCAGCTTTGTGCCGTCGTCCAACAAATAGTCAATGCTCACATTCAAAGCAAACGCAATAGCCTTGAGGTTTGCCACATCGGGCATACCTTTATCTGTCTCCCACTTAGCGATAGCAGATCGGGATACACTTATTTTGGTTGCCAGCTCCTCCTGGGACAGTTTTGCATTCAACCGGGCGTTCTTCAATTTTTCTCCAAATGTCATATTCATTTCCTCCTTATGCATTTGCTGTCCTCAGCTTATCACAGCAGGCTCAGATGCACAAGCAACGCACCGTAACAGCAATGTTACGCTCCGTAACATTGCTAAAATTATACAACTGCGCCACAAAAAATACAAGCAAATAAATAATTAGCGGGCGGATGATATCCGCCCCTACTTTCATAAGACATACTTATAGGGGTGTTGCAAAATGTGCAACACCCCTAAATCTATGCATTATTCTACGCAGACTGTGCCGTCGTCTTTGACGGTGATGGTCATATCATCCCGGACATAGTTCAAAAATTCTTCGCCCAGGGAGTCAACTACCGGCATATTCACACCGTCCAGCCAGACGGATGCCAGAATAGAACCGGCTGCTGCCAGGGAGTCAATAGGATTGGAGAACAACATACAGGCAGGCTGACGACCCATGGCGCAGGCGCAATAGATCACCATGCCGCCGGTGGTGGAGCCGATGGTCTGGGGCAGGCACAGCGCTTTTCCCGCCATGGCCTTGCCGTACAGATCGGGGTTGTTCTGATCGCCGCAGGTGGCGTTTTTATCGCCGAACTGCAATGCCTTCTGGAAAGAGGCCAGGGTATTCAGACCGCCGTGGGTCACCACAGCTTTGGCAGTAACAGTGCCGGGGGTAACGATTCTTCCTTGAAACTGGCGCATCTTATTTGCCCCCCTTCGTAATCTTTACAAGAATTTCGTCTTCGGTGTAGAACCGGGCGGTGGTGTAGGTGCGCAGCTTGTTAGAGCAGGTGATGACCGGCATTTTGCCGCACAGGGGGTTATTCATATACATCAGCGGGCAGATGTCGGAGAGAATGACGCCGGTCTTTTTCAGCCGCTGGGCATAATCGGTCTTTTCAAACTCCTTCTTCACGCCCGGGGCGGTGGTAAACACCGTGGGGATCAGCACCTTTTTGTTACCGGTCTCGGCAAGACCCTGTTCCACCCGGTCAGTCCAGTCCTTTAATTGTTGCAGGCTCATATGGGGGCAACCCACAAAGCACAGCTTGGGCTTGGCATCGGGATTTTTCCAAATTACGGGGTAATTGTCCTGCACCCTTTGCAGCTCTGCATCGTCGATCACATAAACCTGTGCGCCCTTGCAGATCAAGGCTTCTGCCTGTTCTGCTGCTTCGGGGGTCAGCTTATCCATATGGTACAGACCCACCGCGCCGTTGGAAGCGGTAGCAGCGCCGAAGTCCTTTAAGTAAGTGCAGGCGGCATCATCCAGCTCTGTTCCCAGCCACTTGTCCATACCATAGATGTAAGGAACATCCTCCATTACCTTCATGCCAATGGCAGAGCCTAAAAGCTGGGCCTCCGGCTTTTTCGTGGTTTCCACTTTTACGATCCAGGTAGCCTTTCTGCCCTCGTCGGTTAAAAGGCCAAAATGGGGTACGCAACCGGCAATAGAACCCATAATGTCCATAATGCCGGAGTTGCGGTTGCACCGTGCGCCCAAAACAGAGTTGGCATAGACAACCGCAGAGGACTCTGCCCAGCTTAACACCTCGCCCTTTTGAGGCTTGTTGCCAACTTGATCCAGATAGCAGGCGCAGGTAAAGGCATCTTCATTCAAAAGACCCAATTGCTTGAGCTGACCTTCATAAAAATCCTGCTTGGAGTACATAAAATTGTTGAAAATGAAGTTTTGCAGGAAATTAGCGGGAACATTTTTGTCCAAGGGACGGGGGTCCATAGAAAATTTCTGCTGAGAAATCGCGCCGGCTTCGATCAGCTGATTCATAAGCTCGTAAACCGGAGAGATCATCTTCAGACCGAAAGAAGTAACCAAGTGATTGTATTGGGAAGTGACAGGCACCATTTTGTCTGCGCCGAAGGCTTCGCCGTACATGACCAGGGTTTTCATAACCTTGGCCATGGTTTCGCCTTTTTCGCCATTCAAAATAGCCTGTTGTTCATCGGTTAAAAACATATTTTCCTCCTTTTGTGTCATTCTGAGCGAGCCACAGGCGAGTCGAAGAATCTTCGCAATTTCGGTGGTGCGTAGATCCTTCGCATTCGCTCAGGATGACAATTTTCGGTAGATTTTAAAACATTACAGCCTCATTGCTACATCCCAGGCCTGCCAGATGACAGAGCGCAGGTTGCCCACCTTGGAGCAGTCGCCAACCAAGTGGATGTGCTTGCTCTTTTGGGCAACGGGGGCGCTGCGGTAGCCTGTGGAGAGAATGACGGAATCGGCATCGATCTTGAAGGACTTCCCCTCTTTATCCATGACCGTTACGCCATCGGCGTGGACTTCTGTCAACTTAGTTTCCAGATGCACGGGAACCTGGTTGGTCTTGAAGAAGTCCCGCAGGAAGCTGGTATTAGCAAGGCACACGCCCTTCGTAACGATCAAATCGTCCATCATTTCCACAATCGTGGGCTGCTTGCCCTGCAAGTACAGTTCATAGGCAATTTCACAGCCGGTCAGACCACCGCCGATGATGACCACCTTGTCGCCGACCTGCTTTTCGCCCAGCAGGAAGTCGATGGCCTGAATGCCGTTGTCAATACCGGGGACGGGGATACGGTTGGCGTTGGAGCCGGTGGCCACGATCACCTCGTCAGCATCCAGGGATGCCACATCGGTGATTTCGGTATTGAGCTTCACTTCGATGGGGTATTTGGTAATCTCCCGGCGGTACCAGGCAATCAAATCCCGGTCCTTTTCCTTGAAAGAGGGAGCAGCAGCGGCAATAAACACACCGCCCAAAACGCCGCTCTTTTCGTACAGCGTTACGCTGTGTCCCCGCTTGGCGCAGACGATAGCCGCTTCCATACCGCCGATACCACCGCCGATGACGGCGATTTTCTTTGCCTTTTTCGCAGGCTTTAAGTAATACTTGCCGGTCTGCATAGTGGGCGGATTGATGGCGCAGCGGGCCAGATGCATAGTATCAGACAGATCCTGGGTGTTGGCGTGACCGTTGGAGGAGGAGAAGTTAAAGCAGCCGGCGTGGCAGCAGATGCAGGGACGGATATCTTCCAAACGATCCTCAATCAGCTTGGTGATCCACTCCGGGTCAGCCAGGAACTGACGGGCAACGCCCACGGCGTCGATCTTGCCCTCTGCCACAGCCTGTGCGCCCACATCCGGCTCCATTCTGCCGGCGCAGACCACGGGGATATCCACAAACTGCTTAATGTGGGCAACATCCTCCAGATTGCAGTTCTGGGGCATATACATAGGCGGGTGCGCCCAGTACCAGGAGTCGTATGTACCGTTGTCGGCGTTGAGCATATCATAGCCGGCATCCTGCAAATATTTGGCAGCTTTTTCCGACTCTGCCATGCAGCGGCCCTTTTCCTCATAGACTTCCCCGGGCAGCGCGCCGTAACGGAAGTCCTTGACCTTACTCTCTACAGAGTAGCGCAGAGAAACGGGGAATTTTTCGCCGCAAGTAGCCTTGATAGCCTTGACGATCTCCACCGGGAAGCGGTAGCGATTCTCAAAAGAGCCGCCGTATTCATCGGTGCGGTGGTTTGTCCATTCCATTGTAAACTGATCCAGCAGATAGCCTTCGTGAACGGCGTGGATCTCCACACCGTCAACACCGGCGTCCATACACAGCTTGGCCGTCTTGGCAAAGGCTTCGATGATCTCGTGGATCTGCTTCTTGGTCATTTCCGGGGTAGTGATGTCCGGCGCCCAACGGGAGGGCAGGGGACTGGGCGCAGCCAACTCGTGGCTGGTGTCCAGCACCGGCTTGAGCAGCGTACGGGTCACAGGATTTTTGTGCAGCGGGGCGATCAGCTCGGTAATAGCCCAGCTTCTGCCCATACCGGCGGTAAGCTGGATGAACAGCTTGGCGCCGGTCTTATGAATTTCGTCCATAAATTCCTTCAGATCTTCAAACATCTTGGGATTCTGCCACAGCCATTTGCCCCAAAAAGTATCCCGCAGGGGGGCAATGCCGGGGATGATCAGACCCACATTGTTTTTGGCTCTTTCCAGGAAGAAATTGGCCGCTTCTTTGTCAAATTTACAGCCGGTCAGCTCAAACCAGCCAAACAGGGAAGTACCGCCCATAGGACACAGCACAATGCGGTTTTTGATCTCCACATCGCCAATCTTCCAGGGGGTAAATAAGGCATCATATTTTTGATCCATATTTTCATTCCTTTCCGTTACGGGTTTTCCACCCATATCAATAAAATTATACTGTTTTCCGAAATAATTGTCAATCATCGAACAACCAGCACCCCCGACAGTTTGCCTTATGATCTATCGTATAAAATCGTAGGGGCGTTCTTTGAACGCCCGCGGGCGAACACAGTTCGCCCCTACAGGTAATTCGTAAGATAAATTCCGATTTAGGGCAGCAAGTATTTTACATGATTGGTATAATTTTTTTGGTTGCTCTTTAAAAGAAACTAAGTTATAATGATAAGCAGAAAAGTATGAGCATTTTGCAGGAGTTTATTATGGAATATTTGGAATTGACAATTTCCGCGGTTAGCCGGGGAATTGATACGCTGTCATCTAACCTCACTGCCGGCGGATTTGCGGATCTGGTGATTGAAGACCAAGCGGAATTTGAATCCTTTTTGGACGAAAATCGGGCCTACTGGGACTACATTGATGAAAAATTGCAGGCCCAGCTGGAGGGTCTTTCCCAAATTAAATTGTATTTGGAAAAAGAGGATACCGCCGGTCTTTCCCGGCTGAAAAGCCTGCTGCAATCTCTGAAAGAGCAGCACGGCGACAGTTTAGGCTCTCTGGAACTGACCGTCACCTCTCTTGCCCCTGTGGATTGGGAGGAAAGCTGGAAGGACAACTATCCGCCCCAGCCGGTTGGAGAAAAGCTGATTGTTCTGCCTTACTGGCGGGATGACCATCAGAACCGCATTCCCATCATTTTGGATCCCGGTTTGACCTTCGGCACCGGCGCGCACCCCTCCACCCAGATGGTGATGGAATTTATGGAGGAAATCGACTTGCAGGGCAAAAACTGCCTGGATCTGGGCAGCGGCAGTGGAATCTTGTCCATTGCTGCTCTGCGGCTGGGAGCAAAATCTGCCACCGGCGTGGATATTGACCCCAAGGCTGAGGACATTGCCCGGGAAAACGCCGCCTACAACAATTTTTCCGCACCGGAATTTACAGCGCTGACCGGCAATGTGACTGCGGACAAGAATTTGATGAGCCGGCTGCGCAAGGAGCATTACGATCTGGTGCTGGCGAACATTGTCGCCGATGTAATCATCAGTCTTGCACCGATTCTGCCCCAATTTTTGGAAGAAGGCAGCATTCTTCTACTGTCGGGTATTCTGGATACCCGGCTGGAGGATGTGCGCCAGGCCATTGAAAAAGCCGGCCTGTCCATAGTTGCCGTAAAAGCAAAAGAGGACTGGCGAAGCTTGAAAGTGAGGAAGCATCTATGATCATACCCTACCGCACCAGAAGCTTTTTGAAGCGGCTGGGAAAATGCATGCTGGTATTCCTTGTACTGGCCGCCGTGGCCATCGTGATCGGATTTTTCTGGCTTAACCGCTATGTGGTCTATACCCGGGACGGGATCAAGCTGGACTTTTCCCAATCCTCCAGTCAGATCTCCGGTGTAAAGGTGGAAAAACCGGTAATTGAGAATCCCATTTCCCTCTACTATCACGACGGCACCGATTCTCCCTACGCTCAAAAGGAACTGGAACAGATCACCGGCTACTACATTTCCACCCAGGATCTGGAGCAGAACTTTGCCGATGTTTTAGAGCAGGTGAAGAAAGTTCCCGCCGAATCCGCTGTGATGATCGATGTGAAGAGTATTTACGGCACATTCGCCTATTCCTCCTATGCCAGCGAGGAACGGAATGTGGATATCGATACTGAGGCTATGGACGCGCTGATCAAGCAGCTTAACAGCGGCAAGCACTACACCATCGCCCGGGTTCCTGCCCTGCGGGACAGAATGTTTGGCTTGAACCATGTGGAAAACGGCCTGCCGGTGGCTGCCGGTTACCTGTGGATGGATTCTATGGGCTGCTACTGGCTGGATCCTACCAAGGATGGCACGATTACCTATTTGGTGCAGATCGCCAGTGAGCTGAAAAACTTAGGCTTTGACGAAGTGGTTTTCACCGATTTCTACTTCCCCGAGGCTGAAAGCATCGTATTCAAAAAGGATAAGGCTGAATCCCTGGCAAAAGCTGCGCAAACATTAGTCAACACCTGCGGTGCCAACGGCTTTACAGTCTCCTTTGGTATCAAACAACCCTTCGCCTTCCCCGAGGGCAAGAGCCGGATCATTTTGCAGGATGTTTCTGCGGCAGATGCAGAATCCGCCGCCCAAGCCATCGAAATCGACAATCCCGCTGCTCGGATCATGTTCCTTGCAGAAAACCACGATACCCGCTACGACGGCTATAGCGTCCTGCGGCCCATCTCCATTGTAGAATAAGCAGAAATCTCGTCCCCCTCGTTTTGAGGGGGATGTCAGCGAAGCTGACAGGGGGAGTTCAAAATACCATACGAACGCAAAAATATATCCCGCGCCAGAGGACTACGAAAAAATATGGAATGAAGGTTATTGGGTTCTGTAATACAGATGTGGAACGGAATTTCTATGAAGTGTGCAGCGCAATTGATCGCGCTGTACATGAGAATTACAGGCGATAAAACTCCCTCAGTCAAATTGCCTAAAGTCGGCAATTTGCCAGCTCCCTCAAAACGAGGGAGCCAAGGAACCCAAAATTTAAAGCAATACCGTAAGGAGCAAAATGCAAAAACAGAAAGAAAAAATAAATCAAAAACAGCTTTTGTGGATTTCCATTGTCGTGCTGGCAGCTATGCTTTTGGTTTTGGTTGGCGTTTATGCGGCGATGAATAACGCCGAGCCGCCTCCGCCCCCGGAAACTCCCGAGGAAACGCTGCCCGCAAGCTATTACAATCCTGAGGATTTCCAGCTGGACGAAAACGGGTTTATGTCTTGTCTGACGGCGGACTACGAAACCGGCATTGATGTTTCCTTCTATCAAGGGGAAATTGACTGGCAGCAGGTCAAGGCCGCCGGCGTGGAATTTGTGTTTATCCGGGTAGGCAGTCGGGGTACTACGGAAGGCAAACTATATGCCGACGAAATGGCACAGCAGTACTACCAAGGCGCAAAAGATGCCGGATTGCAGGTAGGCGCCTATTTCTACTCCCAGGCTGTGACCCCGAAAGAAGCCGAGGAGGAAGCCTGGTTTGTGCTGGATCAAATTGCCAACTGGGAGTTGGACAAACCGGTGGCATACGACTGGGAATGGGGTGGCGAAGGCTCCCGCACCGACGGGATTGACCCGTATATGCTGAATCTGTGCTGCGTAAGCTTTTGCAATATCATCGAAAACGCAGGTCTTCAGCCCATGATCTATTTCAACGCCTACCAGGGACTGGAACAAATGGATCTTCCCTTTTTGCAGGATATTCCTTTCTGGCTGGCTATGTATGATACCCCTATGGAGTTTCCCTACCGGGTGGATTACTGGCAGTACACCGCAGAAGGAACTATCCCTGGCATTGAAGGTATCGTGGATTTGAATATCCGAATAAAAATGGATAATTGAGATTTTTCTATACACAAAATCCCCATAGCACTTTTGGGTGCTATGGGGATTGTTTTACTCTTTATGCTCGCCGGTTTTAGGTTTGCGGTGATGGTAGCGGCGGTGGTGATGGTGTTTTTTCTTCTGAGCATCCTCACCGGCATTCTGCTTGGGTGCTTCCGGCTTAGACTGCTTAGAAGGTTCTTGTTTGGGTTGCTTGGGATGTTCCTTCTTTCCGCTCTTTGCAGTTTCCTGCTTTTCCGGCTTGGGCGCAGTCTTCTGGCTCTTGGGTGCATCCGCTTGGTTTTGGGCTACCTTGCCCGCCTTGCGGTTTCTTCTGTTGCGGCGGCTATTGCGGTTTTCCTTAACCTCTTGGGTCAACTCCACATCCGGTGCTTCCACTTCCGGTTCTGCCGCCTTTTGTTCCTCCACACTCTCAGCCACCGTATCGGTGCTGTAGCGGAACTTGATAGCATCCAGACCCATAAACTTTTCTTCACTTTCGAAGCGGCGGCGAGGTGCTTGATTCCCGGAAATAGGCGCCCAATCTGCAGGAATAGGCGGATCATTCTTTTTTGCCTTACCCACCCGATACACAGCGATCTCGTCGTTTCGGTAAATGCCTACGGTTTCCGGCTGTGCCTCCATACGCACTTTGACCCGCTGACGCAGCAGTTCAATCTCGGTGATTGTACCTCTTCCGTCGGGGGTATCCACGAAGGAATCCGCCTTCGGACTGTTTTTAACCAAATCCTCATAGGCCTCCTGCTCATACTTCAGGCAGCACATCAGTCTGCCGCAAGTGCCAGAAATCTTTGTGGGATTCAAACTCAGATTCTGTGTCTTCGCCATTTTGATGGACACCGGGACGAATTCCTCCAGAAATGTAGCGCAGCAGAAGGGTCGGCCGCAAATTCCCAGGCCGCCTACCATCCGTGCCTTGTCACGAACACCGATCTGCCTGAGTTCAATGCGGGTATGGAATGCCGATGCCAAACTCTTCACCAGCTCCCGGAAATCCACACGCTCATCGGCGGTGAAGAAAAACAGAAGCTTGCTCCCGTCAAAGGAGCATTCCACACTCACAAGCTGCATATCCAGCTTTTGCGCCACGATCTGATCCTGGCAGAACTGCATGGCATCTGTCTCGATCTTCCGGTTTTCTTCCATAGCCCGTTCATCGTGGGCATTTGCCTTGCGCAGTACCGGGCGCAGCGGGGCAACTACCTTGTTTTGCGGAACGGTGTGATTTCCGGCGGTGCAAATTCCGTATTCCGGGCCACGGGCGGTATCGATGATAACCCGGTCGCCAATTTCATAGTTTTTGCCCCGGGGATCGAAGAAATAGACCTTTTGGCCGGGACGGAACTGAACATCCACCACGACCGCATACTGGTCATTATTTATCGTTTGTTCCATAATGTACTCCTTTATGCTGAAGGAAACCGGGTGCCGGTCGGCCTGCAGCAGTCCTTTTGATTATATTTTTCCTGCGTCAACTGCGGAAGGATATTACCGCAGTTCCCATTGCAGATAGCCGCAAATTGCGCCGGGGGATATATTCCTGCGGGCATAGTCGATGACTTTCTGCAGAATACCGATGGCTCGCAGCAGATCCTGCGCAGATCGGCTGACGCAGATCTTATCTGCCATTGGTTGTGTGGGGGTACTGCCGCTTCGGGCAGAAAGTGCATCCGCCAGCACCAGAAGCCAACGCTCCAATTCCTCCACCAGCATATCCCGTTTCCATTTTTCCATCGGCGCCAGTACCTGCGTCAGCCCATAGGCATCCGACGCGGCATAGGCCTGCAGGAAGGCCGTCGTTGTCTGGGTGGCATCCTCTGACTCTTCCAAAATCCCCAAGGCCTGGCCCAAATAACCGCCGCTGCGGTTGATGGCTCCGGTGATCTGCTGCTGCGAAGCCGCGGGACAGGCTTTTTCCAAAGCGGGGCGGAGAATATGCTCCGGCAACGCCTGCAGCGCCAGCTCGGTGCACCGGCTGCGCACTGTGGGCAATAGTTTTTCCGCATTATCCGTCAACAGCAGGAACACACCGTATGCCGGCGGCTCTTCCAAAATCTTCAGCAGAGCATTCTGCGCCTCCATACGCATATCCTGGGCGCGGGGAAACAGATAGACTTTTCGCTCCGCCTCGTTTGGCTGGATAAACACATCCGCCCGGGCATTGCGCACCAGTTCCACCGGCACAAATTTTTTCTCCGGATCGTCGATGGTGATAAAATCCGGATGCATACCGGCCATAACCTTGCGGCAATGGGCGCAGTGCAAACAGGGGCGATTCTCTCCGCTGCAAAGAGCGGCGGCAGCCACCAAACTGGCCAGCGTTTTCTTGCCGGAGCCTGCCGGACCGGAAAGCAGGTAAAAATGGGACACCCGGTTTCTGGCAAATGCACCGGTCAGATTTTGCTTCAGCCGGTCATTTCCCAGCAATGTGTCAAATCCCATAATTCCCCTCCTTATCCGAAATAACAATTTATTATAACATAAATTCTACGATTTTTCTACCCTGTATTTTGACAGTTTTCCTTTGCATCTTAGCCCCACATTGCAGACAGCAGCGGAATGACCTGCTTCTTGCGGCTCATAATATGGGGCAGGAATGCCGTGTTTTCCTTCGGCTTGACATTAAATGCCTGACTAATTGTCTCCTCATCGCCCACATAAACCAATTGCGTTCCTTCCAGAAGCACATCGGTCAGCATCAAAATCATCATAGAGAAGTCTTTTTCTTTCCGGGTCTGCTCCATCAGCTCCAAAAATTCCTCTTTTCTGGCCAGCATTGCCGGACTGTCCACGCAAGTGACCTGCGCCACGGCAAAATTGTGGCCTGCAATGTGGAATTCCTTGTAATCCGAGAACAGCACATCCCGGGCGCTGCGGTTTTCTGCCGCCACAGAGAAGATCTCCTTGCCCAGTTCATCCAGAGAAATATTGGCGATTCGCGCCATCCGCTCGGCGGTGCGGATATCCCGCTGGGTGCAGGTGGGAGATTTGAACATAACCGTATCGGACAGAATTGCTGCCGCCATCATACCGGCCATATTGGGAGAGGGCATCAGCCCCCGTTCCTGGAACATTCCGGCGATGATGGTATTGGTAGAGCCGACCGGCTCATTGCGTACATAAATAGGGGAAGAAGTCTGAATGTCTGCCAGACGGTGGTGGTCGATAATCTCCAGGATCTCTGCCTCATCCAAACCGGGAACAGACTGGGATTCTTCGTTGTGGTCCACCAGCACCACCCGTTTTCTTCGGGGACGCAGCAAGTGATACCGGGTCAACACGCCGGCGACCTTCTCATCCTCATCCAAAATGGGATAGCTGGGATGGCGGAAGCGAAGCATCTGCTCCCGCACCTCATCCACCCGGTCATTCAGGTGGAAACACACAAGATGCTCTGTGGAGCAAATTCTGCCCACAGGGATGGATTGGAAAATCAGTCTGGATGCCCGGTAGGCGTCAAAAGGCGTGGAGATGATGCAGGTGGTGGTCTCCATGCTGCGCAGCTCCTCGCTCAGCTCCGCCTGGCAAAGAACCAGGCAGTTTACATTCATTTCCAGCGCTCTGCGGATCATATCCGGCTGTTGACCGCACAGGACGATGGAATCGGCACTCTGAAACAGCAGATTTTCCTGCTTCTGTGGTAACGCGATAGCCACCTCACCCTGAATGGTGTCGATATCCTCTCCGGCAGCATTGAGCACCTTGCCCTCCAAAACCGAAAGCACATTAAACAGCGGCACATCATGCAAAATACCGGACAGGGTCTGTTCCATGTTGTATCGAGCCACATCTTCACGGCTGAGGATACCGAACAGCGTACCGTCCTCATTGGAAACGGGAATCGAGTTCATATTTTTCTGGCTGGACAGGATCTTCCATGCCCGATCCACTGTCACGGCTGCATCCAGCAGCGGCGGGGTATCAAAGTCCAGGTCGTGCACCTGGGTAAACATATTGTAGATACGTTTGGGAGGCTTAAAACCAAAGCGATCCAGAACCAGCTGCGTCTCGTCCGACACACGGCCCAGGCAAGCCGCTTCGTATTCCCGGTCGCCCACCGCATTGCGCAGGGCGGCATAGGCCATGGCGGCAACAATGGAGTCGGTATCGGGATTTCTGTGACCGGTTACATAAATAGGATCCATAAAAAGTCCTCCTTTCAGTTGGAACAATTGTCAATTTTCTATTGTGATTTCTCCTGCGAGATTTCGGGAGAAAAGATTGGTGATTTCAGCTTGGTTCATACCTTGGCCTAACGCCCACATCAGTTTGGTGAGCGCCGCTTCTGTGGTCATATCCCGGCCTTGGATCACACCCAGCTCCAAAAGCTTATGACCCACCTGGTAAACCTGCAAGTCAGCGCTATCGTACAAACATTGGGTGGTGACCACAATGCTGATGCCCTTTTGCACCGCCCGGCGGATACCCTCCAGACCGGATCCCAGCACATTGATGCCGCCCAGTCCAAAAGCCTCAACCACAATTCCCCGATAACCCATAGCAGCCAGGGCATCAAACACATTAGGTGAGAGGCCGGGTGTCAATTTCAGCAAAAACACCTGGTCGCTGATTTGATTTTTCAGTTCCGCTTGCCGACGCAGCGGCGGTAAAATAGAGGTATCTGACTCCAGTCCCCGATTGCTGACCATCGCGCAATACCGGGAGTTTACACTCTCAAATGCGGAAAAACCGGATGCCCGCACCTTTACAGCCCGACACCCCAGCATCACCTTCCGATCAAACGCCAAAAACACGCCCGGAATGCCCGATGCGGCCATAGCAAAAGCTGTGCGCAGATTATCCGGGCCGTCGCTGAGAATGTCCAGCAGGGGAAGCTGTGAGCCGGTAAATACAACCGGCAAATCGATACCCGGCAGCATAAATGTCACCGCTGAGGCGGTATATGCCATGGTATCCGTGCCGTGGGAGATCACAATGCCGTCAAAATCTTTCCGGCTTTCATAAACTACAGCCGCAATTTCCTGCCATTGGGCCGGCTGAATATTGGAAGAATCCAGGCACATCACATCCCGGACGGTAATCTCATAGTATGTGCGCAAAAGCTGAATTTCCCGATTCATCACATCGGAGCGATGGGGTTCCAAACCCTGTCCACCCTCAACAGAGGCAATCGTGCCGCCGGTGGTCAAAAGAAGAATATGTTTTCGATTCACAGCCGGATTCTCCTTATAATTATTCACCTTATATTATATCCGTCTCCTAAAAAAATAGCAAGAAAATAAATTGGAATTTATATGCTAACGCATAAGCCATCCAGAGCCTCCCCTTGTAGGGGAGGTGGGTCGCCGTAAGGCGAGCCGGAGGGGTTTACGGAGGCTCCGTTCACCCCTCAGTCACCTTCGGTGACAGCTCCCCTGCAAGGGGAGCCTTTGTAAGGTAAAC
>JAFODZ010000039.1 GCA_017380435.1 Oscillospiraceae bacterium
CTGGCAGTCGGCGCTTCCCTGGAAGACCTGGGCAAGGGTCTGCGCAGCCAGGTTGGCACTATGTTTGCCACCAAGGCTAAGGGCCCCCGTTATCTGGAAATGGCAGAGGGCTATGTTACCCGCTGCGCTCTGGATGCTGACAACCTGATCATCGGTTATGAGTTCATCAATCTGGGCAAGATGATGGACTTCATCAAGAAGGGTGACGATGCTAACGTCGCTATGGAAAAGGCCAAGGGTTCCTACGGTCGTTTCGCCGGCGCTGCTAAGTACATCGACCCCCGTCACGAATAAGAGGAGGACAGGAAAATGGCTTTGTTTGAAGGTTACGAAAGAAAAATCGACAAGATCAATGGTGTCCTCGCTCAGTACGGCCTGAACTCTGTTGAGCAGTGCCGCCAGATGTGCCAGGATAAGGGCTTCGATCCCTATGAGATCGTTAAGGGCATCCAGCCTATCGCATTCGAGGATGTGGCATGGGCATACTGCGTTGGCGCTGCCATCGCACTGAACAAGGGCGTGAAGAACGCTGCTGAGGCTGCTGAGGCTATCGGCATCGGTCTGCAGGCATTTTGTATCCCCGGCTCCGTCGCTGAGGACCGTAAGGTCGGTCTGGGCCACGGCAACCTGGGCGCAATGCTGCTGCGTGACGAGACCAAGTGCTTCGCATTCCTGGCTGGCCACGAGTCCTTCGCTGCTGCCGAAGGCGCTATCGGTATTGCCCGCAGCGCAAATAAGGCCCGTAAGGAGCCCCTGCGCGTGATCCTGAACGGTTTGGGCAAGGACGCTGCTCAGATAATCTCCCGTATCAACGGCTTTACCTATGTGCAGACCCAGTTCGACTACTACACCGGCGAGCTGAAGATCGTCAATAAGATTGCTTATTCCGACGGCGAGCGCGCTGCTGTTAACTGCTACGGCTGTGACGATGTCCGCGAGGGCGTTGCCATCATGCACCACGAGGGTGTTGACGTTTCCATCACCGGTAACTCCACCAACCCCACCCGCTTCCAGCATCCTGTTGCCGGCACTTATAAGAAAGAGTGCATCGAGCAGGGCAAGAAGTACTTCTCCGTCGCTTCCGGCGGTGGCACGGGCCGTACTCTGCACCCCGATAACATGGCTGCCGGTCCTGCTTCCTACGGCTTGACCGATACCATGGGCCGTATGCACGGTGACGCACAGTTTGCCGGCTCTTCCTCCGTCCCCGCTCACGTGGAAATGATGGGCTTCCTGGGCGCAGGCAACAACCCCATGGTCGGTATGACTGTCTCCGTGGCTGTTGCTGTTGAGGAATCCTTGAAGTAATTGAATTGAAAAAATGTCCGGGGATTATGTCCTTTGGGAAGCGATCCCAAAGCATATCCCCGGATTTTTCTAAATGCTTTCAGTAAGAAAGGAAGGTAGTTATGTATTGCATGAAATGCGGTCAGCAAATTCCTGATGACAGCAAGTCCTGTGTTTATTGCGGTGAAGATCCGCAGCTGAAGAAAACGGGCTGTGATTCCAATCAGATTTTGGGATTGATTTCTATGATTCTGGGCTTTGTTGCTGTGGGAAGCCAGGTGCTGGGTATTGCCAGTGGGTTAGGTATGCCCTCAGCCGTTGCGGCATTGATTTGCGGCTTTTTGGCCAAAAACCGTGCAGCTCAAGACGCACAAATCGTTTCCAAGGCCAAAACCGGCATTATCTGTGCTTTTGCCGGGATTGGTGTGAGTCTGATCAATGCGATTATATCCTTTGTCGCAATGGTGTTTATTTTTGTAATTTATTTATTGATGTTTGGCTCTATGATTGCATTAGGATACTGAGCATAAAAAAGAAATACCGGGCAGAAATGCCCGGTATTTTCACGCTAAGCAAGCAGGATTAGTCCTTTGACCAACGATCGGGGGGTAAGAGGTCAGGGTCGGTGGTGCTGGTGGGTTCTGTGCTGGTAGCGGCTACATTGGCCAGAGTATGCAGGATTTTGATTTCAGGTGCTACATACATAGGTATCACTCCTTTCTTGAAAATCGCTATACATCTCAAAAGATATCTATTGATATAAATATATACACAAACGAATAAACTGTCAAGTAAATATGCACCTGCAATATGCTCGCTTTTGGTTATAGATAATCTATTTGCAATTTGAGGTTTTATGATGTATAATCGGGTAGAAATTAAAGGCAGAAAGGAAGCGTTTTATGAAAACAGAATTCGGAACACTGAAGAATGGGGAAAAGGCCAGCTTATTTGAAATCTCCTGCGGTCAGCTGACGGCAAAAATCAGCGACTACGGCGCAACACTGGTGCAGCTTTATGTCCCCGACAGCCGGGGAAATGTTGCCGATGTGCTGCTGGGTTTTGACAGCGCTGCCAGCTACGACCACCACGGCGCGTTCTTTGGCGCTACTGTAGGCAGAAATGCCAATCGGGTAGGAAAAGGCAGATTCCCCATGGGTGACAAAGTTGTGCAAATGCCCATCAATAACAATTCCAACAATCTCCACAGCGGCCCGGAAAGCTACGGTCACCGTCTGTGGACAGTGCAGGAGCATACCCAGAGCGCGATCTGCTTCAGTCTGGAAAGTCCCGACGGCGACCAGGGAATGCCCGGTAACGCGAAAATTACCGTAACCTTTACCCTGGAAGAATGTGGCCAGCTCCGCATCACATACGATGCTATCGCCGATCAGGATACGGTGTTCAATATGACCAACCACGCCTATTTCAATATGGCAGGTCACGACCACCCGGAAAAGGCTATGTCCCAGCTTCTGATGATGCCGGCTCGGTTCTATACCGTTGCCGATGCCGAATCCATCCCTACCGGCGAGCTGCGTCCTGTGGATGGCACGCCGATGGATTTCCGCACTCCCAAGGCCATTGGCAGAGATTTGGGCGAGGATTACCCCTGCTTCAAGCTCCAGGGCGGCTATGACCATAACTTTGACGCCGAGGCTAACCCCTGTGCGGTGCTGACCGACCCGGAATCCGGCAGAACCATGGAAATCTCCACCGACTGCCCGGGTATCCAATTCTATTCCGGCAATTTCCTCCGGGGCGAGAATGGCAAAAACGGCGTGATTTATACATATCGCGGCGGCGTAGCTCTGGAAACCCAGTTCTACCCGGACAGCATGAACCATCCGGATTGGCCTCAGCCTGTGTTCAAGGCCGGGGACGCATACCACTCCGAAACTATTTACAAATTTACTTGGTAATACAAAAGCGGGTTGCAATTTCTGCAACCCGCCATTGTTTATCGGTGATATCGTAGGGACAGGCCTCCCGGACTGTCCGAAAAGAAATTTGACCTCAATGGGCAAATTTTTTTATTTGTTTAGGACCGTCGAGGACGCCGGTCCCTACAAAATACGCTAAATTCCAAATTAATTGCCTTTTTGGGTGCGGTAGAGGTCGGCGTAAATGCCGCCTTTTTCCAAAAGCTCCTGGTGGGTGCCGCACTCTGCCATCACGCCGTCGGCAATGGAAATGATCCGCCCCGCAGCGCGGATGGTAGAAAGCCGGTGGGCGATGATCAAAGTAGTCCGTCCCCGGGCCAGCTGATCGAAGGCGTTTTGAATCTTGGATTCTGTCACCGAATCCAGCGCGGAGGTAGCTTCGTCCAAAATCAAAATGGGGGGATTTTTCAGGAAGATCCGGGCAATGGCGATGCGCTGCTTCTGACCGCCGGAAAGAAGTGTGCCCCGCTCGCCCACATAGGTGTTAAAGCCTTGGGGCATAGCCAAAATGTCCTCATAAATTTCCGCTTTTTTGGCTGCTTCGATGACCTCGTCCTCGGTGGCGTCGGGTTTACCGTAGCGAATGTTTTCGTAAACCGTATCGGCAAAGAGAAATACATCCTGCTGCACAATGCCGATGTTCTGCCGCAGAGATTGCTGGGTCACATCCCGGATGTCCAGACCGTCAATGGAAATTGCGCCGCTGGAAACATCGTAAAACCGGGGAATAAGCTGACAAAGGGTTGTCTTGCCGCCGCCGGAGGGACCCACAATGGCCACAGTTTCGCCGGGTTGAATTGTAAGACTTACATCCCGCAGCACATCCAAAGCTCCGTCATAGGCGAAGCTGACGCCCTCCACGCAGATAGCGCCGGACACATTCTGCAACACTTTGGCATCTTCTTTATCCTGCAAGGTAGGCTCTGTGGCCATCAGTTCGGCGAAGCGGTTAAGGCCGGCAAAGCCGTTGGCAAACATTTCCGAGAAGTGGGCAAGCTTGCGCATAGGGTTAATAAAGGCAGAAATGTACAAAGTGAATGTGATCAGATCCTTGTAGTCCAGCTTGCCGTTCATAATCAGCAGACCGCCTGCACCGATCACCGCCACATTCAAACTGCACAGCCAAAACTCCATAGAGCTGTGAAAACGGCCCATGGCCTTGTGAAATTCCCGCTTCGAGGTTTTAAATTGGGCGTTGGCCCGGTCAAAACGGGTGATTTCCATATCCTCATTGGCAAAAGCCTTGGCGGTACGGATACCGGAAAGACTGGATTCGATCTCGGTGTTGATAGCGCCGGTTTTGGCCTTCACATTTTTGGAAGCTGCGCTCATACTCCGCCGGGTGGCGATAACCACAAAGAGGAAAACCGGGATCATCAGACCCACAACCAGCGCCAGCCGCCATTGAATGACAGCCATCACGATCAGTGCGCCCAGGATGGTCAGTCCGGAGGTCAGCAGATCCTCCGGGCCGTGGTGGGCCAGCTCGGTGACTTCAAACAGGTCGGTGGTCAGCCGGCTCATCAAATGGCCGGTGCGGTTGCGGTCATAAAAATCAAAGCCCAATTTTTGATAGTGGCGGAAAAGGTCTGCCCGGATATCCGCCTCCACCCGGATGCCGAAGGTGTGGCCGTAGTAGGCAACGATAAACTGCAAAACCGACCGCACCAGGTAGCACAGCACCAAAGCGATAATAATGACAAAAAATGTGGTGTAGAGGTTGTTGGGCAGCAGATCGTACAGGGCGGTACGGGTAATCAGGGGAAATGCCAGATCCACCGCGGCGATCAGAACTGCACACAGGACATCAATGGCAAAAAGACCCTTGTGGTTTTTAAAATAGCCCAAAAATAGCAGCAGAGGAGATTTCGTTTTCTTGGACATAAGCATTCATCCTTCTGTATTTAATCGAATTTTGGCTATTATACCATAGCTGGTGAAGAAAAGGCAACAAGCGGCTTTGACATTTTTTTTGAATATGTTATACTAAGGGAAAGAGGAGGTGGCAAAGTGGAGATTGTCTATGAGGATTCTCAAATTGCGGTAATCGTGAAGCCAGTGGGGATGGAATCGGAAAGGGAAGTACCCCAAGCCTTGCAGACGCAGCTGGGCGGGCAATTTCTGCCGGTACACCGATTGGATCAGAATGTGGGAGGACTTATGGTCTATGCCCGCAATCCCCAGGCAGCTGCAGAACTTTCCCGACAGATTCAGTCCGGCAGCTTTGTGAAAGAATATGTGGCGATGGTCCACGGCACGCCGGAACCGGAAGGGGATTGGACAGACTTGCTGTTTAAGGACAGCCGTAAAAATAAGGTGTTTCTCGTAAATCGGGAGCGCTCCGGCGTGAAAAAAGCGCGCTTAACATACCGCTGCCTGCGCTGCGGGGAATGTTCGGTGGTGCGAATCCGACTGCATACAGGCAGAAGCCACCAAATCCGTGCCCAGTTTTCCGGCCACGGATATCCCCTGGTGGGCGACCACAAATACGGCTCCCGGGCAAAGGAAACAGCGCCGATGCTATTCTCCTGCTGCCTGGAGTTTGAAATGAATGGCCCCCGCCGCTTTGAAAAGCTCCCCCATTGGGCATAAAAACTCTCCGTCAACCAAATGACGGAGAGTTATTTTTATGCAGTTTCTTTGGCGTATTTTCCGTTGTCTTTTTTACGGACAAAATAGACCATAGCAACAATGCCAATCAGCAGCAAAGTGCAGCCGATGCTCACACCGGCACCAATGGCCAGCGCCTTGTTTTGATAGCGGAAGGTGATCTCGTGGCTGCCCTCTTCCAGCATCACACCCACCATAGCGTTGCCAACGGGGGTAATGTCAGCCTCCTGGCCATCCACATAAACATGCCAGTTTCCGCCGGACAGGGGAATGGAGGTGTACATCAAGCCGCTTTGCGGGCAGTCGATATTGCCCATGATGACCGTCTGGTCAAAATTGGTCACATTCAGAACACACTGGGAAAGCTCGTTGTAGGCTCCCTGCATCACATCTGCGTTCAAAACGGCAGCGGTCAAACCGAGCTTCTTGGATTCATTGGCCTTGCACTCAATGGTGACTTGTATCTCGTCGCCGGGATATACCTGGCAAATGGAGGAAATATAGGCAAGTCCGTTGTGGGTGTCGTCGTGGAGCTTAACAAAATCTCCGTCTGCGGCCTTGTAGGAAACTGTAAATTTGTTCTTACCGGGCATATTGTGGCGGATACACAGAAGACCTTCCCGGTCAATGCGGAAGTTGTAGAACACTCTGCCCTCCTTGGAGGTGGAGTTATAGGAGCAGCTTGTGCCGTTTTCGTCGGACAGGGTCACATGGCTGTTAGAGGAAATGTTGAGCAAATCCGACGGCAGCTGGGTAAAGGGGGCGACTTCCCGGCCCAAAGCGGCGCTGAGCAGCTTGTTCTGGTCGGCAAAGGTTCCGCTTCCGGTGACTTCTCCGTTTTCGTCCAAAAGAACATCGGCAAAAGCAGGATCAACCATAAAGCCAATGGGCAAATAGTAGTTGTTTTTCAGCAAATGCACCTTGCCGGAGGATTGGATGTCGGTGAAATAGGGGTTGTTTTCTACATAATTCTGCCGTTCAAGAATATATTTCACATTCAAAAACAGATTGCTGACAGGGGAGGTTTCGTAATAGGCGATGCGGTTGTAGGTTTTGTAGCCGCTCAGACCCATGGCCCGCAGATAGTTGGTAACATCCACATTGGCGGCGCTGGAGAAGGTGGTGATACCGTAGAAGCCGTTCAGCGCGCCGTCATTGTAGGTCTGATGCTGGGCAACCTCCATGCGGTAGAAGCTGTTCTCATCCTCCTGATCCTTGGCGTATTGGATCATCTTGGCAGAGTTCTCACCGCCCCGGGGATAGCTTGCCAGATTTTGCACCGTTACATCGGAAGCAAAGCAGAAAATATTATAGAGTAACTCCAGACTGATAACGGCAATCAATCCCAGGGTTCCAATGGCTCTGCGAAGCTTACGGCCGCTGTACCAAAGGCGTTTTTGCGACCATTTTTGATGTTTGGCAGAGCGGGAACGAAGGGCGATCACAGCCAAAAATCCCAAATAAAGCAAAATCAAGGCGCCGTTTACCAGAGGGAAAATCATCTTTTGGGAAGCGGAAAAACCTTCCGATGTCAGCGTATCCACAAAAGCGTTGAAACCCGGGCTCAGGAGCATACCGGCTATGGTAATTACACCGGTGACGATGACCTGCCACAGGCGGATATGCCGCCGCAGCAGCCAGCTGCGGTATGCCATATACAGCATCACAAAGCTGTACAGGAAGCTGAAACGGTTGGGGATCTCGTTGGTGAAGTGGAAGCCGTGCCAGATATAGTCCAAAACCTTAAAAATAAAGCTGAAGTTTAAGAACAGCAGCATCAGCGCCGCACAAATGCGATCGCGCATTTTTACCTGCTTCGTAGTCAAAAACAGGATAGACAGGACAACTGCAAATACGCCGCAGTACAGGTTGGGCAGGCCACCTTTGGTGGCAGAGTCTTTGTGATTCGGCTCAACGGATGCATAGGTGTTGGTGGCGACTTTGGTGACTGCTTTGATAAAGCTGCCAAAAGAGCTGTCCTCAGTGATCCACATTGCGTTCCATTTCGGGAATTCATTTGCTGCCGAGGAAGTGGTCTGCAAGCTGGCGTAGGCGGGCAGGGTAATGACAGCGGTCATACCGATGGCAATGGCGGAAAACAGCGCCATTAGACACAGGTCGATGCAAAACCGCTTAAATCCCTTCCAGCGGCAAATCTCGTAGCAGATAAAGACCAAAAGGGTAAAAATGCAAACAAAAAAGCCGATATAATAGTTAATGGCAATGGCAAAAAACAGGCTGATGGTATAAAGAATAAATTTGCGGTCCTTCAGAAGGCGGACAGTACCCAAAACCACCAGCGGCAGCAGGGCAAAGGTGTCCAGCCACATTACATTCCATAAATAGCCAACGGCCCAGGCGCAGGTTGCGTAGAAAGCGCCAAAAAGGGCGATGGAGATATCATTGCGCCGGAAGGTGTGCTTCAGGAAAATGGAGAAGAACAGACCGGCAAGACCCAAACGGACCGGAACGAGGAAGGTGTAGAAATCCAGCATCCAGGTTTCGGGAATCAGCACAGTCAGCCAGTTCAGCGGAGAACCCAGATAATAGGCGTACAGTCCCAAATAGTCTGTGCCCATACCCATATTCCAGGAGTATAGCAGGCCCTCACCGGAAAGAATGGACTCCCGCAGATCGACAAAGAAGGGGAAATACTGGTAGTAGGCATCGGAATACAGCAATGAAAAGACCTGGGAGGAACCGGCCTCATAGGCAATTGCCCGAACCAGCAGGGTCAGTCCGGTGAGCAGGAAGGGGATCAGAAAACCCAAAATACAGTAGTTAAACTGCTTTTTATTGGGATCGGGATCCAAAATATTGCTTTTTTTCGTAAGAAAACGGGAAAAAGCACCGCTTGGCCGCTTTTGGGCGGTATTTTTCAATTTCTTGTTATTTTTCGACATTGCATTCTCCCCCATAATAGAGTAAGACCATAATACCATATATCGGAAAAAAGGTAAAGAAAAAAATAAAAAGCGGTGCTGCATTTGCAACACCGCAATATTATTTGCCGGATAAATCAGACAGCGCGCTCGACCTTGTTGGAACGCAGGCATCTGGTACAGGCATACACGTGGCACGGAGTACCGTTCACAATGGCCTTGACCCGCTTCACGTTGGGCTTCCATGCCCGATTGGAACGTCTGTGGGAGTGGGAGACCTTGATACCAAAGGTAACGCCCTTGCCACAGTAATCACACTTCGCCATTCTCTGCACCTCCTATCCGTAAATGGCTCACAAAATTGCATCTTTCGCAAGACGCTTTGATATGATAACAGACAATAACGAAAAATGCAAGTGTTTTTTTGGAAATTTTTTAGATTTTTGAAAATAATGTTTGATATTCCTCTGGGCGACCGCTATAATATTGTAAAAAAGAAAGGGAAGAGGTGGCACATATGTCCAATCGCAACGGTATAGCATTAAAAGAATTGGTGGAGCATATGCATCTTCAGATTGCCTATGAATCCAAGGACTATGAGCAGGTTCGGCTGACAGTGAACCATTTGTCCCGTCCCGGCCTGCAGCTTGTGGGCTATATGGAGCATTTTGAGCCTTTGCGCATGCAGGTTATGGGCAATGCGGAGGTCAGCTATCTGACCGGACTGGCCCGGGAGCAGCGGCTTGCCTGCTACGACAGGATCTTTGCCTACAAATTCCCGGCGCTGCTTGTTGCCCGGGGTCTTCCGATAGATGAAGAATGTCTGCAAATGGCCGAAAAACACGATGTAACGGTTCTTAGTTCCCAAGAACCTACGGGCGTTGTGATCAACGGAGTGGTGGACTATCTGCAGGTAGCACTTGCGCCGTCCATAACTCGCCACGGTGTTTTGATGGAGGTCTATGGCGAGGGATTGCTGCTCATTGGTGAAAGCGGCATCGGCAAAAGTGAGGCGGCGGTGGAGCTGCTCAAGCGTGGCCACCGGTTGATTGCCGACGATGCGGTGGATATCCGTAAGGTGTCGGAAAATTCCCTTGTTGGTACAGCGCCGGAGCTGATCCGCAATTATGTGGAGCTGCGGGGCATCGGTATTATCAATGTGGCAAAGCTGTTTGGTATGGGCGCCGTCCGTGCGGAGAACAGCATTGACCTGGTGGTGAATATTGTCCCCTGGAACACCCAGGAGGTCTATGACCGGGTGGGTCTTGAGGAGCAGCATATGGAGATTTTGGGTGTGAATGTGCCGATGAACACCATTCCCATCACACCGGGCCGAAACTTAGCGGTGATTTTGGAGGTTGCGGCTATGAACAACCGCCAGCGGAAGATGGGCTATAATCCCGCTCTGGAGTTCACCCAGCAGATCGACCGGCATTTTGAACAGACGGTAGGAAAGAAATGAAAGAACTGACGATCGGAACCAACGATGCCGGGCAAAGGCTGGATCGCTTTTTAAGCAAAAGTGTGCCGCTGCTGCCGGCCTCTTTGGCGCAAAAATATATCCGCATCAAGCGCATTAAGCTCAACGGCGGCAGAGCGGAACGGGATACCCGGCTGCAGGCCGGGGATGTGCTGCAGCTTTATATCAACGATGAATTTTTCGATACGCCCCGGGAGGACAATGCGTTTTTGACGGTGGCATCGCCGAAATTGAATATCGTTTATGAGGATGACCACATTCTGCTGATGGATAAGCGTCCCGGTCTTGCGGTGCATCCCCACGACGGGGCGGAGTACGGCAGAACGCTGATCGACCATATCCAGGCCTATTTGTATCAGAAGCGGGAATGGGTTCCACGGTTGGAAAATTCCTTTACCCCGGCTCTGTGCAACCGCATTGACCGCAATACCGGCGGTATTGTGATCGCCGCAAAAACCGCCGAGGCGCTGCGGGTTATGAACCAAAAGATCAAGGATCGGGAGCTGGATAAGCGGTATCTGGCCATCGTAGAGGGCAGCTTGAAGCAAAAAAGCGGCTCTTTAAAGGGGTATCTGTTTAAAGATGCCAAAAAGAACCGGGTGTTTGTCAGCGATAAACCGCAGCCCGGCGCAAAATCCTGCCATACCGACTATCGTGTGCTGGCAGAGGGAAAAGGCTTGACGCTGGTAGAATGCAAGCTCATCACCGGCAGAACCCACCAGATCCGCGCCCAGTTTGCCCACGCCGGCCACCCTCTGCTGGGGGACGGAAAATACGGCAAGCTTAATAAAAATTTCGATCGCGATTATCAGGCGCTATACTCGTATAAGCTGACCTTCTGCTTCACTTCGGAATCGGGGGAGCTGGCTTATTTGAACGGAAAGACCTTCCAGGTGGAAAATGTGGATTTTGTATCCGAGTATTTCCCGGAATATAAACAGAGGGGTTAATCACCATGTCAAAAGCAGATGAACTGTACCGGGCCACATGCCTGGATATTTTGGGAAATGGGTTTTATGATACGGATTTGGATATGCTCACTGCCAACAACTGGAATGTATGCCAGTATGCCATGCTGCTGATGATGATGGCGCAGGTGGCAGGCTTGAAAGCCGGCGAGCTGGTTCATGTGATTGCCGACTGTCATATTTATGACCGGCATATTCCGGCGGTAAAGGCAATGCTGGAAAAGGAAGGATATCCCGCACCGAAGGTAACGCTGGATGCGAGCATTACCGATTTTTACGGGTTCACCAAAGACAGCTTCCGGGTGGAAAATTACCAATTCCACCCCTTCGATTTTGAAAATCCCATTGCGATTTAAATAATTTTGGGAAGGCACGCATAAATGTCATCCTGAGCAAGCGCAGCGCGTCGAAGGATCTACTGGCCAGCCGATGGTGCGTGGATTCTTCGACTCCCATTCGGTCGCTCAGAATGACACGGAGTTAGGAGGAAACAGTGTGGAGCTGATTGTTGCGGTATATGACGATTGGGGCATCGGCAAGGACGGCACGCAGCCTGTGGCGCTGTCGGCAGACCGTAAATTTTTCCGGGAGACTACCCGGGGCGCAACGGTGATCGCCGGCAGAAAGACTGTGGCGGATTTCCCCGGTCAAAAGCCTTTGCCGGGGCGGGAGAACTATGTGCTGTCCCGCCAGGATCTGACCCTTCCCGGCTTCGGGATCTGCCATGATTTGAAATCGGTGCGGCAGGTGGCGGAAAAAGCAGAGCGGGCCTTCATCATCGGTGGCGGCAGAGTGTATGCGTCCATGCTGCCCGATTGTAAGCGCGCTTATGTGACTAAGGTGCATTGCACGCCGCCGTCGGATACCTTCTTCCCCAATTTAGATGCAGATCCGGCATGGAAACTGACCCAGATCCTCCAATCCGGTGAGGAAAACGGCATTCGTTACGAAATGTGCCTGTATGAAAGAAAATAAAAGAATCGGGTGGATTTTTCCACCCGATTTTTATTGTAAAAGTTCGTCCGAAAGCTGCAGGATCTGCGGTGCAATGCGCTGGCGCTGCTTTCTTAATACGCGGTTGTATATGGGGTAGGCCAAGGCAACGCAAATCATTCCCGCAATGCCTAAGATGACGCCGAGAACTGTTGCCAATATTCCAAGGGCGGCACCGAGCTGCGTCATGATCAGACTCATACCCAAACCCATGATCAGTGCGCCGATGATGCCGATGGTGAGAGCTGCTGTCTGCGCCCGCGTGCTGGGAACGGAATGAAGCTTGCGCAGCTGCTCCATTTTGTCCTCCTCTTTGGGAAGATACTTCTTGCGAATTGCTTCTACTTCCTTTTGCTGTTGGGAGGAATATGTGAGGATGAAAGGATGTTCATTTTCCATGTTTTTCTCTCCTGATTGCCTTTGTGGCTGTTACGATCAGAATGACCGATAGCGTTACCACAGTGATGCTGATACCTGCGCCGGTAAGAATGATAAATAAGTGCTGATTTTGGGGTGTCATTTCTCCGCCAAACTGGGCAAACATAGCCGTTTCCAGGTTCAGCATGGATACCAACGCCCCGGAAAGACTGACGATTTTTGCGGTGGACATAACAGGACTTCCCAGTTTCCGGTATCTGACAATATCTACGATGGCGTGGATAAAGGCGTAGAAGGTGTAAAGTGCCATCACATAGATCATAATCCCCGGATAATCGTAGCCCATATCGCGGTAGAGGATCATCAGCACCGCACCGCTCAAGCTCAGATTGATCAGCAGCAGAATACAGGCGCAGATCCTGGAACGCTTCCACTCGCCTAAAATGCTGGTGCCGATTTTCTGAATCCGAACATATCGAACCAAAAGAAAACGCATCACTGCCATAATGGCATAGTAGGCAGATAGCACAATAAACCACCAGCTGCGCAGCAGATACCAAGAACCAATATGGACTATTGCATAGAGCATACTGACCGCAAGCGACGCCGACAGCGACAGCTTTATCCGAAATACCCGGTCGGTCATAAAGCGATTGCCCAGGGGATTGTTGTAAATGCCGTCCCGAATGGCGCGGTATTGCTTGGGCAGAACCAAAATGCAGGAAAGGCAGACGACGCTCAATGTGTAAAAAGCCAGCCCATAGGCGATGTAGGCCGGGACGGTCTGCTCCATACTGTTGAGGAAAATAAAAGGCAGCGCAGCGGCGCAGATGACCACGAGGATCACCATAAGCCACACAGGGGGGAAAAGCAGTTTTTTCCCGAATTTTTTCCAATCCATAGCCTTACCTCCGGAATTTTACCGTAAAGGTACTGCCTTGCCCATATGTGCTTTGCACGCCGATTTCGCCGTTTAGGATATCCACCACCCGTTTTACCAGCGCCAAGCCCAGGCCGTTGCCCTGGGTGGCGTGGGAGGTGTCGCCTTGATAGAATTTTTCAAAAATATGCCGGCCTACCTCCGGGGTCATTCCGCAGCCGGTGTCGCTGACGGATACGATGATGGCATCCGCTTTCGCTTTTAATTCCACCCGGATTGCACCGCCGTCGGGGGTGAATTTTACGGCGTTGGAGATCAGATTGTTCCATACCAGGCTCAGAAGCTCCGGGTCGGACTTGATACGCACATCGTCTTCAATATCCGTTTCGATCTCCAGGTTCTTGGCTTCCCAGGCATCTTCAAAGCCTAAAAGGCTTTCGCATAGCTGCTGGCTGAGATCAAACTCCGCGGGGGAGGGGAAAATCTGCTGATTTTCCAGCTTGTTCAGTTTTAAAATATTGGCGATGAGCTGTGCCAGCTTCCGGGAAGCCTGGGAGATCGCCTTGGCGTAGTCATTTCTTTCTTCCTCGGTGATGCCGGGGCGCTGGAGCATAGTGGCATAGTTGCCCATAACAGCCAGCGGTGTCTTCAGCTCGTGGGATACATTGGCGATGAAGTCTGTGCGCAGGGTCTCTGTGCCGGAAAGCTCCTGGGCCATGGCGTTGATAGCCATAGCAATCTGGTTGAAGCCCTCCATACCGGCGCCGTGCATTGGGGCGATACGAACGGAAAAATCCCCCTGCATAATCCGTTCGGTGGCCTCGGTGATGATCCTTACCGGTCGCTCTACCATGATCTTACGGCGTACATAATCTATGGTGCCGAACAAGAATGTTAAAAGCAGCACATTCAGAAAGGTCACCTTCGCCGCAGCGCCTATGTTTTCTTCGTTGAAAACAAGACCCATGCTGTCAGCCAAAGTGCTCACAAAGAGCAGCATGCAGCAGGATACCGCAAAAGCAACCGTCAGAAAAAACACCACATAATTGTTGATGGTTTTCAGCACGCTGCGAATACGATGCTTCTTCATTTGATCACCGCCTTGTAGCCCAAACCGTGAACGGTTTTGATCTCAAAGTCTTCGCAGTCGGACAGCTTGGCGCGGAGCTTGGTCATATATACATCCACCGCCCTGGGGGCAGTTTCCGTATCCGCGTCCCAAAATTCGTCCATCAGCTGCTGCCGGGTGAAGGTCTTTTTGGGGTAGGAGAGGAGCTTATATAGAATGTTAAACTCCCGGTTTGTCAGGCTGATCTCCTGCCCGTTCAGAGCGGCGATGTGCTCATCCATATCCATACAGAATTGACCGATCTCCAGCTTCCGGGAGGATGCGATCTTTGCCCGGCGCAGCAGAGCGCCGATGCGCAAAAACAGCTCATCCAGGTCAATGGGCTTGACCATGTAGTCATCCACCCCAATGCGGAATCCCCGCTGCTTGGAAGCAAAATCATCCCTGGCGGTCATAAACAAAATGGGAATATTCTCATTCAAACTGCGCACGGTTTTGGCAAATTCGAAGCCATCGATGCCGGGCATCATAATATCCGAAACGATCAGATCAAACATCGTGCCGTACATGGCGTCGTAGGCGGAATTGGCATCCAAACAGCCGGTGGCCCGGTAGCCGCTGGCATTTAAAAACGCGCAGACTGTGCGGTTTAAATCCCTGTCGTCCTCCACAACCAAAATCTGAAACATACCCTTACCTCCGCAATTGATAATTTTCTATTATACATAATAACAGGCAAATGTTAAAGTTTTGTTTGCGTTTTTGTGGTTTCCAGACAGGACCTAAAAAATTATTTCTGCATCAGCTTTTCGCTCAGTTTCAAAATCTGGGGAGCGAATTTTTTCTTGCAGCTGGTGAGGATCTTCTTGTAAATGGGGTAGGTGGAAAGTGCCATGACCATGCCCACAACACCGATGGCAATGCCGGGGACCATAACACCGGTCATGCCGATCATAGCGCCGATGTCGGTCATCACAAGGCTCATACCGGCGCCCATCACGATGGCGCTGACAGAGCCGTAGATGTAAGCGAAAATGTTGGCAGGTCTTCTGACCTTTGCGTCCAATGACTTCAGTTCATCGAGCTCGGTGTACTGCTTCTCGGTGTATTGGATGCGGATCTTCTGCACCAGAAATTGCTGATCGTTTTTGTTCATAATAAAATACCTCTTTCTTGTTTAAATTATTCTTTGCCGGACAGCCGGGCTTTTGCTTCTTCCACGCTTTCGCCTTCCTTGGCGAACAGCTTCTCAACGCACTTATCAACTACCTTGTTGAAACCTTCCACAGCGCCGTTTTCGATTTTCTTGTAGCCGCCAACAACGCCGTCTTCGATTTTCTTGTAACCGCCTACAACGGCCTGCTCGATCTTCTTGTAGCTGCTGACAGCGCCTTCTGTGGCAGTATCCGCCATCTGCTCCAGCACCTGAGTGTCCAAGCCGCTCATGTCGTGTTCCTGGGCCATCAATTCCATTTGCTTGCTGTTCATTGCATTGCACTCCTTATGTTTTTGATTTACGGCCTTATTTTAGAACCCGATGTTTTCCGAAATGCTTGCAAAATGTTTAGGAAATATTAATAAAAAAATTCCGCGGGCAAAATATGCCCGCGGAAAAAGTATGCAGTTTCATCAGCCGCGAAGCAGACGCTTTCTGGCGATGTTGATAGGACCTTCGGTCATCTGGTTGATCCAGGCAAGGCTCTTGCCGCAGCCGTAGGCTACGCAGGATTCGGGATCATCTGCCACGGCGCACTGGATGCCGGTTCTTTCGCTGATCAGCTGGGCCATGCCCCAGATCTGACTGCCGCCGCCGGTCAGGGTAATGCCGTTTTGGGCGATGTCGCTGACCAGCTCGGGAGAAGCGTCTTCCAGAACGGACAGCACTTCGTCAGCGATGATCCGGGCAGGACGGTGGAGCGCCTCAAACAGCTCAGATGCGGTGAGCACCAGCTCTCTGGGCATACCGGATTTGGCGTCGCGGCCCTTGACGGATACAGATGCATCCTCATTACGGGGATAGACGCAGCCGATTTGGATCTTGACCTCTTCGGCAGTGGTCTGGCCGATGATGACGCCGTGCTTGCGGCGTACATGCTTGACGATGGCATCGTCCATAGCAATGCCTGCGACCTTGGTGGAGGAAGAAACAGCCACGCCGTTCAGAGTCAAAACGGCGATGTCGGTGGTGCCGCCGCCAATATCCACGACCATATGACCGTTAGGACCGGAGATATCCAGGTTGGCGCCCAAAGCCGCAGCCAGAGGCTCCTCAATCAGATAGACCCGGCGTGCGCCGGCTTCAATGGCGGCGTTGATCACCGTACGCTCTTCCACTTCCGTAACGCCGCTGGGCACACAGATAACTACTCTGGGCTTGGGAGAGAAGAAGCGGGTTTTGGCAGCGACCCGGAAAAGCTGCTGCAGCATTTTCACGGTCATTTCGTGGTCAGAGATCACGCCGTCCTTCAGCGGATGCATAGCCACCAGATTGCCGGGGGTGCGGCCCAGCATATTCCGGGCAGCAGAGCCGACTTTTAAAATGCGGCCTGTGTTTTTATCCACAGCGACAACGGAAGGCTCCCGGAGGATCACGCCGCTGCCGTCAACATAGATCAGAACATTGGAAGTTCCCAGGTCAATACCCAGGTCGTGAGAAAATAATTGCATATGAATCACCTGCGTTTTTCTTTATTGAGAGCCGCAACTGCGGCGCAATGGACTTCTTTCGCCCCGGCGGTGAGCAGCACCCGGGCACATTCGGAAATGGTGGAGCCGGTGGTAATGATATCGTCCAGAAGGAGAATCCGCTTGCCGGCGACGGCGGCGGGGTCAATCACCGCGAAAGCGCCCAAAACATTGGCTTTGCGCTGGGAGATATCCGACAGCCGGGATTGGGGGCGGGTGTGACGCACTTTGCGCAAAGTGGCCATAGCCGGAGTTTCCAGCTTTTGGCCGGCGGCAAGGGCGATCAGCTCTACCTGGTCGTAACCGCGAAAATAATTTCTGCGGCGGCTTACGGGCACCCAGGTCAGAATGTCGTAATCGCATAATGGCTCACGGAGCAGTTTCTCAGCCAGCAGCCTGCCATAGATACTGCCGTAACTGCGGCGGTTGTAGAACTTATACAGCAGGATGCTGTGCCGGACTTTTCCATTATAATACCACATAGAAGTCCAGCCTGCAACAAAAGAAATTTTATATTTTGTTTTTGGGTAAGGGTCTGTATCCCGGCGGCAGCTTTGGCACAGATCGGTTTGACCCTCGGGCAGGACTTTTTGGCATAGAACGCATTGCCGAGGGAAGAACAAAGAGGTAAGGCGTTGCCGGATCATAAGACTTTCTCCTGAAGCCGTAATTTCAGGCCGGTATATCGACGCCCCACTTTGGCATTTTGGGTCATTGTATTCACCACATCCTCTCTGCCTACGATCACCAGCAGGGTCTTGGCCCGGGTGATGCCGGTGTAAAGCACACTGCGGTTGAGCAGATACGACGAGCCGTTCCAGGCGGAAAATACCACGGCCCGGTATTCGCTGCCCTGGCTTTTGTGGACGGTGATGGCGTAGGCAGGCTCCAGCTCGTTCAGTTCGGAAAAATCGTAGGTGGCGGTGCGGTCGTCAAACAGCACGCTTAAAAGCTCACTGTCGGAATCAATGGCGACGATCGTGCCCACATCGCCGTTGAACATACCGGCGCCGATGGTGCCGTCTTCCTTCTTCCAGAGGATGTCGTAGTTGTTCCGGATCTGCATGACCCGATCGCCCAAGCGGAAAATGTAATCGCCGAATTTCTTTTCCGGCTTGCCCGGGGCAGGGGGGTTCAAGTGCTGCTGCAAAAGCTGATTGAGCTGAAAGGTGCCTGCAGTTCCTTTTTTGGTGGGACTGAGCACCTGGATCTGATCGGCGCTGATGCCCATATTTTTGGGCAGCCGTGTGGCGCAAAGCTGGGCAATGGTTTGGGCAGCTTGTTCTTCCGAGGCGGTGCGGATAAAGAAAAAGTCGCTTTTTACATTTTTCAGCTCCGGCAAAATGCCCTGATTGACCCGGTGGGCGTTCATAACGATCAGGCTTTGCTGCGCCTGCCGGAAAATCTCAGTCAGCCGGATGGCAGGCAAAACGCCGCTGCGGAGCATATCGCTGAAAGGAAAACCGGGGCCAACCGGGGGCAGCTGATCCGGGTCGCCTACAAAAATCATCCGAGTGCCGGGGCGGATGGCTTGAAACAGATGGTGCAGAAGTTCAATATCAACCATAGACATTTCGTCGATGATCACAGCGTCGGCTTGCAGGGGATTTTGGGAATCCCGCTGGAAAAACAGCCTGCCGGTGCGCGGCTCGATGCCGGTTTCCAAAAGCCGGTGGATGGTGGAAGCATCCTGCCCGGTGACCTCGGTCAGCCGCTTGGCGGCACGTCCCGTGGGGGCGCACAGAAGTGTTTTCAGGCCCAACTGATCGTACAGTGACAAAATGCCCTGGACAATGGTGGTTTTGCCGGTACCGGGGCCGCCGGTGATGATGACCATACCGCAGGTGGCAGCTTCCCGGATGGCATCTTCCTGGGCTGGGGAGAAATCCACATTGCCGGTGGCAGCGGCCTTTTTCAGCTTCCGATCCAGTCCGGCGGGGGCAGGATAGGCGGTGCGGGCAAATTCTTTCAGCCGGCGGCAGCAATAAACTTCCGCTTCGTGCATTTGCCAAAGATAGATCACCGTGATCCCCGCAAGCTGCTGCCGCACCAACTGCTGGGCTTGCAGCAGCCGTTCAATGCCGCTGCCGGCATCATCTTGGGTTATGCCCAAAAGCTGGGCGGTGGCGGCAATGAGCTTTTCCTCCGGCAAGAACACATGGCCTGCCTGGAGATTGTATTGCAATTCAAACAGTATGCCCGCTTCCACCCGACGGTAATCGTCGGCGGAAACGCCCAACGCAATGGCAAAGCGATCCACCGCCCCAAAGGGCGCTTCCAAAATAGGATCCATAAGCAGATAGGGATCGTCGTAAAGCAGATCCACTGCTGCCTCGCCATAAAGCTTGTAGGTTTTGACTGCCAGCTCCGCAGGCAACTGATGCAGGGCGAAAAATTCCATTAATTGCCGCATACCCACCTGCAAACGGAAGGTCTGACCAATGGCCTGCGCCCGGGTGGGGGAGATGCCGGAAACCTCGGAAAGCCGTTCCGGCTCTTTTTCCATTACGATCAAGGTCTGATCGCCGAATCGGTTAACGATCCGGGCGGCGATTTTCGGGCCGATGCCCTTGATGGCCCGGGAGGACAGATACTGCAAAATGTCCTGGGCGGTCTGGGGCATCATCCGCTCTAAAAATTCCGCCTCAAATTGGCGGCCGTAGCTGGCATGATTGCTCCATTTTCCCGTGACCATCAGCCGTTCTCCGGCGCTGGGGAGGGGGATGGTGCCGACGACGGTGACGGTCTGACCGTTGTCGCAGTTTAAGCGCAGAACGGCATAGCCGTTGTCGTAATTTTGAAAAATGACAGAACCGACAATGCCTTGCAGGATTTCCATTTCTGTTTCCATCAACGCACACCACTCCCTTCCAAAAGATAGAAAAATTGTACTATATTTTCCCGGGAAAGTAAAGTATCCCCGCAGCAAAAATCCAGTTATTGTATTTGTAGGGACCGGCGTCCCCGACGGTCTTTGCGTTTGGGCCGCTTGACGGCAGGACTGTCCGGGAGGCCAGTCCCTACAGATTTTATCAATGCCGATTTTGTTAATCTGCTCCTGTTAGCACAAGAGAAAAACGGGGCAGGAGGTGTTACCCTCTTGCCCCGTGGGAGAATATAAAATGAGCGCTGTCTGCTTCTTTTCGGTAGGGACCGGCGTCCCCGACGGTCCTTATGTTTGGGCCGCCTTACGGCAGGACTGTCCGGGAAGCCAGTCCCTACATTCGGATTGCCCGAAGATGCTTTTAAATAATATCCGTCAGATTTCCGGATCGACTTCTGCGGGAGCCACATACTCTGTGCCGGATACTTCACGGTAGAATGCGGCGAAGGCAGCCTGCTTATAAGGCGCAAGCCACAGATTTCCGACGCCCAGCGTAAGGATGCACAGCAGATCCCAGCCAAGGAAACTCAGTTCCAAAAAGAACAGGAGCAGACGATTTCCGGACATCATTTCCTTGGATTTGGCAAGGGCTTCGCTTGCCGTCAGCTCCGGGTGCTCAGATAGGATGAAGCTGGTCATTGCATAGCTGTAATTGGCGATGATACCGGGAATGATAAATAGCAAACTCCAAAGCATAACATACAGCAATCGCAGAGACATAGCTGCTGCGATTCGCTTCCAATGGGGAAAGAAGCTGAACAGAGTACCGATTCGGGGCGCTTTCTGCCCATCGACCAAATCCAGATTAAATTGGGAGTAACCTACCAAAATAATACTACTAAAGATAAAATTGGCAATTCCAAATACCAGTGAGAAAAATATGATAAAAAGACAGACGACTATAATAATGGTTGCGACTTGCTCATTGAATGCACCGTCGCTGATTCCGGGGATGGAATCGGAGGATCTGGAATAGCTGAAGTTGAAGTTGGGGAGGTAGGATGCAATTGCACCCATAAGTGAGGCAAGCAAGCCGGCAAGCACCGCAATTGCCCATCTGTTACGCAAGGCATCTCTTGCGATTTTTCTAAAATCAGAGGTCCATTTCATAGTTTTGCTCCTTTCTGTTTATCGTAAGATAGGAAAACAATCTTATTCTATTGTTAGTCTAACATAACTCGACGAGTATGTCAAGCCTACGGGTAGAAAATACCGCGGAATTGATTTTTTCACAAATATGTGATATGGTAAGAAAAAATCAGAAAGCAGGAGGAAAAGATTATGCTCTATGCAGGCTGTCACCTGTCCAATTCGGCAGGCAATCTGGCAATGGTGGAAACGGCTGTCTCCATCGGCGCCAATACCTTTGCGTTTTTTACCCGCAATCCCCGTGGTTCTCAGGCCAAAAAGGAAGACCCGGAGGATTCGGCAAAAGCGGTACAAGCATTAAAAGATCATAATTTCGGCCCTTTGGTGGCCCACGGCGCATATACGATGAATCTGTGTACTGCCGAGGCAAGCGCCAGAGAATTTGCCGCATCCATCCTCTGCGATGATTTGCGCCGTATGGCAGCGCTGCCGGGGAATTACTATAATTTTCATCCCGGTTCCCATGTGGGACAGGGCGTGGAGGCCGGTATCGACTACATCGTGCAGGCACTGAAAAAGGCTCTGGAGCCGGGATACCCCGTAACGGTACTGCTGGAAACCATGGCCGGTAAGGGCAGCGAGATCGGCGGCAAATTTGAAGAGCTGAAAGCCATCATCGACGGCGTGGGCAGCGATGAGATCGGCGTGTGCCTGGATAGCTGCCATATAAGCGACGGCGGTTACGATATCGTCAACGATCTGGACGGCGTCTTGCAGGAATTTGACCGGGTGATCGGTCTTGACAAGCTGAAAGCGCTGCACCTGAACGACTCAAAAAATCCCTTTGGCAGTCATAAAGACCGCCACGAGCTTTTGGGCGAAGGTTATCTGGGGGAGCAGACCTTCCAAAACATTGTCAACCACCCGGTTCTCAAAAAACTGCCCATGATTCTGGAGACCCCCAATGACCTGCCCGGCTATGCCCGGGAGATCGCGCTGCTGCGCAATCTGCAAAAATAAAAATCTAACAGGAGGTGCGAAATATGGCGATCGTGGAAGCGGTGCAAAATGCTATGCCCACCTATGTAAATGTATATATTGCCGTGTTTCGCTATGTGGCACCGCTGCTGGCGGCGCTGATTCTGTTTCGCGCCCTTTTTCCGCTGCTGCGTTTCCGCCGGGAGCCGGAGATTTGGGCGTGGCTGTGTCTGTCTGACGGCAAAAAGATTCCCATTACCCACTGGGAGAACATCATAGGCAGAGATAAGCGCAGCGATGTGGTCATCGACCTGGCTACCATATCCCGCACCCACGCGGTACTGACCCGTTATGACGACGGAAGCTGGTCTATTTCGGATGTGGAAACTGCCGGGGATGTGCTGGTCAACGGCAAGGCAGTGACGGTTCGGGCGCTGAAGAAAAACGATGTGATTACCATGGGCGGATTGGAAATGACCCTGCAGCCAATCTCTGCCAAGCAGGAAAAACGGCTGGCGCAGATCCGCACCAAGGCCTCCAGCTTTGGCACGGGCGTGACCAATGTGATCTTGCTGTCGCTGTTTCAGATTCTGACCTGCATCGGCTTTTTGATGACGGGAAAGGCGGAACACGGAACATCCTATCTTATGGGCTTTGGCGGCTTGATGCTCAGCCAATGGCTGCTGTTTTTGTTCTATACGGTGATTCGCCGGCCCGCCTTTGAGGTGGAGAGCGTGGCGTTTTTCCTGTGTACTATGGGAATGGCCGTGATCTGCACGGTGGCGCCCGGTGAGGCTGTCAAACAGCTGATTTCCGCGATGCTGGGCATCGGATTGTTTCTGGCAGTGCTGTGGGCGCTGCGGGATCTGGAGCGGGCCAAGGTGATCCGGTATTTTGCGGTGGTGGCGGGCATTGCTATGCTCGTTGCGACACTGGTATTCGGCACTTCTATCAATGGTGCCAAAAACTGGATATTCATCCGGGGCATCTCCTTGCAGCCGTCGGAGCTGAGTAAGCTTTGCTTTGTGTTTGTTGGCGCATCCACCATGGACAGGATCATGACCAAGCGGAATATTTATCTGTTTATCGCCTATTCCGTTGCCATTTGCGGATGCCTTGCGCTGATGAGTGATTTTGGCGCTGCGCTCATCTTCTTCTGCGCCTTTTTGATTATCGCCTATATGCGCTCCGGCAGCGTGGGCACGGTGGCGCTGGCTGTGACCAGTTTGGTGTTTGCCGGTGTCTTGGTGCTGAAAATCGCCCCCCATGCATTGGACCGCTTTGCCAACTGGCGGCACATCTGGGATGATCCCTGGGGCGCAGGCTACCAGCAAACCCAGGCGCTGATGTGTATGGCCTCCGGCGGTTTGGCAGGTCTGGGAATCAATCAGGGCTGGATGCGTAATCTCTTTGCCGCCGATTCCGATGTGGTCATTGCCACGGTTTCGGAGGAATGGGGTATTTTGATGGCAGTGCTGCTGATTCTCAGCGTGATTGCCTTGGCGCTGTTCAGCGTCCGTTGTGCATCTATGGGCCGCAGCAGCTTCTATACCATCGGCAGCTGTACGGCTGCAGCTATCTTGCTGGTGCAGGTGATCCTCAACGCCTTGGGAACGGTGGATGTGGTTCCCCTGACCGGCGTGACATTCCCGTTTTTGTCCAACGGCGGCTCGAGTATGATCTGCGCCTGGGGACTTTTAGGCTTTATTAAGGCCGCCGATACCCGGCAAAACGCCAGTTTTGCGGTGCGGCTTTTGAAAACGCGGGGAGGTGAGGCGGATGAATAGGATCGCAAAGCGCTCCTTTACCGTAACCCTTCTTGCCTTACTGCTGTTGGGCGGATTCGCATTTTTCCTTGTGGAATACGCAATGAATGCGCCCCAGTGGGCGGTGGCAGACAGCTCTCCCCATGTCTATGATGACGACCGCTTCCAAAGTGGAACGGTTTATGACCGGGACGGCAACATTCTGCTTCAAATGCAGGACCGGTGGACTTATTCTTCCGACCCGCAGATCCGAAAAGCAACGCTGCATTGGATCGGTGACCGGGAGGGGAATATCCAGGTGCCTGCAGTTCCCAACTACTACGATCAAGTGCTGGGATTTGACTATCTCAACGGCATCTATACCTACGGCGGCATCGGCAGCGGGGAGGGATCTGTGCAGTTGACGGTTTCGGCCCAGCTGCAAAGCCTCGCCCTGGAGCAGATGAACGGCAGAAAGGGAACTATCGCGGTTTATAATTACAAAACCGGCCAGATCCTGTGCGCCGTAACCACACCCACCTTTGACCCCGATGATTTGCCGGATATCGCCGCAGACCCGGTGACCTATGAGGGGGCGTATATGAACCGCTTTGTCCAGTCGGCCTATACGCCCGGCTCGATCTTCAAGGTGGTGACGCTGGCGGCAGCACTGGAAGAACTGCCCAATGCTGCTGAGCTGACCTTTACCTGCACCGGCAGCTGGGGCGGAGGAGAGTACCCGGTCACCTGCGAGTCGGTTCACGGCACCCAAAGTCTGAAACAGGCTTTTTGCAATTCCTGTAACTGCGCCTTTGCGGAGCTTTCCGGGATCCTGGGCAGCGATGTGCTGCATACCTATGTGGAAAAATTCGGTATTACCGACCCTGTCAGCTTTGACGGCATCACGACGGCAAAGGGTAATTTTGAAAAGACCGAAAATCCTGTCAGCCTTGCCTGGAGCAGCATCGGTCAATATACCGATTTGGTCAATCCCTGTGCCTATGTGCTGTTTATGGGCGCAATCGCCGGCGATGGCAGCGGGGCAATGCCCTATGTGGTGGCAAAGGCGGACGACGGGCAAGAGGGTTATATGGCTCAAACTGCCTTCTCCAGCCCGGTCATCAGCAGCCAAACGGCCCAAACGGTGCAGGAATATATGCGCTATAATGTGACCGCCAAGTATGGCGCAGACCATTTCCCCGGCCTTACGGTGTGCGCCAAGACCGGTACGGCGGAAAAAGACGACGGCGTAGCGCCTACGGCTATGTTTACCGGCTTTGTGATGGATGCCCAATATCCTTTGGCCTTTATTGTTTGCGTGGAGGAGGGCGGCTACGGCGCATCCACCTGTATCCCCATTGCTTCCCGGGTACTCACTGCCTGCAAGCAGTATATGGATTCTTAGCATAAATCATAATACCCCCTGCATACAATTGTGCAGGGGGTGTTTCTATGTGCCGATATCATCAGCTTTGGGGCGGTGTTTTGATTGCTTTCGGCGTAGGCGTTCTGGTAGGACTGTGTCTGGAAACAGGATTTCTCTGGCATTGCTTTGCGGTGGGAATGATGCTTTTGGGCTTGGTTGTGATGCGCAAATAGCCGACATAACCTTGTCCCCGGGCGCATAGGATAAACCAGTCTATCATAAGGAGTGAATTGAAATGGAGATTCAATTTCAGGAAAATAAGATCCCCTGCCTGTACCCGCTGAAAACGCAGACCCAGAGCCAGGAACAGACCCAGGAACTGCGGCTTGGTGACGGCGCCGGGGATGTGGGCAGGATTTTGGGTGTTTGGGGACAGGTGGTGACCCGGGGGAAGGAATGGCAAAACGACTGGGCGGGTGTAAACTGCGGGGTTATGGTGTGGGTGCTGTATGCCCCGGAGGACGGCGGCCAGGCCCAATGCGTGGAAAGCTGGATTCCGGTATCCTTCCGCTGGGATATTCCCGAGCAGGACAAAGACGGCACGATCCTGTGCCAGTGCAATCTGCGGTCGGTGGATGCCCGGGTTCTTTCCGGGCGGAAAATGATGCTCCGGGCCACGGTATGCGCCACGGCGCAAATGTTGGCGGAGGGGGATAGCGTCAGTTATACCCCCAATGATGTGCCGGCGGATGTGCAGCTTTTGGAGAGGACATATCCTGTGTGCCTTGCCCGGGAGGCGGGGGAGAAGGCGTTTATATTTGATGAGGAGCTGACCTTGCCGCCCTCTGCACCGGCGGCGGAAAAGGCGGTGCGCTGGGAACTGCAGATGCAGGTCAATGACCAAAAGGTTCTGTCGGATAAGGCAGTTTTCCGGGGCAACGGGGTGCTGCATATGCTCTACCGCACGCAAGAGGGGGCGCTGGCATCCTGGGATTTTGAAATACCCTTTTCCCAGTATGCGGAGCTGGAGCATGCCTATGGTCACGGGGCGCAGGTGCAGGTCGTGCCGCTGGTAACAGCCTTGGAAACGGAGCTGGCAGAGCAGGGGAGAGTCCGGCTGAAGGCCGGTCTGTCGGGGCAGTATTTGATTTACGATACCCAGGATATTACGGCGGTTGAGGATGCCTTTAGTCCCGACCGGGAGGTTCAGATCAACACCCAGCCTGTTACCTTGCCCGCAGTAACGGATAGGCAAAGTCAGACCCTGCGGGCGGAGCAGACCATTCCCTACGGCAGCAGCCGTGTGGCAGATGTGGCGTTTTATCCGGGATGTCCCCGTGTCCAGCACCGGGGCGCGGAGGTGACGGTGGAGCTTCCGGGGCAGTTCCAGAGCCTGTATTATGACAATGAGGGCGCGCTGCAGTCCGGCGTGGCTCAGTGGCAGTGGGAGAATACCCAAATGCTGGGTGAGGATCAGAATATGCTCCTTTGGTGCAGCGCGGTGGGGAAACCCCAGGCATCTTCCACCGGAGAAACCACCGCCATGCAGGCAGAATGCTTACTCACGGCGGTAACTGCCGCCCAGCAGCAGATCCCCATGGTGACGGGCTTGAACTTGGGGGAAAGCCGTCCGAAAGACCCGGCGCGTCCCAGCTTGATCCTGCAAAGGGCAGGACGGGATGGCTTGTGGAACATCGCCAAGCAGAACGGCTCAACGGTGGAGGCGATTACCCGGGCCAACGACTTGCAGGACGAACCCACCCCGGATAGAATTTTGCTCATTCCGATTTTGTAAATATCTGCATAAATCCATAAAGCAATGAATCATGCCTTGGCTCCCTCGTTTTGAGGGAGCTGGCAAAAATCTCTGATTTTTGACTGAGGGAGTAAAGAAACAAGGGAGGCTATCAGCCTCCCGTAAATCAGACTGTCAAAAAACCGTGGCGATCCGTTTTCCCCAATACCTTCTCCCGGGGAGAAGGTGGCCGAGCGAAGCGAGGTCGGATGAGGAATGCGGGCAGTAATCTTACAAATACCGTCCATCCATTAGACTTCATACCGATTCCAACCTGTCGCCGTTCCTCACCCGTCACGGCTTGCGCCGCGACACCCTCCCCCCGGGGGAGGGTATATACGGGCACCGCAACAGGATTTTTCCCGCAATCTCCCCAAATATGTCATCCTGAGTGGAGTAAAAAAAGTCGAAAGATCTTCTGGCCTATGGATACTGCGTAGATTCTTCGATTCGCTGACGCTCACTCAGAATGACACGAAAAGGGAAGAATATTCAAACGGGGATAGAGGTTTTCTAAATACAAAAAGGCCGCCGCTGTGGAGGAACACAGCGGCGGCTTGGCGGTTTTGTCGCAACGGGGAATCACCGCCGTTTGTACTATAGTGGAAAACCCTTGGCGGAATCAAGGATATCCTGTCGATAACCAGGGCGAAACGGTATAAAAATTCATTCGCCGGAGGGGTAAAATATCCTTGATTTGGGTATGATTTCCGGAAATGGAAAGGATTCGGGAACAATTTTATGGCACATTTTAGAACAGATGTTCCAATAGTGGCAAAAACCGAATTTTTTCTCAATATTTTTGAATTTTTTTGCAGAAAATCATTGATTTTTGGTTTGGAATCCATTATACTGTCAGTAAATGGAGCAAAATGGTAGCAAAGTGGAGTAAAATGGAGTAGGAGGTGAGCGTATGATCGGAAAATACCCTGCAAAATTAGACGATAAAAACCGTCTGTTTGTACCTGCAAAGCTGCGTGCCGAGCTGGGAAATGACTTCTATGTGACCTTGGGCGTGAACTGCGGCTACCGCTGTCTGACCGTCTATACCGATCCGGATTGGCAAACCTTGAGCCAAAACTACAATGCTCTGCCTATCTCGCAGCGCTCTGCCGCCACCAGCTTGATTTTTATGAACGCCGCCGAATGCAACCCCGATAAGCAATACCGCTTCTCCTTGAACCAATTCCTGCTGGATTATGCCGGCATTAATAGAGAAGTGATGATCGTGGGCCGCGCCGGACAGGCAGAGATCTGGGATGCGGAAGAATTCGCCCGCTTCGAAGAAGAGAATCTCACACCCGAGAAACTGCTGGCTTCTTTGGAGGCCATTGGCCTATGAGTGAGTTTCATCATATTTCCGTGCTGCTGCAAGAGTGCATAGATGGTCTGAATATCAAACCCGACGGCATCTATGTGGATGGCACTTTAGGCGGTGCCGGCCACTCTTTTCAGATCGCCCAGCGGCTGACCACAGGAAGACTGATCGGCATCGACCGGGATCCCGTTGCCCTGGCAGCGGCTGGCAAGCGTCTTGAACAATGCAAGGATCGTGTGACCTTGGTCCATTCCAATTTCTGCGATATGGCGCAGGTGCTTGCAGATCTGGAAATTGACGGCGTTGACGGCATTTTGCTGGATTTGGGAGTTTCCTCTCCCCAATTGGACGACGGTCAGCGGGGATTTTCCTATATGACCGATGCGCCGCTGGATATGCGGATGAACAATGAAGATACCTTGGATGCCTACGCCGTGGTCAACACTTGGCCGCAGGAGGAATTAAAGCGCATCTTATATACCTACGGCGAAGAGCGGTATGCTCCGCAGATCGCATCTGCCATCTGCCGCCGCCGGGAGGAAAAACCGATCCAGACCACCTTGGAACTGGTGAATATTATCCGAAGTGCCATGCCCCCTGTGGCACTTCGGGAAAAGCAACATCCGGCAAAGCGCAGCTTTCAGGCGATCCGCATTGCGGTCAATGATGAGCTGGGTGCCGTTGAAAAAATCATGACCGATGCGGTTAAGCTTTTGAATCCCGGTGGCCGACTGGCCATCATTACGTTCCATTCCCTGGAAGACAGGATCGTCAAGCTGGGAATGAATCAGTGGGCAAAGGGATGTACCTGCCCGCCCAGTTTTCCGGTTTGCGTTTGCGGGAAAAAGCCCCTTGTGAAGCTGATCAGCCGCAAACCCATCACAGCTTCCGAGACGGAGCTGGAGGAAAACCCCCGAAGCCGCAGCGCAAAGCTGCGGGTCTGTGAGAAAATATAAAAGAAAGGTAGGAAATGCAGATGGCACGGAAGAACGAGATCCTCTATGTAAATTTCTATACTGACGGCTCTGCCGCCCGTAAGGTTGCGCCTGCATTTCCTGCGGCCAAGCCCCGGAAGAAGGTCGCTGCCCAACGGCAGGAAAAGCTTCTCATTCAAGTCGATCCGGTGGCGGTGTGCAGCTTGGTAGTGGCAGTGGTTATGCTGGTTATGATGTCCGTAGGACTGACAAGCCTGCAAAATGCCCGGGCGGATATGCTGGCCATGGAAAGCTATGTGCAGCAGCTGAATGCGGAAAATAAGCAGCTTAACGAAGAGTTTTCCCAAAAGGTAGATTTGGAAGAGGTAGAAAAAACGGCGCTGGCTCTGGGAATGGTTCCCAGCGAGCAGGTGCAGACTACTTCCATCACCGTCAGCGTTGTGCAGGAGCCGGTGGCAGAAGTAACTTTCTGGACACAGGTAACTGCATTTTTGACCAATCTTTTTGCATAAAGATTGTCCCGGCCAATAGACTGAAATAGCAGCTCAAATGGGCGGCGAGGGAATCCCTTGCTGCCCATTAAAGTCATTTGCTGGAGGTCGGGACTTATGGCAAAACCTAAACGAAATCGGGAGTATGGCCGCCTTCGGGGCGACAGCGGGCAGCATCGCAGGATCTTGATCGTGGCAGTGCTGCTGGGAATGATAGCTTTTGTGCCAGTGGTGGCGCGGCTGTACAGTCTGATGATCGTGCAGTATGATACTTATTTGGAAAAGGCGCGTAGGAATCAAACCCGAACCACAGCCGTATCCCCGGATCGGGGGACGATCTACGACTGCAATATGAATATCCTTGCCACCTCCCAGCGGGTGAGCAATGTGTATCTGAATCCCCGGCAGTTACGGCAGGCCAAGACGGATGTGCCTGCGGTGGCACAGGTGCTGGGGGAAATGCTGGAAAAAGATCCCCAATGGATCGTCAAACAATCGGAAGATACCGCCATGCGCTATAAGCAGATCGCCGCCGGTGTGGATGATGAAACAGCCGCAGCGCTGCGCAGCTATATGGCGCAGGAAAACATAGAGGGTATCCATTTGGAACCTGCCACAAAGCGTTACTACCCCTACGGCGCGCTGGCATCCCAGGTGATCGGCTTTGTCAATGCCTCCAATACCGGCTCGGAAGGGGTGGAGGCGGCGTATAACAGCTACCTGCAGGGCGGCACCGGCAAGGTGATCAGCGGCAAGGGAAACAATGAAATGGATATGCCCTTTTCCTATGAGGCGTATGTAGCGGCCCGGCAAGGCTGCGATGTGATCCTGACCATCGACACCACTGTCCAGGCCTGCCTGGAAAAACAGATGGAGGCGGCGATTGCCCGCTACGATGTGCAAAACGGTGCGTTTGGGATGGTGATGAATGTCAATACCGGGGAAATTCTGGCCATGGCTACCCTGGGCGGCTACGATCCCAACGATTATCTGAGCGTCTATGACACCAAAACCGCCGGGCAGCTGGAGCAGATGAAGCAGGCCTATCTTGCCTGCCCGGAAGGCTCGGCAGAGTATAACACCGGAAAAGAAAAATACCAAAAAGCGCTGACAGACGCCCGGCTGAAGCAGTGGCGAAACCGCTGCATTTCCGACGGCTATGAACCCGGATCTACCTTCAAAGTGCTGACCCTTGCCTCTGCACTGGACAGCGGCGCGATTACGCTGAATAACCATTATTCCTGCGGGGGCGCATCTCAGATCCCCGGCAGAAGCCAGCTTCTGCATTGCTGGCGCTCATCCGGTCACGGCGGTCAGACTACCGCCCAGGCATTGCAAAATTCCTGTAATATTGCCTTTGCCAATATTGCCCTGTCTTTGGGCGGGGAGCGGTTTTATTCTTATGTGCAGAATTTCGGCGTGATGGAAAAGACCGGCATCGACTTGTCCGGCGAGAGTAAAGGCGTATTTTTTGATAAGTCGCTGATTGTCGATACCCAAAAATGGGGGACGGCATCGCTCACCTCCGGCTCTTTTGGCCAGACCTTTAAGCTGACACCTTTGCAGCTTGTCCGGGCCATTTCCTGCGTGGTCAATGGCGGCTATCTTTTGGAGCCATATCTGGTTTCCGAGATCGTCGATAGCGACGGCAACACGGTTCTTAAGCAGGAACCTACGGTGCTGCGCCGGGTTATCAGCGAAGAGACCTCCCGCACCATGCGCACGCTTATGGAATCGGTGGTCAGTGAGGGTACAGCGAAAAATGCCCAGGTTTATGGCTTCTCCATTGGGGGTAAAACCGGCACCAGCGAGAAGATCGATGTGCTGGATGCTAACGGAAATCCCACTTTAGATAAAATTGTTTCCTTCGTAGGGGTTGCGCCGATGGACAATCCGGAGTATATTGTATTGGTGGCACTGGATACGCCGTCCCGTTCCACGGGAATGTATATTTCCGGCGGCGTGATGGCAGCGCCCACCGTTGGTGCGGTGCTGGGGGATATCCTGCCCTATTTGGGCGTGACCCGTTCCTATCCCGAGGGCGACCCTTCTGCCCGGCAGGTGATCGTGCCGGAGCTGACAGGGAAAACGGCCGCAGAAGTGAAGGATATTTTGAAAGAACTCAGTCTGACGGCTCAAACTGTGGGAACGGAGGAGCTGGTAACAGCGCAAATTCCCGGTCCGGGTTCGGCTGTTCCCGGCGGCAGCGAAGTGCTGCTGTATTTTGGGGAAGAGCCGGAGCAGCGAATGGTTACAGTCCCGGATTTTGCCGGGATGAACCGGCAGCAGGCAGCGGACGCTGCCGGAAAGCTGGGACTTTATATCTATGTTGCAGGCAATACCCAGCTGCTTCCGCAAGTGGTCGTAACGGCCCAATCCCATCCAAAACAAACACAAGTGCCTGCAGGCACTACCATAACATTGACCTTCACCGATGTGGGGGTCCAGGATTGACACGAAAGGACGAACAATATGAAACTCAGCGAGCTTTTGCAGGGCGTGGAGGTTACCGCCATCCGCGCAGATGAAAATATGGAAATTACGGGCATTGCTTTTGACTCCCGGAATGTGAAGCCCGGCGATTTGTTTATGGCCATTTCCGGCTTTTCCACCGACGGTAATCGGTTTATCCCTGCTGCTATGGAAAAGGGTGCTGTGCTGGCGGTATCGGCCAGGACTCCGGAGCAGGATGTGCCTTATGTGACGGTGGTTGACGACCGTCTGGCTATGGCGCAGATCGCTACCAATTTCTACGGCCATCCTGCCAAGAAAATGTGTATGATCGGCGTCACCGGCACCAACGGAAAAACCTCTATCACATTGCTGCTGAAGCACGTTTTGGAAACCGTGAAGGGGGCAAAGGTAGGTCTGATCGGCACTATGGAAAGCTTGATTGGTGACCAGCCGGTGCATTCTGTGCGCACGACCCCCGAAAGTCCGGATCTGCAGGCGTTGTTCGCCCAAATGGCAGATGCAGGCTGCGAGTACTTAGTGATGGAGGTGTCCTCCCACGCTCTGGCTTTGGAGCGTGTTGGCGGCGTGCATTACGATGTGGCGGCCTTCACCAATCTGACCCAGGATCACCTGGATTTCCATAAGACGATGGAAGAATACGGCCTTGCCAAAGCAAAGCTGTTTGCCCGGTGCGATAAGGCGGTTGCCAATATTGATGATAGCTGGAGTGTCCGTATGGAGGAAGCTGCTTCCTGCCCGGTGCTGCACACCTCTGTGAAAAATGAAGCCGATCTGCACGCCAAAAATATTGAGCTTTACAGTGACAAGATCCGTTATACCGCCATTTGCGGCGATGAGCAGGTGCCGGTGGAAGTGCCCATTCCCGGCAGATTCACGGTGTATAATACGCTGACAGTTCTGGGTATCGCTATGCAGCTGGGAATCAGCCTTGCCGATGCTGCCCAGGCGCTGAAAACCGCCAAGGGCGTCAAGGGCAGAATTGAAGTCGTGCCCACCCCCGGCAAGGATTATACCATCATCATCGACTATGCCCACTCCCACGACAGTCTGGAAAATATTCTGACCTCCGTTAAGGATTTCTGCAAGGGCAGGCTGATTGCGGTCTTTGGCAGCAGCGGCGGCCGTGACCCGGGAAAACGGCCTCTTATGGGCGAGGTAGGTGCCAGAGTTGCGGATATCGCCGTCATCACCACCGACAATGCCCGCTGGGAAGATCCCTTCACCGTCATCCAGGAAATGCTGGCCGGTATCCCGGATCAGAGCAACTGTGTGGTCATCGTCGATCGCACGGAGGCCATCCACTACGCTATGGACATTGCGGAAAAAGATGATATAATTGTGTTGGCCGGTCGCGGCCACGAGCTGTACCAGGAATCTATGGGCGTAAAAGTGCCGATGGATGAACGGAAAATCGTTGCAGAGTATCTGTAAGAAAGGAACTTTTATGGCCAGTATCACACTCAAACAGGCTGCCCAATGGTGCGGCGGCCGGGTAGAAGCCAAGTATGAAAATGTCAGCTTCTGCGGCGCAAATATTGACTCCCGCAAGCTCAGTCCCGGACAGCTGTTTGTGGCGCTGGTGGCGGCCCGTGACGGCCATGATTTTATCCCTGCTGCCTTGCAAAAGGGAGCGGCGGCGGTGCTGTGCAACCGGGTGACCGGGGATTATCCTGCCATTGTGGTAGAAGACAGCCGTATTGCCTTGGGGCAGATTGCGGCCGGGTTGCTGCGGCAGATGAATCCCAAAATTGTGGCAGTTACCGGTTCTGTGGGAAAGAGCACCACAAAGGAAATGATCGCCGCGGTTCTGCAGACCCAGTACAAGGTGAGTAAGACTCCGGCTAACCACAACAACGATTTGGGTATGCCCGCTGCGGTGCTGGCTATGGATGCCCAAAGCGAAGCGGTGGTGCTGGAAATGGGTATGTGCCGCGCCGGTGAGATCGCCTATATGTCGGAGCTTGCCCGACCCGATGTGGGTGTCATCATCAATATCGGCACGATGCATATAGAAAATTTAGGTTCCCAGGAGGGCATCCTGCAGGCAAAGTTGGAGATCACCCGGGGAATGGGCGAAAACGGAAAGCTTTTGCTGTACGGCGACGATCAATTCCTGTGGGGAAGCCGGGAAAATTTACCTGTGGAAGCTTTCTACTTCGGTCGGTATAATGAAGAAAGCAGCCTGCGGGCAGAGAATGTCACCCAGAGTCCCGAGGGCATTCGATATACTGCCGTATGGGGCGATGTGCGGTTTGCCGTATATCTGCCTTTGGAGGGTGAGCATTATGTTGCCGACTCTCTGGCGGCAATCAGCGCCGGCCTGGAGCTGGGAATCACCCCGGAAAATATCCAAAAGGGATTGGCAAACTTCCAAACTATGGAAGGTCGCCAGGAAATCTTAGAATTTAAAGGCTGCACCATTATCAAAGATTGCTATAATGCCGGCCCGGAGTCTATGGAAGCGGCATTGAAGGTGCTGGGCAACCGTCCCGGTAGGCGCATCGCGGTGCTTGCCGATATGCTGGAGCTGGGAAAACACAGCGCCTACGCCCATGAAAAGGTGGGTGCGCTGGCAGCGCAGTATGCCGATATTCTGCTGTGCTATGGCCCTCAGAGCGAAGCTATGCTCTCCGGCGCGAAGAAAGCCGGTATGGAGAAGGCATACCATTACTTAGACCGGGCGGCATTAAATGCGGACCTGCTCAGTACGGTTCGGGCAGGGGATGTGCTGCTGTTTAAAGGCTCAAGAGGCATGAAGATGGAATTGAGCCTGGAGCAGCTGATGAAAGAGCTGTAAGTAAAAGATAAACAAAAGGACTGCTGCGGGAATTGAGGATTCCCTTGGCGCAATGGGAGGATAAACAAAATGGAAATGGAATGGTTGAGAATTGGATTGGTCTGTATTGCAGGCGGCGTTCTCTCCGGACTGTCGGGAATTCTGCTGCTGCCTGTTCTGCGGGCGTTGAAGGCAGGTCAGTCTGTCCACGAGATCGGCCCCACATGGCACAACAGCAAAGTTGGCACTCCCTTGATGGGCGGTTTGATGTTCATTGCCGCTGCGGTGATTTGCCTGCTGGTGAATTTGTTTACAGTGCAGAATTATACCGTATATTTTACCCTTGGCTTTGCGCTGTGCTTTGCGCTGATCGGTTTTTTGGATGATTTCTGCAAAGTCAAATTCAAGCGTGAGCTGGGTCTGACGGCATTTCAGAAAATGGCGCTGCAAATGGTGGTTGCTGCCATCTATCTGTACATTCTGTATAAGCAGCAGGCGCTGACTACATCGTTGTATATTCCCTTTGTGAATTGGACTTGGGAGCTGCCTTTCCCGCCCTTCATCAACTTCCCCCTGTATTTCATTTTCGGAATGTTTGTGATGGTGGGCACGGTCAATGCGGTGAACCTTACCGACGGCATCGATGGTCTGTGCGCCACCGTAACTTTGCCGGTTATGGCGTTTTTCGCTGTGGTCGCCTGCCTGAAGGGATTGTGGGATCTGGCGCTGCTGCCTGCCTGCCTGTTCGGTGCGCTGATCGCTTATTTGTTCTTCAATTGGCATCCTGCCAAGGTCTTTATGGGCGATACCGGCTCGCTGTTTTTGGGCGGCGTGGTCTGCGCTCTGGCCTTTGCGCTGAATATGCCCCTTATTTTGGTGCTTGTAGGCTTTGTGTATATGGTGGAGGTTCTTTCCGACCTGATCCAATTTGCCTATTTCCGTGCCACCCACGGCAAGCGCTTCTTTAAAATGGCCCCCATCCACCACCACTTTGAAAAGTGCGGATGGAAAGAGGTCAAGATCGTTTTGGTGTTTTCCGCAGTTTCTGCGGTGATGTGTCTGATCGCCTGGTTTGGCGTCAGCGGTTCGATTCTGGTAAAATAACGGAAAGGAGACCGGTATGGCGGCAGAGAAAACTCTGTTTGCCAAAGAGGACCGCCGTCGGGTGTTATCCCGGGGCGAAGGTGTGGATATCCCCTTTCTCCTATTACTTTTGACAGTGTTGGCGCTGGGCCTTACGATGCTGTATTCGGCAAGTTATGCCCAAAGCCTTTATGATACCGGCTACCGTTCCTCCACCCGATATTTGGAAAAGCAGGCATTTTGTGCTGCGATCGGGTTGGTGATGATGTTTATAACCAGCCGGATACAAGCCGATTTTTGGCTGAAATTAAGCTGGCCGTTGTACGCAGGCAGCATTGTGCTGCTTTTGCTGGTCTTGTTTTTCGGGGAGACGGTCAACGGAGCAAAACGGTGGATCAATATTGCCGGGCTGCAGTTTCAGCCTTCGGAAATTGCCAAGTTCACCCTCATTTTGCTTATGGCTAAGCTGACCCGAAGCTTTGGCAGCGATGCCAAAACTTTTCGCTACGGCGTGATGGCCTTTGGCGTCGCCCTTTTGGGGATTCTGGTGCCATTGGCTTTGGAACGCCATCTTTCCGCGGTGATGCTGCTGGGAATGGTGGCGGTGGTGATGATGTTCGTAGCCGGCACAAAAATGCGGTGGCTGCTGGCAGGAGCCGGCGCAGCGGTGGTTTTTGTGGTGATTTATGTGAGCCTTTTAGGCTATGCCGGCGACCGGATCACGGCCTGGTTCCACCCCGAAGCCGACCCGGGCAATACCGGCTATCAGATCTTGCAGTCCTTGTATGCCATCGGCTCCGGCGGACTGTTTGGCCTGGGACTGGGGAAAAGTAAGCAAAAATACTTATATTTACCCTTTCAGTATAACGACTATATTTTTGCGGTGGTCTGCGAGGAGCTGGGTCTTGTAGGCGCAGCAGCCATTATGATGCTGTTTGCGGCGCTGATCCTGCGGGGGTACTGGATCGCTTTAAAAGGGCGTGACAGGTTTTCAACCGTCCTGGCGGCAGGTCTGATCACCCAGATCGCCGTGCAGACATTGCTGAATATGGGCGTTGTGACCAATTTGCTGCCCTCTACCGGCGTGGCGTTGCCGTTCTTTTCCTACGGCGGCACGGCGCTGGCGGTGAATCTGGCAGAAATGGGCATCGTGCTGAGTATATCCCGTTACCGCCATCGGGCGGCAAGACAGGAGGAATTTCTATGAATGTGATATTTACCTGTGGCGGCACAGGCGGCCATATCAACCCCGCCATCGCCATAGCCAATATATGGAAAGAGCGCTACCCCGACAGCAACATTCTGTTTGTGGGCGGTGGTGACGAGCTGGAGCAGGAGCTGGTGCCAAAGGCCGGTTTTGACCTTGTCTGCGTGACAGCCTACGGCATTTGGCGTGCCTGGGACATCAAGACGATTCTGCATAACATCAAAGCGGTTTGGCTGATGCTCCGGGGAATCTGCAAGTGTAAAAAGATTTTTAAAAAGTTTAAGCCGGATGTGATCGTGGGAACAGGCGGTTATGCCAGCTTCCAAACCCTGGCGGCAGGCAAACTGATGAAAATTCCCACCTGCGTCCATGAATCCAACGCAATGCCCGGGATTACCACCAAAATGGCATCCCGCTTTGTGGATAAGGTGCTGGTGTGCTTCCCGGAAAGTGTCCGCTATTACAAGGATCAAAGCCGCGTGGAAGTGGTGGGTATGCCGGTGCGCCGGGAATTCATCTACACCGAAAAGAACTGGGCCAGAAAGGAATTGTGTCTGGATTCGCGGCCTGTGATCGTATCTGCCTTCGGCTCTCAGGGCGCGAAGGTGATGAATGAAACAATGGCGGAATTATTCCGGCTGGAGAAAGAGGCGGGATTCCCGTATCAGCATATCCACGCAGTTGGCTCATTCGGTATGAGCTGGATGCCGGAGCTGGTGAAGGAAAAGGGCATTGACATTGAGAAGGATAGCGCCATTATGATGCGGCAGTACCTGTACAATATGCCCACGGTTATGGCAGCGGCAGATGTGGTCATCAGCCGGGCAGGCGCATCCACCTGCAACGAGATCGCTGCCTCCGGAACGCCCTGTATTCTGATCCCGTCGCCCAATGTGACGGATAACCACCAGGAAAAGAACGCCCGGGCTATGGAAAAACCCGGCGGTGCAGTGGTGGTTCTGGAAAAAGAGTGTACTGCCCAGAGAATATATGACGAGATCCAAAAAATCGTGGAAGATCCCCAGCTGCGTGAGAATATGCAGAAGGCGCTGCACGGTATGGTGGTGCCGGATTCTGCAGAACGGGTCTGTGCTATTATGGATAGCTTGAGAAAACGAGGATGACTATGGAAACAAAAGAGAGAATCAAAGAAGAACAAACCCGAACCCGTTCCCGTCAAAAGCCCCAAAAGGATGTGGTTTATACCCAGCCGAAGCCCTTTAACCGCAACCGCTTTTTGCTGCAGATGGCAACAGCAGCGGCGGTGGCCCTGGCGCTGCTGTTGGGAATCTCCATCTTCTTCAAGGTGGAGCAGGTGGAAGTGGCCGGTGCGGAGCATTATGATGAATACCGCATTTTTGAAACTTCCGGGATCAAGACCGGTGAGAGTTTGATGCTGCTCAATAAAATGCGCATCAAGGCTCGCATTGAACAGGAAAACCCTCATGTGGATACGGTGCGAATCGGCAGAAGACTGCCCGATACGGTGGTGATCCAAATCACAGAACGGGATGTGTTTTACGCAGCGCAGGACTCCCAAGGAGGCTGGTGGCTGCTCAATCCCAACGGGAAAATCGTAGAAAATTGCCCGGAATCGGCTGTGGATGACTATACCAAGATCCTGGGCGTAAAGCTGTCCGCTCCCGAGCCTGGAATGATGGCAGCAGCCTATGAGCCAGAGCAGGAGCAGGATGAAGAGGGCAATACCATCCCCGTGACGGTTTATGCCAAGGAACAGTTGGAGCTGGCCCTTACCATCATCCGTCAGTTGGAGAAGGAGCATTTTGTAGGCACGATCGCATCTGTGGATGTGAGCAATACGGCAGATATCCAGCTTTGGTACGGGACCCGCTTCCAAATGCTGATCGGCGATGCCCAGAAGCTGTCTGTGAAGATCAATGCACTGGCGCAGGCACTGGCAATGAAAGAGGATTATGAAACGGGAATCCTGGATGCCAGTTTCACGATTTGGCCTGACCAGGTGGCGCATAGTCAATTTCCCTAAGGAAAATAAAAAAATTGGAGAAAATCCAAACTTTTCTATTGACCAAATCGATTTTTGGGGATAGAATATAAAAGTAAAAATATAAAACCGGCAGAATGGGCGGTGCTCATCTGTAAAAGCATACATAGGAGGATGACGGTATGTCTGAAATGTTCCAAGAGCGCGTTGTGAAAATTAAAGTGATCGGTGTAGGCGGCGCCGGCAACAATGTTATTAATCGCATGATCGACTCCAGCGTTGACGGTGTTGAGTTTGTTGTGATCAATACCGACAAGCAGGATCTGAATAAATCCGTTTGCAGAAACAAGGTCCAGATCGGTGAAAAGCTCACCAATGGTATGGGCGCCGGTTCCAAGCCTGAAATCGGCCAGAAGTCCGCTGAAGAAAGCAGAGCCCAGATCGCCAAGATCCTGGAAAACACCGATATGGTATTCATCACCGCCGGTATGGGCGGCGGCACCGGCACCGGCGCAGCTCCCATCGTTGCAGACCTGGCCCGTGAGGCTGGCATTCTGACTGTCGGCGTGGTAACCAAGCCCTTCAAGTTCGAAGGCGCCAACCGTATGCGTCAGGCAGAGGCCGGCATCGCAGCTCTGGCTGAGAAGGTTGATTCCCTGGTCATCATTCCCAACGACCGGCTGAAGTATGTTACCGACGAGAAGATCACCTTCGCCAATGCATTCGGCATTGCCGACGATGTTCTGAAGCAGGCAGTTACCTCCATCTCCGAGCTGGTGGGCGACAGAACCAATGTTGTTATCAACCTGGACTTCGCTGATGTATCCGCTGTTATGAAGGACGCTGGCCGCGCTCATATGGGCGTTGGCGTTGCTTCCGGCCGCGAGAAGGCTGAGCAGGCTGCTTTGGCCGCTGTTTCCAGCCCCCTGCTGGAGACCTCCATCAACGGTGCAACCGGCGTTCTGGTGAATGTGACCGGTTCTTCCGAGCTGACCTTGGACGATGTGGAGACTGCCGCAGGTATTGTGCAGGAAGCTGCCAATCCCGAAGCCAACATCATCTTCGGCGCTACCTGGGATGAGACCTTCGAAGACGAGATGCGGGTCACCGTAATTGCTACCGGCTTCGAGCAGAGAGCTGCTGCTGAGGCTGAGGAGACCAAGGAAGAGAGCTCCGGCAAGTCTGTGGACAACACCGATATTGAAGATATCTTCAAGATCTTTAACCGCTGATTAGAATGATAAAATAACCGTGTCATTGCGAACCAGTGACAGAGTCACTGGTGTGGCAATCCGTAATCCCTATTTGGAGAACGGATTCCCACGCCAGTGTGCGCACTGGCTCGGAATGACACTTTTTCTTAGTTTGTAAAAAAAGGTTACAGTCTATGAATGCTTACCATAATTTAGCAGCCAGCTACGACAGCTTGACCCTGGATGTAGATTACGATGCTGTTGTGGCCTTTTATATGGCCATTTTGGAAAAAGAAAAAATCTCACCCCGTACTGCCGCAGACCTTGCCTGCGGCACAGGCTCTGTGGCTGTACGCCTGGCCCGGATGGGGATGCAGGTGACTGCGGTGGATATGAGCGAAGAGATGCTCTGTATAGCCAATCAGAAGGCTCAGAATATGGATAACAGACCCACCTTTGTCTGCCAAAAGCTGCAAGAGTTAAAATTGCCCCGGGGCGTGGATCTTGCGGTGAGTGCGCTGGATAGTATTGATTACATCTTAGACCCGGCGGATTGTCAAAAGACCTTCCAAAGGATTTATAAGGCGCTGAATCCCGGCGGCGTGTTCATTTTCGATGTCAACACGCCGGAAAAGCTGCAGGCTATGGACGGACAGGTGTTCCTGGATGAAAACGAGGATACTTTCTGTGTGTGGCGGGGGGAATTTGACCCGCAGACCAATATTTGCTCCTACGGAATGGACCTTTTTCAGCGCAGAGGAAACCTATGGCAGCGAAGCTTTGAGGAGCATCAGGAGTATGCCTATTCCCAGCAGCAATTGGTGGAATATCTAAAAAATGCCGGCTTTACCGGCATCGAAGTTTTTGCAGACCGGCGATTGACGCCGCCGGATGCAAAGGATTTACGCATTTATTTGAAAGCGAGAAAGGGAAGAATCAAATGAGTGATTATCTTGTGCGGGGAATGAGTATGGACGGCTTTGTGAAAGCTGTTGCCATTTGCTCGACCGAAACGGTTCGCCGTGGAGCCCAGATCCATAAAACCACACCCAATGCCACCGCTGCCTTCGGCAGAGCGCTGACGGCAGCCTCTATGATGGGCAATATGCAGAAGGTGGAAAATGGTTCGATGACCTTGCAGATCAAGGGCGACGGTCCGATTGGCACCATTGTTTGCGTGTCCGATCCTCAGGGCAATGTCCGGGGCTATGTATATGAGCCCAATGTTCCACTGGTGGAAAAATACCCCGGAAAGCTGGATGTGGGTGCAACGGTGGGAACAGACGGCACGCTGACTGTGATCCGGGATCTGCAAATGAAAGAGCCTTATGTGGGGTCCATTGAGTTGGTCTCCGGCGAGATTGGTGATGATGTGACTGCCTATTTTGCCCAAAGCGAGCAGACCCCCACAGCCTGTGCGCTGGGTGTGCTGATCGACCGGGATCATAGCGTGAAGGTGGCAGGCGGCTATCTGCTGCAACTGCTGCCCGGCGCTCCAGAGGAGACCATTGATGCGCTGGAGAAGGGCATCCAAAGAGCCGGCGCCGTTACCGCTATGCTGGAGCAGGGAATGACCCCGGAGGATATTTTGGGGCAGGTCTGCGGCGATTTGGGCATCCTGTTTATGGAAACCACGCCCATCAGCTATAAGTGCTACTGCGACCGCCATCGGGTTGAGAGTGCGCTGATCAGCTTGGGTAAGAAAGAACTGCAGGAAATAGCCGACGAGGGAAAAACCTTCCCGGTGGAATGCCAGTTCTGCGATACGGTCTATCGATTTACCCCCGAGAATCTGCAGGATCTTTTGAAAAAACTGTAAAAAATCATCGGCTGACCCATTGGGTTAGCCGATGTTTTTTATGTTTGCTTTAGATTCTGGCAACGCCGGATCTCTTGGCAGCCTCAGCAACAGCCTTAGCCACGGCAGGACCTACCCGTTCGTCAAAGGCAGCGGGAATGATGTAGTCCTCACAAAGCTCTTCGTCGGAAATCAGATCCGCCAGAGCCTGAGCGGCAGCCATCTTCATTTCCTCATTGATGTCGCTGGCCCGCACATCGAAAGTACCGCGGAAGATACCGGGGAAAGCCAGAACATTGTTGATCTGGTTGGGGAAATCGCTGCGGCCGGTAGCAATCACTCGTGCGCCGCCAGCCTTGGCATCATCGGGGAAGATCTCGGGAGTGGGGTTGGCGCAGGCAAAAATGATAGCATCCGGAGCCATGGTTTTGACCATTTCGGTGGTCAGAGTGCCGGGAGCGGAAACGCCGATAAATACATCAGCGCCGCGAATCACATCTTCCAGCTTGCCGGTCTCTTTTTGCAGGTTAGTAACCTGGGCCATTTCCTCTTTGATCCAGTTCAGATTCTCACGGCCTGCGTAAATCGCGCCGGTACGGTCGGTCATAACCACATTTTGGAAGCCTGCGGAAAGCAGCAGCTTGACAATCGCAATGGCGGCAGCGCCAGCGCCGGAGGTGACGATCTTCACATCTTCCTTCTTCTTGCCCACGACCTTGATGGCGTTAAGCAGACCGGCCAAAGTGATCACGGCAGTGCCGTGCTGGTCGTCGTGGAAAATGGGAATGTCGCATCTTTCCTTCAGCTTGCGCTCAATCTCAAAGCACCGGGGAGCGGAGATGTCCTCTAAGTTGATACCGCCGAAAGAGCCGGAGATCAGATAAACCGTGTTGACAAATTCATCAACATCCTTGCTCTTAATGCAAAGCGGGAAGGCATCAACATTGCCAAAGGCCTTAAACAGGGCACACTTGCCCTCCATAACCGGCATACCGGCCTCCGGGCCAATATCGCCCAGACCGAGAACGGCAGTACCGTCGGTGATCACGGCGCACAGATTGTGCCGACGGGTCAGGTCATAGGATTTTGCTACATCCTTTTGAATTTCCAAACAAGGCTGTGCCACACCGGGGGTGTATGCCAGACTCAAATCTTCCTTGGTAGCCACAGGCACCTTGGAGATGACCTCGATTTTTCCGCCCCATTGACCGTGCAGCCGCAGGGATTCTTTTGCGTAATCCATATTCAATATCCTCCTGGATAGTTTTTATTAATCGATACAAACTGCAACCACCACGAGCCGTCCGTTTTGCTGGCTGTATTCACAGGTAGAGAGGGTGATGAGCTTGTTGCCGTAGTTGGGAACAATGCCGGTGTCGTACAGACTAAGCTGCTGACAGTCCCGGATGAATTCGTCAAATTCCTGCTGGTTTTTCGCATTGATAAATTGGTGATAGGTAAAGCCCTTGCCTTTGGAGGCAGTTGTGGTAAGAACCGCGAAAATTTCGTAGGTGTGATGCTCTGTTAGCGTGTCGAAAACGATATAGCGGTGGTCTTCCCAATAGCTTTTGCTTTTGTACTTCATCAGTCCGGCAAACATAGAGCCGTCGCCCATATGATGGCCGTAAATGGTGATATTGTCGGAAGGAAGATTGATGTCGCAGTCTTCTTCCGCATAGAGGCACCCGTGGATGGTGTAGTTGCCGTAGAAGTCGGTGTGCAGATAGTAATCCGGGTTGTCGGGGGTCTGCATAACCGGATAGTTGATTTTGGTATCCTCAATTCGCATCCAGCCGACCATATCGGGATTCAGCGCAGAAACTTCCAAATATTCGGGCAAAGGCTGGGCAATCGCGGGGGGCGCAGATTCAGCCGGCTCAGTAGGCGAAGCCGGTTTTGCAGGTGCTGTTTCCGTGGGTACGGCAGCCACCATATCTGCAAGGGCATCGAAGGTAGAAGCCTGTTTTTTAGACTCATAAAAGTAGTCGGCAAGGCGATAGCCACTGATCAGAAAAATAGCCGAAAACAGAACGATCAGCGCGATTCTAAGCCATTTTTTCATTGTCATCACATCCGAATGTATGATAGCATTTCTGCTTTAGAAAGTAAATGGTCATAACTTCTAAAAAATAGAAAAAAAGAGGGAAAACAGCCGTTCAAAACGGCAACATTTCACGCCGTAACGAATAATACCGATTGCAATAGCACGGGAAATAAGGTATAATCAGAAAAAACAAGGAGGGGTGTTATGGGGAACCGAGCAATCAAGGGCATTGCGGTGGCAGGTCCGATTCTGATAGAAAAAACAGCAGATCCGCAATGCGAAGGTATGCAAAAATTATCCTGCACAGGCTGCGTTGCGGATATTGCCGGGATGCTCAAGGGCTATTTGGCCTGTTTGCCCATCAGTGCTGTGGGCAGAGTCGGTACGGACGCAGAGGGCAGCTTCATCCTCCGAAATTTTCAAAATGCGGGAATCGCCACCGGAGGAATCCGGATCATCGACGAGGAGCCTACGGGTTTCCTGGTAGATACCGCCTATCAAGGGGCAGCGCGCAATTTTGGCGTAGCCGATGTGGTGTTTCGTAATATATCCTGCAGTCTCCTCCATTTGGGACATTTTTTGAAGCTGGATAAAATAGACGATGGCGACGGAAAGCGTATTTTAAAACATGCAAAGCAGTGCGGTATGCAAACCTCCATCAGTGTGCTGGGCGGCAGTTCCCAGCGGTACGGTGCGGTGCAGGCAGTGCTGCCCTATACGGATTATTTGATTGTAAGGCTGGAGGACGGGGCAAACCTGGCGAATATGGCTCCCGACGCTGAAAATATAGAAAAGATCGCCCGACGGATGCTGTGGCACGGAGTCAGAAAAAAGGTGTTCATTTTGAGTGATTCGTGGCTGGCTTGTTGTACCCGCACCCAGTATGCATTGCTGGGAAATTACATTTTGCCGGAAGAATCGTGCTGCACGGAAGAGCAGGCCTATCACGCATTTTGCGCCGGCGTGCTGACAGGAATCGCTAAAGGCTGGCCGGAATTGAAAATTTTAGAATTTGCATCCTCCTGCGTAGCGGTTAAGCGGTGCACCGAAGAAGATGCGGGCAATATTCGCCAAACGGAAGAATTTTGCAAAAACTTTCGAAGAAACAAAAAAGTGCTGTGAAAACAGCACTTTTTTTGTGTATTCAGATGTTTTCCATAACCTTGCGGATTCTTGCGATGGACCGGTCGTAGCCCAGAATCTGCATAACGGTGTAAAGGTCGGGGGAGTTTGTCTTGCCGGTAACCGCCTGACGGATGAAGGTGGAAACATCGGCTACCGTGCCGGCAAATGCCTCAGGATCTGCCTTGTATGCCTTCATATCGGTGGTAAAGCCGATTTCTTCGGTGATAACCTTAACCTTTTCAAACCATTGGGCAGCATCGTCGGCGTAATCATAGCACTGCACAAACTTTTCCAAAACGGTCTTGACAGTTTCGGGGGCGAATTTGGGGTCAAATTCCGGCATCTGCCAGTATTCATCGTAGAAGAATCCCATATACGCCTTGGCTTCTTTCCATGTTGCCAGGTCCTTGCGGGGCTTTTTGCCGCCACGGCCAATGGCCAAAATGGAAACAGCGAAATCCCGGTCAGCAGAGAGCTTTTCGCCAAAGTCGGGATCGAATTCCTTGGCCCATTCGGTCAGAAGGGTGTATGCCTTCTCGGCATCCATCTTGGCGATCTCGTTTTTGCTCACATCAGTCAGCTTAGCGTAGTCGAAGAGATTGCCCGCAGGATTGAGCTTTTTGGGACTGAATTTGAAGTCGTTGGCGGATGCGGTGGGGTTGGCACGGCGCCAGTCTTCGTAGTTGGAGTTGAGCAGGGTCATCAGGTATTCGTAAACCGCTTCCACCGGGAAACCCTCTGCCTTATAGAAGGTCAGTGCCAGCTCCGGGTCTTTGCGTTTGCTGAGTTTCCGCTTGGAAGTGCCGTCCATCTTCATCAGCGGTCCAATGTGGACATACTTGGGCAGCTTAAAGCCAAGCGTCTGGAACAGCTGAATATGGAAAGGCAGGCTGGGCAGCCATTCGTCGCCACGGACCACATGGGTAGTGTGCATCAGATGATCGTCCACAGCATGGGCAAAGTGATAGGTGGGGATGCCGTCGGACTTGAGCAGCACATGATCCACATTGTTTTCGGTGATGGTCAGCTTGCCTTTGACCAGATCGTCAAATTTGAACTGATTTTCAATGCTGCCGGTGGAACGAAAACGCAGAACCCAGCTCATACCCGCATCCAGCGCGGCCTTCACATCCTCCAGGGAGCGGTCGCGCCAAATGGCGTATTTGCCGTAGTAGCCGGTGGTTTCCTTGTTGGCCTCCTGCTGGGTGCGCATATCAGAAAGCTCCTGCTCGGTGCAGAAACAGGGATATGCATGCCCCTCAGCTACCAGCTTCTTTGCGAAAACATGGTAGATAGAGGCTCTCTGACGCTGACGGTAGGGGCCATAGTTGCCGCTGTCGCCATCAACGGTAGCGCCTTCGTCAAAGCTGATGCCGTAGTGCTTCAAGGTGTTGATGAGAACCTCCACCGCACCGGGAACTTCCCGTTTGGCGTCGGTGTCCTCCACCCGCAAAAACAGCACGCCGCCGGTTTGATGGGCCATCCGCTCGGAGGTCAGACCCTGTACCAGGTTGCCCAAATGGACAAAACCGGTGGGGGAGGGAGCCATACGGGTAATGACTGCACCCTCGGGGGCATTGCGCCCGGGGAATCGTGCTTCGATTTGTTCCTGTGTTTCGGTCACATCGGGGTAAAGTAAATTTGCCAATGCTTGATAATCCATAATATCTACCTCTGTGTAAAAATTCTCTATCTACTATACCATATCCCGGGCGAGAAAGTCAATTTGTCATTGCGTTTTTCTGAAGATTGTGGTAAAATACGGAAAACCCCATTGGAAAAGAGGAATCGTTATGGAAGAAGTGGTTCAGAAAAAGAGAATGCTCTCCGGCATCAAGCCTTCCGGAGATCTGACCTTAGGCTCGTATCTGGGTGCGATCAAGAACTGGGCAGAGCGGGCAGAGGAATATGACTGCTTTTATTTTATGGCAGACCTGCACGCCATCACAGTCCGTCAGAATCCTGCCGACCTGCGCCGCAGAACCCTGGAGCAGCTTGCCCAGTATATTGCCTGCGGTCTTGACCCAGAGAAAAACACCTTGTTTATCCAGAGCCATGTGCGTCAGCACGCGGAATTGGGTTGGGTGCTGCAGTGCTATTCTATGTTTGGCGAATTGAGCCGTATGACCCAGTTTAAGGATAAATCCGCAAAGAATGCCGATAATATTAACGGCGGTTTGTTTACCTATCCCAGCTTGATGGCCGGTGACATTTTGCTGTACCAGCCGGATCTGGTGCCTGTGGGCGAGGATCAGAAGCAACATGTGGAGCTGTGCCATACCATTGCCCGCCGGTTCAACGGCATCTATGGCGATGTGTTTAAGATCCCCGAGCCCTTTGTTCCCAAGGTCGGCGCAAGAATTATGAGCCTGACCAACCCCACCGCCAAGATGTCCAAGTCGGAAAATGAGGATACAGGCCGGGTGCTGGTCATGGATCCCCCCGAGGTCATTATGAAGCAGTTCAAGCGGGCAATCACCGACTCGGATACGGAAAACTGTGTCCGCTATGATAAGGAGAATAAACCCGGCGTAGCGAACCTGATGACCATTTATTCCGCCTGCACCGGCAAGACTTACGAAGAAATCGAAGCGGAGTTTGCAGGTTTGGGCTATGGTGCATTCAAACCCAAGGTAGGCGAGGCGGTTGTGGAAATGCTGCGCCCCATCCGGGAAGAATCCACCCGCATTATGAAAGATAAGGCTTATTTGGAATCGGTCTATCGTAACGGCGCTGAAAAGGCAAGCTATGTGGCCGAGAAGACCCTGCGTAAGGTCTATAAAAAAGTTGGCTTCGTGCAAAGATAAGCAAAGGGTGTCCCAATCCACGGGACACCCTTTGAAAATTTTTGTCGGTAAATGATTGTTTACCTCATAAAGGCTCCCCTTGCAGGGGAGCTGTCACCGAAGGTGACTGAGGGGTGAACAGAGCCTCCGTAAACCCCTCCGGCTCGCCTTACGGCGACCCACCTCCCCTACAAGGGGAGGCTCTGGATGGCTTATGCGTTAGTAAGGTAAATTCTAATTTATCTTCCAATAGTCCGGCCTGGCTGGAGAGGCCAAATTACGATACTTCATCCCGCCTACATCAAAAAATATAGAGCAATGGTTAAAATGGCGTTATTTCGCTCCTCAGGGCAGTCACCTGCCATTAAAAGCAGCAGCAGTACCACGATCAGATCGCCGGTATCAAACTCCGCAGGCAGAAGCTGCCGCAAAAATCCACTGCCGGAATCCCATTGTCTGTGGCGGGGCGGATTGTTGCGGGGCGGTTGTACAGGCTCTTGTTCCGGCGGCCGGATGCGTTCTTTTTCCGGTTGCGGTCTGGGACGGTGCGGGGATGGATGGTTGTGCCTTTGGGTGGGATCGGGAACTCTGTTTCGCGCATAAGAGCCGTCAGCTTGGGGAATATATCGGTTATACAAGTCCATCACCTGCCTATTAAATTGGTGGCAAAGCCTGCCATTTTTGCAGCCCGCATAGCCCGTTCCAGCTTGGCGATCCGCTGGCGGCCTATGTAGGGGGAGAGCGCTCTCAAAAGTGCTTGCTGATTTTTGTCAATGGTAGTGTTGCTTGCAAATCCGGAAAGCTTTTGCAGCATACCGATATCAATGTCCGGAAAAGGCGGACTGTCTGTTTTGGGCGGTGCTTCCTGCTGGGGAGGCGAACTTCCCAGACTTTGGGCAAGACCCATGATTTTCTGCATCATTGCCGGATCGTTCATCACCGAAGCGAGTTTTTCCTCCAGTTCACTCATGGCCGTTCTCCATCTGACGCAGCAGCTTCTGAATTTCCGGCGATTGCAGCAAGCTGGACAGGCTCTTTTTTGCCATTTCATAGTCACCGGATTCCACCGCCTTGCGGGCGGAAGTCATATCATGGGATGTATTGGATTTTAAAAGATTTAAAAGCTCCTTTCCTGCGGGGGTGGCCGCCAGGCGAAGGGCATCATCCATGGAAAAGGAATTTGGATTTTGGTGCATAAAACCGCCTCCTGTTAAAAAACATAGCTTTTTGAAAAAGAATATGATACAATATAGTATATGTACAGATAGAACGGTTGGTGAACCTATGACGATCCTGGTATTATCTGATTCCCACGCGGCGTTGAGCTTTATGCGGCGCTTAGTGGATACAATAAAACCCCAGGCAGTAATTCACCTTGGGGACTTCTATGAGGATGCCCAGGCTTTGCAGGAGGATTACAGCCATATCCCGTTTCATATGGTGCCGGGTAACTGTGACCGCTACCGTTGCCCAATCAATGCGCTGGAGACCTTGTGCTACCCTGTGTGCGGCGTGAAGCTCTTTATGACCCACGGCCACAATCATCGGGTAAAAGCCGGCATCGGGGCGCTGACGGCGGATGCCCGCAGAATGGGCGCAGCCGCAGCACTTTACGGACACACCCATGTGGCCGATGTCCACCGGGAAGAGGACGGTCTGTGGGTCGTCAATCCCGGAACCTGCGGTCATTTTGGAGGAAGCGCGGCGGTCATCGAAACTGACGGTGAGAAAATTACCGCCTGCCGAATCGTTCGGCAAGCGGATCTGGAGGAAATACTATGATATTGGCAATTGATATTGGTAATTCTAATATTGTGATCGGCGGCGTAGAAGATCGCCAGATCGTTTTTGAGGCAAGACTTCGCACCGAGACAACCAAAACCTCAGACCAGTATTGCGTGGATCTGAAGATTCTTTTGGATGTGTATAATATTGAGCGGCAGGATATCGAGGGCTGCATCATTGCATCCGTAGTGCCTCAGGTGCTTAATTCTATGCAGACTGCGGTGAAGAAGCTGACAGGAAAGCAGAGTATGGTAGTCGGTCCCGGCTTGAAAACCGGATTGAATATCCGCCTGGAAAACCCGGCACAGACCGGCGCGGATCTGGTGGTAGGCTGTGTAGCTGCGCTGAAGGCCTATCAGCCGCCGATGATCATTGTGGATATGGGTACGGCGACTACCATGGTGGTGCTGGACGAGAGCGGCGCGCTGGTAGGCGGCAGTATCAGTCCCGGCATCAAGATCTCTATGGACGCGCTGACAGACCGTACTGCGCTCCTTCCCGGATTGCAGTTGGATCAGCCGAAGCGGGTCATTGGCCGCAATACCATCGATTGTATGCGCAGCGGTATTATGCACGGCGCAGCAGCTATGCTGGACGGTATGATCGACCGTATGGAGGAGGAGCTTGGCTGCAAGACCACGGTGGTTGCCACCGGCGGCATCTCCCGGTTTGTGCTGCCCCTTTGCAAAAAGGAGATCATTTATGATAAGGATCTTCTGATCAATGGACTGGTTGCTCTGTATTACGATAATCTTAAGCTAAAGTAATCAGCAAAAGGATCACAGAAGAAATACCGGCACAACTGGCAATGATCAGCAGATGATCCAGGACTTTGTGAAGGATCTCACGGCGCGTGGCGGCGTTGGGGTAGGGAGCAAAGGGATAATCCATTTTGTTGATGGCAGCAGTTTTCATAATCTGTGCCTCCTTTCTTTTGTTTGCAAGCCTATTGTACGGCAAGTAAAGTCCAATAAAACGGACACAAAAATCTCGTCTTGCATAATATATAAGATTGTGCTAAAATATGACCAGCCTGAAGATGGAGGTGGCCTGATGAAAAAAGAAAAAGCGCTGAAAACATCGGATCAGCCGAAAAAAGAGAAGCTTCGCGCGGCAGCGAAGGTGGTATATAAATTCCGCAGCCTGTTTATGGCGATTCCTGTGGTTGCCTGTTCCATCAATCTGGCGCTTGTCAGCGCAGCAAAGCTTCCCTCTAAGCTTATGCTCAGCATCCCGGCTGTGCAGGAGCGGGAATTGGTCTTAAAGCTGGTGGAGATGGATAAAACCACAGCGATCTTCGTACCTGTGCTGATCACTGCGGTGTGCTTGCTGTTGATGTTCTGCTCCCGCCGTCAGCTCTTTCCCTGGCTGATCAGCATTTTTTCGCTGATTCTTCCGGTGACGCTGATTGTGGCTGGAATGTTTGTTGTGTAAACAATACCCCATCCCGGAAATAGGGGTGGGGTTTTCCTATAGGAGGTGACCGTTTTGGAAGAAAGAAATATGGATCTGTCTTGCCTCCCGGGGCCGCTTCTGGCGTGGTTTTACGAAAATAAGCGGTCCTTGCCCTGGCGGCAGGACAAAGACCCGTACCATATTTGGTTATCTGAGGTGATGCTGCAGCAGACCCGTGTGGAGGCGGTAAAGGGGTACTATGTCCGGTTTTTGGAAAAGTATCCTACCATAGAAGCCTTGGCCCAGGCAGAGGACGAACCGTTGGCAAAGCTGTGGGAGGGACTGGGTTACTATAGCCGGATGCGGAATCTGAAAAAGGCGGCCCAGGTGATCTGCCGGGAGTTTGGCGGTCAGTTTCCCCAGTCCTATGAGGATGTGCGAAAACTGCCCGGGGTTGGCGATTATACGGCCGGTGCGATTTGCTCCATTGCCTTTGACCAGAAAACACCGGCGGTGGATGGGAATGTGCTGCGGGTTTTTAGCCGCCTGACGAACGATGCTACGCCCATTGATTCTCCCGGGATGAAGAAGAAAACTGCCCAGTTTTTGCAAAGCATTTATCCGGAACAGGCTGGCGACTTTACCCAGGCGCTGATGGAATTGGGAGCAACCCTCTGCGGGCCAAACCGAAAGCCGGACTGCCAAAGCTGCCCTTGCGCCGGATTTTGCGCAGCTTTTGCCCATAATACTGCCCAGGAGCTTCCGGTGAAGTCCCCGAAAAAGTCCCGCAGGGAAGAAGATCTGACGGTGTTTCTTCTGTACTGCGACGGCTGTTATGCTCTGGAAAAAAGAGAAAAAACCGGTCTGCTTGCCGGTATGTGGCAATTTCCTAACGCACCGGGACATCTGTCACCCCAGCAGGCGGTAAAATACCTGACCCAGCGGGGATACCTGGTAAAAGAGATTCTTCGACAAGTGGAGAAAAAGCATATTTTTACCCATATTCAGTGGAATATGCGGGGGTTTTATATTTGCCTGGAAGAAAAAACAGATTCTTTCCTGTGGCATACCCAAGAAGAGATTGAACAGCAGATTTCTCTGCCTACTGCATTTCGGCAGTTTTGGCTGGAACGGGATATCTTTGCCGGAGAGTTTTGCGATACGCCTTGACAAAAACAAGCCGGGTTGATATGATGTAATAAACTATGAACGAAGGAAAAGATCAATGAGCCGGAAGAAGGAAACTATAGTATATGAAAAACTCACCCTGGAACAATGGCGTGAGTTGACTGCACAGGATCCGGAAATGCCCGTGAATTCATCTACCAGCGGTATCAGTATGTTTCCGCTCCTGCGGTCCAAGGGGGACTCTGTGAGGCTTATACCCTACCGCAGAGAGATGAAAATTGGTGATATTATTATGTTCATCCGTTCCGATGGGAGGGAGATCGTCCACCGGCTGTGCTGGATCGGCGAGGATACGGTGCAAACCATCGGCGATAATTGTGACCGCCGTGACGCGATCATTCCCCGCTCCAGCGTGGTTGGCCTGGTGACCCATGTGTGCAACCGCGGTCATCTCATCCATGTGGATAGTGGCTTCTGGGTGTTTTACGGCAAGTTTATGATGTGGTCCAATCCATTCCGGATGTTCATCCGCAATAAGCTGTACCGTCCATTGCGCCGTCTGGCAAGAAGAATCATCAAAGGAAAATAAAAAACAGGTGTGCCGCGGCACACCTGTTTTTTTATTTGCACTTGCGGTATTTTTCCCGGGTGGCCATACCGCCCCGGATGTGCCGCTGCGCCTTATTCAGATCCAGAACAGACCGAACCTGCCGGTATAGACCCTTGTTGCATTGGGGGAGTCTCTGGGAAAGATCTTTGTGTACCGTGGATTTTGAGATGCCGAAATGCTTCGCGGCAGAGCGTACGGTGGCACCGTTTTCTATTATGTAGGCGGCCAGGTCACAGGCGCGCTGCTCAATTGTACCATCCATAAGTTCCCCTCCCTGTTTCTGTCTTGCTAAAATCAATCTATGATAGGATCGTGGCGCATATGCGCCGGGATGGATTGAAAAAAACAGACATTTTCCTAAAAACTTATGAAATGCACTTGTTTTGTTTAAAAAAATTTCATATAATTCAGATATAGTAATTGGGAGGTGAGTCTATGGAATTAAAGTTTGATAAGAAAATGATCCGCAGAATCCTCGTTGGCGTTTTGGGAATCATTGTTGCTTACTGGCTTCTCCATGAGCCTGAACGGGCAAAATCCATTGCCAATTCGGTGGTCAGTGTGCTGGCTCCGTTTGTGATCGGCGGTGTGATAGCGTTTATTCTGAATGTTCCTATGCGTGCCATCGAAGGAAAACTGCAATGGATCAAAAAGAACTTTCTTCGCCGTCTGGTGGCGCTGGTGCTGACCCTCCTGTGCGCGGTGCTGATTTTGGCGCTGGTCGTTATTTTGCTCATTCCGGAGTTGGTGGAATCCATTAAATCTTTGGGACCGAGACTTGAGTCGGCGTATTACTCTGTCAGCACATATATCAAGCATATGCTGGAGAAGTATCCGGAGATAAATGAACAGGTTTCCCAGTACTTGGATATTAAGAATTATGATGTTTCGGCATTGATTAAGCAGGCGATCGAAGCAATCGGCAGCGGCCTTGGATTCTTGGTGCCCCAGGCGTTCAACGCTGTCAGCACTGTGGTCGGCGGATTGATCAGCGGTTTTATTTCTGTTGCGTTTGCGTTTTATACCCTGTTCCAAAAGGAGACCCTTGCCCGCCAGGGCCGCAAGGTTTTGTATGCACTGCTGCGGGAGAATCATGCAGATTATATTGTCAAGACATTGCGTCTTACCAATACCACATTTTCCAACTTCCTGTCCGGTCAGTGCGTGGAAGTGTGCATTTTGGGAACGATGTTTGCGATCTCTATGAGCATTTTCCGTATGCCCTATGTACCGCTGATCAGCGTGCTGGTGGCAGTCACTGCCTTTATCCCCTATGTGGGTTCATGGACAGGCTGCATCGTAGGTGCATTCCTGATTTTGGTATCCAATCCGCTGCAGGCTGTGTGGTTTGTGGTTATGTTCCTAATTTTGCAGGGCATTGAAAACAATATTATTTATCCCCGGGTGGTGGGCAATTCTGTGGGCCTTTCCGGTATGTGGGTGCTGATCGCCATCAGTATTGGCGGCGAGCTGCTGGGTATTGTTGGTATGTTCCTGATGGTACCGGCTACTTCTGTGCTGTATGTGCTGGTGCAGGATGCCATCCATAAATGCCTTGGCAAGAAAGAAATTTCGGAGGAAAAGCTGCAAGCGCAGCCTCCGCAGATCATCTCCACCAGAAAACGGATGGAGAAGAAAAAGAAAGAAAAATAAGAAAGTGGTCATCACCGCTGAGGTGATGACCATTTTTTATAGGGCGGAAAATTCATAATTTTCAAATTTCAGCCTATCGCCCACATCTGCGCCAAAGGGTAAAAGGGCAAGGGCAACCTCGGAAACGATTCCGGTGTCCGCATATTTGATGTAGGCGTAATCGCCCCGGATATCCACGATCGTGCAAAGCATAGTAAACTCCTTTATGACGGCTCTGCCGGATTAAATACTTCTTCTACCGGGTATTTTTGATTGTCGGTGTAGTGCCACCACTCGCCCCAATAGCCCCAAAAACCGCAGCTGACCATAATGTCTTCCAAGTATTGGGAGTTGTGGGCCGCATCGGGGGAGCAATCGTCGTAAACTCTGTCTGCCATAGGGGTCGTGTTGTCAAATTCTGTGGGCATCAGAACCTCGTTGCCGTCGGCATAAACAATGGTCAGATCGATGGTGTTGCCCCGGCTGTGGTTGCTGTATTCCACATAGGGGTTGGCAACATACCGGGCATCCGGACAGGCCTCCCACAAACGGAATTGGGCGTAGGTGGGGCGAAAACCGTCCCAAATTTTTAAGCGGTATCCGTCCTCTTTCAGCCTTTCCTGAACCAACACTAACTTTTTTACCGTTCCGTACCGAAGCCAGACATCCTCAAAATCATAAATTACTTTGCCTGTGTGATTGTTTTCTGTGGAATACCGCAGATCAATCACTACATCGGGGATATAGTCAATGACTTTGACAAAATCAGCATCCTCCGGCTCCGGCAATGGTTCCGTTTCCGGTTCGGTTTCTGGTTCCGTTTCCGGCTCAGTTGCAGGCTCAGTTGCAGGCTCCGTGGGCGCATCTGTCACTTCCGGCTCGGTTATGACCTCCGTCGGCTCCGGTGTGGTAATCTCCGGCGGCACAGAAACACATCCCGCCAACAACACGGCGATCAGTAGAAAGACAATAAAGCTTCTTATTTTCATAAATATCGACCTCGACCTAATCAATGGATCTGCACTTGTATTGCGTTGGTTTAGCATAAAGAATCACTTTTTTTGGATAATTTCTCCTGTAGTTGTTCGTAAAACCAGCTTAGACCCCAATAGTCATCCTGCGCATATTGCAGTTGCATACCGTTTCGAAGTGTAATGACCAAAAATCTGTTATATGTGCTTATTGAATACTCGAAATTAACAGATGAAATATCAGACATGGGGAATTTTTTGGTATGTATCAATTCTTTTATGGTAATACCGTCAGCGTCAATTGTAAGTTCAGTTTTATATTTCAGGTATGCAAAAGCACCAATCATAAGAGAAAATGCGAACATAGCAAACAGCATTGATGGGGCGTTGAGCATGGAATTACCAATGGCAATTCCCCAAAAAGGAATCAAAAGGCAGCAAAAATAGACAGCACCAAATTTGTTACCAATAACTTTTCCGGTAACAGAGGTATCCTTGCTCTGTAAGTATGCTGCGATTTTTATGCGGAGAAAATATTTTAATGCTAAGATAATAAAAAATAATATGAAGGATGCGTATATCAGATATTTACCCAATGCCATCAGATCACCTTATTTGATATGTAATGATTTGATTATACATATAAAATTATCGAAAAGCAATACCCGCCCTGCATACGCAGGGCGGGTTGTTGTGTTAAGGATTAGTCCTTGTACATCTCAACGAGCTTGTTCAGATGCTCCCAACGCTCCTTAGCGGCAGCTTCGTTCTTAGCGAACAGATCAGCAGCACGCTCGGGGAACTCACGGGTCAGACGGCTGTAACGAGCTTCGTTCATCAGGAATTCCTGATAGCCATCCTTGGGAGTCTTGGAGTCCAGAGTGAACTTGCCGGTCTCCTTGGAGGGATCGAAGCGGAACAGGTTCCAGTAGCCGCATTCCACAGCCTTCTTCATCTCAGCCTGGCAGTTCATCATGCCGCCCTTGATGGAGTGCATCTCACAGGGAGCGTAGCCAATGATGAGGGAAGGACCGTTGTAAGCTTCAGCCTCGCAGATAGCCTTAATGGTCTGTGCCTGGTTTGCACCCATAGCGATCTGGGCAACATAGACATAGCCGTAGGACATTGCGATCTCAGCCAGGGACTTCTTCTTGGTCTCCTTACCGGAGGCAGCGAACTGAGCAACCTGACCGATGTTGGAAGCCTTGGAAGCCTGACCGCCGGTGTTGGAGTAAACTTCGGTATCGAACACGAAGATGTTAACATCCTTGTTGGAAGCCAGAACATGGTCAACACCGCCGAAGCCGATATCATAAGCCCAGCCGTCACCACCGAAGATCCATACGGACTTCTTGGACAGATATGCCTTCTTGTTCAGAATCTCTGCAA
>JAFODZ010000005.1 GCA_017380435.1 Oscillospiraceae bacterium
GGTTCTAAATCCAAGCACTTCAAGATGGCCAAGCAGGCCGTTATGAAGTCCGGCAACTACGCTTTCGTAGGCCGCAAGCTGAAGAAGCGTGACTACAGAAGACTGTGGATCACCCGTATCAGCGCTGCTGTTAAGCCCTACGGTCTGAACTACTCCACCTTTATGAACGGTGTGAAGAAGGCCGGCATCGAGCTCAACCGCAAGAGCCTGTCCGAAATGGCTATCCAGGACGCTGCTGCTTTCGCTGCCCTGGTTGAGAAGGCTAAGGCTGCTCTGTAAAAAGCAATACAAAAAGACCTTGCCAAACGCAGGGTCTTTTTTATATACTTAAGAATATAAATTGGAATTTATCTTACAAATTACCCGTAGGGGCGAACTGTGTTCGCCCGCGGGCGTTCAAAGAACGCCCCTACGATCTGATACGGTAGTTGATGCTATAAACAATCATTTATTGGAGGAGGGAGAAAATGGAGATCCGGCATATTGCCCAGCGGAATGGGCGGTTGAGCAGCTTTTTAAAAGAGGAGCTGGGTCTATCCACCGGGCTGATGAACCGGCTCAAGTGGGCGCAACAGCTCTATGTCAACGGCATTGCCCGTCATGCGGATTTTTCTGTTTGCATTGGGGACGAAATTGTCGCCGTTTTGGACGATCCACCGCCCCAATACCCCGCAGAACAAGGAGAAATCTCCATTTTGTATGAGGATGAACATATTCTATGCGTAGATAAACCCGCCGGGATGCTGGTCCACCCCTCTCGCGCCGTCAATACCGGAACTTTGGCAAACTATGTATTGGGTTACTATGAGCGCACCGAGCAAAGCTGCGCGTTTCATCCTGTGACAAGACTGGATCGGGATACTTTTGGCGTAGTGCTTTTGGCGAAAAACTCCCATATTCATCGTCTGCTGAATATCCTCCATGAAGAAGGAAATTTGCAAAAAACCTACGAAGCCTTGGTCTTTGGCGTTCCCGATCCCAAAAACGGAATCATTGACGCCCCTATTTCCCGTTTGCCTCTGCCCAGTCTGTTGCGAACAGTAGATCCGGCAGGAAAACCGTCGCTGACAAAATACGCAGTTTCGGAAGAATTCTCCTGCTATAGCCGGGTGGAACTGACGCCCGTCACAGGCAGAACCCATCAGCTTCGGGTGCATATGGCACATATTGGACACCCCATTTTGGGTGACCCCCAGTACGGCAACCCGGAATCCTTGGCATTATCGGCAAATTTAGGCATTCAAACCCAAGTTTTGTGCGCTAAAAAGTTGGAATTTATTCACCCCATCACCGGAAACCCCACCTGCATCCGTACAAAATTATCTGTTCTATAAATTAGAATTTATCTTACAAATTACCCGTAGGGGCGAACTGTGTTCGCCCGCGGGCGTTCAAAGAACGCCCCTACAATCTTATACGGTAGTTGATGCTATAAACAATCATTTATATACAAACAAGCGGCTGTCCGGTGGGACAGCCGCTTGAATATTTAGCAGTAAAAATCTTTAATTTTCTTAGCACGGCTGGGGTGGCGCAGCTTGCGGATCGCCTTATTTTCGATCTGGCGAATTCGCTCACGGGTAACGCCAAAGCTCTGACCCACTTCTTCCAATGTGTGGGTTCTGCCGTCGTACATACCAAACCGCATCCGCAGAACTTCTGCTTCCCGGTCAGTCAGAGTATCCAGAATTTCCTTCAGCGCCTCTGCCAGCAGGGCATTGGAGGTAGCATCGGCGGGGCCGGGGGTGCGCTCGTCCTCCACGAAAGAGCCGATGGAGGTATCTTCTTCATCACCCACGGGGGTATCCAGGCTCAAGGTATCGGCAGCGGTACGGTTCGCCTCGATGATCTTCTCCACAGGCAGATTCAGCTCTGCAGCGATCTCTTCAACGGTAGGCTCTCTTCCCAGCTCCTGCACCAGCTTCCGATTGCACCGGGTAGCCTTATTGATGACCTCCACCATATGCACCGGAACACGGATCGTCCGTGCCTGGTCAGCGATGGCGCGGGTGATGGCCTGCCGAATCCACCAGGTTGCATATGTAGAGAATTTGTTTCCCTTTGTCCAGTCAAATTTATCGACCGCCCGGATCAGACCGGTATTGCCCTCCTGGATCAGATCCAGAATGTGCAGGCCTCTGCCGGAATACTTCTTGGCGATAGAAACCACCAGCCGGAGGTTTGCCTCAGTCAGCTTATCCTTCGCCGCCTGATCGCCTTCCGATACCCGCTTTGCCAGTTCCACTTCTTCTTCAGCGGTGAGCAAGCGGATTTGGCCGATTTCCTTCAAGTACATCCGCACCGGGTCGTCCAAATTGAATTCTGCTGCCAGATCTACAGGATCTACCAGATCTTCCTCATCGATGGCGGACAGGTCGATATCATCGCCGAGCTCTCCGTCCAGAACCAAATCTCCATCGTCGCCCAGATCCAAATCCAGATCTGCGGTCACAAGCTGAATATTCATCGCCTCGAAGCGGTCATAAATTTCCTCGATTTTCTCCGATGTCAGGTCCATTTTTTCCAGCAGGGCATTCAGATCCGCCATAGGGACCATACCATCCTTCCGCCCTTGGGCAATCAACTCCTGCAGTGCAGCCTGGAGGTCCTCGTTGCCCTTGACGGTTTTCTTGGTTGTGCTCATATTTTCTCTCCCCCTATCTAATTTCTGATAGACTATACCCCGAAAAAACCCTTTTGACAAGGTTTTTTCCAAAAGTTTTTTCTTTTCCGCAGATTTTGTGCTGGCTACTGCCATTATTCCCGGAATTTTGCGAAAAGATACAGTTTACAATGTGGCAAAAATTCGGTATAATTACTGTGTATGTATATAATGACGCGGAGTGAATACTATGACAGAACTTTCCAAAATTCGTAATTTTTCGATCATTGCCCACATTGACCACGGCAAATCCACTTTGGCCGACCGGCTCTTAGAGGAATGCAATGCCATTGATCGCCGGGAAATGGAAGAGCAGATCTTAGACTCTATGGACCTGGAACGGGAACGGGGCATCACCATCAAGGCCCGGGCCGTCCAGCTTACTTACCACGCCGATGATGGGGAAACCTATGCTCTGAACCTGATTGACACGCCCGGCCACGTGGACTTCAACTACGAAGTCAGCCGCTCTCTTGCAGCCTGTGAGGGCGCAGTACTGGTTGTGGATGCCAGCCAGGGCGTTGAGGCACAGACTTTGGCCAACACCTTCCTCGCTACCGATGCCGGCCTGGAGGTTTTGCCCGTTATCAACAAGATCGACCTGCCTGCTGCCCGGCCCCAGGAGGTCAAGGCAGAAATTGAAGATATTATTTGCATCCCCGCGGAGGATGCTCCCGAAATTTCTGCCAAAAACGGCATCAATATCCACTCTGTACTGGAAATGGTCGTACAGGGTATCCCCGCACCGAAAGGAGACCGGGATGCACCCCTGCAAGCGCTGATTTTTGACAGCCAATACGATTCCTACCGGGGCGTTATCGTCTATGTCCGGATCAAGGAAGGTATCGTCAAGCCGGGTATGGACATTCGGATGATGGCCACCGGCGCTACCTACAGAGTGGTGGAAGTGGGTACAATGAACCCCCTGGGTCTGACCCCCACGGATGCTCTGGGTGCCGGTGAGGTTGGCTACATCACCGCATCCATTAAGAATGTTGCCGACACCCGGGTAGGTGACACCGTCACAACTGTAGAAAATCCTGCGACCACAGCACTTCCCGGCTATCGGCAGGTACAGCCTATGGTTTATTCCGGCGTGTATCCGGCAGACGGCGCAAAATACCAGGATCTGCGGGAAGCTTTGGAAAAGCTGAAGCTCAACGACGCCTCTATGAGCTACGAGCTGGAAAGTTCCATTGCTCTGGGTTTTGGCTTCCGCTGCGGTTTCTTGGGCCTGCTGCATATGGAGATCATCCAGGAGCGTTTGGAGCGGGAGTATAACTTAGACTTGATCACCACCGCCCCCAACGTCGTGTATCGCATCACCAAGAACACCGGCGAAGTGATGATGGTGGATAACCCCCTGGACTACCCCGATCCTATGGAGATCCAGCTGGCAGAGGAGCCTTTTGTCAAGGTCAATCTTATGGCGCCCCAGGAATATGTGGGCAACATTATGGATCTGGCCACCTCCCGCCGGGGCGAATTCAAGGATATGGTCTATCTGGATGCCAACCGGGTAGAACTGCACTATGAAATGCCCCTTAATGAGATTATTTACGATTTCTTTGACGCCCTCAAATCCCGCACCCGTGGTTACGGCTCGCTGGACTATGAGCTGATCGGCTACCGCCCCAGCCGGCTGGTGAAGCTGGACATCCTCCTCAACGGCGACATAGTGGATGCTTTAAGCTTCATTCTCTTCGCCGACAACGCATACCCCCGGGCCAGAAAGATCTGTGAAAAATTAAAGGAGAACATTCCACGCGCCCAATTTGAGATCCCTGTGCAAGCTGCCATCGGCGGCAAGATCATTGCCCGGGAAACCATCAAAGCTCTGCGTAAGGATGTGCTGGCCAAGTGCTACGGCGGCGATATTACCCGTAAGAAAAAGCTCTTGGAAAAGCAGAAAGAGGGCAAAAAGCGGATGCGTACCTTCGGTACAGTATCTGTCCCCTCCGAGGCCTTTATGGCAGTGCTGAAATTAGACGAAGATTGATTCAGGAGGCCCTATGGCTTTATTACAACGGAAAAACAAGATTCCTCTGGGAATCTATGTCCATGTTCCCTTTTGCAAAAGCAAATGCCAATACTGCGACTTTTACTCCATTTCCAGCAAAAAAGAACTGGATTTTGACGGATATCTGGAAGCAGTCTGCACCCATATCAAGGAGGCCGGCCCTCAGTCCCCCAACCACATTGTAGATACCATCTACTTTGGCGGCGGCACTCCCAGCTTTTTAGGTGGTGAGGGAATGGCAGCCATTCTGACCGCCATCCGAAAAAGCTTTGATGTGAGTCCCACAGCAGAAATCACTTTTGAAGCAAACCCCGACTCTGTAACCGACCGCCTTTTGCGGCGCCTTCGCAGTGAAGGTTTCAACCGGGTCAGCCTGGGCATCCAATGCGACAGCGATGATATCCTGAAAAAGCTGGGTCGCCCCCACACCTACCAGGAAGCCGTGGCCGCTGTTCAAAAAATCCGCAAGCATCGATTCCATAATCTTTCTGTGGATTTGATGTACGGTCTGCCCAGCCAGCGGCTGCAGGATTGGGAGAAAACCCTGCGCAATGTACTGAAGCTGAAACCGGATCACATCAGCTGCTATGGCCTGAAAGTAGAAGAAGGAACCCCCCTGTACGAATGCCGGGATTTTTACAATATGGCTGACGATGACACCCAAGCGGATATGTATCTGCGGGCCGTACAGATCCTCAAAGAACACGGTTATCGCCAGTACGAGATCTCCAATTTCTGCCGCAAGGGTCTTGTTTCCCGGCACAATTTGAAATATTGGACCGGGGGAGAATACTTAGGCTTCGGGCCCGATGCCAGCTCGGATTTTGGCGGCAACCGGTTTGCCTTTATCCGGGATTTGAACGGCTACATCGACGGTATCCGCAGCGGCGGCACAGTTCTGCGGGAACTGCAGGAAATCTCTCCCCGGGAGCGGGCAGGCGAATATCTCATGATGCGGCTGCGTACCGTTTCCGGCATTGACCCGGTCAAATACGAAAAAAAATATTTGCTGCCCTTTGCGCCTTTGGAAAAGGTGCTTTGGGACTGCAAGGAAAGAGGTTTGGCAGATCAAACCTTTGACGGCCGGTGGCATCTGACCCCGGAAGGTTTCCTGCTGAGCAACACCATCATCTCCGACCTGCTTTTGATCCAGGAAAAAACGAATCCCTTCACATGATCTACCCAGTCCCCTCAAAACGAGGGGACTGTTTTTTCGTAAATGATTGTTTATCTTGCTAACGCAAGATAAACAATATAATGCATAATTCATAATGCATAATGCAAAATTATGGTATTTTCTTCGAAAATGATTTCAAATAGTCGCCTTTGGCGACACATTAATTATGCATTTTGCA
>JAFODZ010000040.1 GCA_017380435.1 Oscillospiraceae bacterium
CCTTGAATTTCGTACTCAGTTTGATTGGCTGGGTACGGTCGAACTGATTCGTTCACGCCGCCGTGCGTATCACTCCTGGCCAAGAAAAATGGCCGACGCAAGGCCGACCTTCTCCTGCCGCGGCGATATACGCAAGCGTAAACAGGACAGTTCAGCCGCCCGATGACCGGACATACTCCGCAGAAGTTACCGTCTTTCGACGCAATCTCCTGCATCATCGCAGTACGCGCAGGGCATAGTTCGCCCACACACGCTCGATTATGATACCACTGTCCCGTGTGTTTGTCAAGCATTATTTTGATCTTTTTTACAAAATTTTTTCATAAATTTTGTATATATCAGAGAATTACCCAGAAATGAAAATGCAGCCCGAAAGGGCTGCATTTTTATAGGTTAAACATCCAAACCAAATTCGCCGGGCAGAAAACGGGGGCATACATTTTCCGAGGAAATGATCACCGATGCTGCCAGGGTCGAACCGATTTCAATGGATTCCGCCAGGGTTTTTCCGTAGGTCAGACCGATGGTTACGCCCGCGCCGAAGGCATCGCCTGCGCCGGTCGTATCCTTCACCTGCACATTTCGGGCAGGACACACACCGCTATTCCCGGAAAGGTCTGCATAAACCGCGCCCTTTTCCCCCATCGTGACTACCATAGAGGGAATTCTTGCGCCCATTACCTTGCCGCGCAGTTCCTGTTCCATTTGCTGCGGGGTATATTTCTCGTAATCGTCCATAAAAAGCTGTCCGGCTTCCTGCTGGTTACAGATAAAGCAGTCAAAATTTTTCAGCAGATCGCGGCGCTTGGCGGCAATATTCATATTGGACACCACGCCGACAGTCTTGCAGCCGTTGGTTTTCGCCAGTTCCAGCGCCTGCTTGACGATTTCCTTGTCCATATCCACTTCCATAACCACGGTTTCCACCTGGCTGAAAATCTCACTGCCTTTCTCCTGCAAAATATCCAGGATCGGCATCAGATTCGGACGCTTGGATATAGAGCCAGCCACATCACCGTTGTTATCAAAGACCGCCAGCCATGTACCCATTCCCTCGGGTACGACTTGAACATAGCGGGTATCCACCTTATGATTGCGCAATTTTTGCAGCACCTCAGCGCCCATGGGACTATCATCCACGATGCCCAAAAACATTGGCCGAAGCTCTACATTGGCGATATCCTCCACCACATTACGGGCTACACCGCCGTGAATATACTCCACACGGCCCACATTGCGGCCAGTGGGAATATAGTTGTCCAAAGGAAAACCTTTAATATCTACAAATGTTGCGCCGATTACCAAAATACTCATTTTCGCTACCTCGTATATATTTTTTACATTACTATAAACCAAGGCAGGAAAAATGTCAATTTATAAAAACGGAAAGTCAATGTGCGGTACAGCTATCATACTGCCTCCAGAAATCCCGAAGCGCTTGTTCGTATCGCTGCTGTTCCTTATAATAACTCATTCCGTGGTCCGCGCCGGGGACGATCAACAATCGCTTGGGTGCATTGCAGGCCTGGTAATTTTGGTAAGTCATCTCAACCGGAACAAAATGGTCATTTGTGCCGTGGACGAACAGCACAGGAACCCGGCTGTTTTCCAATGCCTGCAAAGTGCTGCAATCTTTTGTACCGATGCAGATCTTCTCCCGGCACAAAGAATCTGCCAGCGTGCCATATATACTGTAGGGCAGGTGCAGATTCCGCCGGGCCACATGCTTCCAGATATCGTGGATGGATGTAAAGCCGCAGTCCGCCACGATCCCTCGGACATTTTCCGGCAATTCCAGATCCGCTGTCATCATCACCGTGGCCGCCCCCATGGACACACCTGCCAAATAAATCGGCAGATTTTTCGGGTTTTGGCTGTCGATCCACTTGATCCACTCCAGACAGTCGTACCGCTCGATCATCCCGAACCCCATATATTCGCCGCCGCTGCTCCCCTGCCCCCGCTGCTCCGCATACAGAACGCTGCAGCCGTTTTCATGAAGAAAATCCGATACAAAGCCGAAATCGGATGCCCAGGAGGATCGCCATCCGTGCATTGCCACCACCAGGCGCTTGGCATTGGGGTGTGGAAACCAATGGCCAACCAACAGCTGCCCATCGTGACTTTCAATCTGTATCTCTTCGTGGGGCGTGTTTTTCAGCTTCAGTTCGCCGCTGTCCATGGCATCCAAAAACGGGCCATAGTCCTTATAACCCCGCAGAAGCTGTTTGGCCCTATCCATATTGGTGATTTTCGGCTGCTCCCGATCCAGCGCCACCTTCACCAAATACCGGGTGGATATATAGGCTGCTCCCACAGCAGCAGCGCCTGCCGCAGCCACCGACGCGCCGGCAAGCAAATATTTGGAGGTTTTATTCATAGAGATAAATCCTTTCTAAGAGGTATCTTTCCATTCTATGATTCCCAAATTGCCATTGTGACATACGGCATCAAATCATTTCTGCTTTGTTTTTATTCTCCCAGTCTTATACAGCAATAAAACAGCCCCCTCAAAACGAGGGGGCCAAGGTACAGTGTGTTACATATTGGCTTTAATGGTAGAGATCAGAATATCGCCGGCAACAACACGGTCTTCTGCAGCGAAACCGTCGGCAAAATTATCCGAATACAGCACCTGGGCATTGGGCGGAAACTCCTCATCCCCTGCCCACGCCAAAATCTGCATTTGATAATCGCCGATCAAATTAAACAGGTAGCCGGCATCTCCGTGGCTGACAGGCTGCGCACCCATTTTTTCTGCGGCAGCGCGGAAGGCATCCAGCCGGGTTCCCAAGGTAAAGGCCGCCCGGGTCAGAACTCTGCCGGTATAAGGCTTGATATACAGCTCTCCCCAAGGCATTTCCCGGAAAGTCAGCCAGTTACCGCCCCAGGTCACTTTCTTGCCTTCCAACAAGTAGCGGAGCAGGAAAGTTTGCGTGGGCAGCGGCGGAATACTACCGCCGTCGGTTGCGCAGATAGCGTAGTCCGGGTGGCTAATGGCAAATTCTCTGCCAAGAAGGTTTACATAAAATTCCGAACCGTCCCATTTTACATCCTTCAGCCGCTGGGCAACTTCCTCCGGATTTAAGTCCCGGAACAGATTTTCATAATAGGAAAAAGGTACTTCTTCCTTGTGATTCTCAATTTGCATAATCAATACTCCTGCTTGGAATTGGGGAACAGGCGGCTGTCAGTATGGGGCAGGAAGCAGGCAGCCACAAAGCTATCCATATAACCGGGATAGGTAGAAAGCTCCAGATATGTCATATTGGCACCAACCTCGTGACATTTTTCGATCGCCTGGTCGCTCATCACCATAGCATAAGCGCCGATCAGACTGGAATTACCGATATACTGGAATTTTTCCAGCTCCACATCCGGGAACATACCGATATTGACTGCATTTTTCATATTGATACCGGAGCCGATACCACCGGCAACATAAACCTTATCGATGCAATCCACAGTCATATCCACGGAATTGAGCAGCGTATCGATAGCGGAGAAGATTGCGCCCTTGGCACGGATGAAGTTATCAATATCCACCTCATTGATGGACACTTCCCTGCCGGTTTCCGATTCCGCTGCTGTTGCAATCACATAGCGTCCCATCCCGTGCTGATCCCGCTTGACCCTGCCGCCCTCACGGGAGAAGAGTCCCCGGGCATTAATAATGCCGCAGCGGAACAGCTCGGAAATAATATCAATAATGCCGCTGCCGCAGATACCCACTGGCTTTTGACCGGGGTCGCCAACAATAGACAAAGTGGGTTCCATCGTAGCGCAGTCGATGGTGCAGGCTTCAATCGCACCGTCAGTGGCACGCATACCGCAGGAGATATCGCCGCCCTCAAAGGCAGGACCGGCAGAACAGGCACAGCTCATCAGAAAATCCCGATTGCCGAACACCAGCTCGCCGTTGGTTCCCAAGTCGATGAACAGGCTCATTTCGTCCTTGTCCCAGATCATACTGCTCAAGGTACCGGCAGTAATATCGCCGCCCACATAAGAGCCGATATTGGGAGCGATCACCACGGGGGCGATGGGATTGGCAGGCAGCTTCAGATCCCCGGCAGTCAAGCCTTCCCAGCGGAAGAAGCTGGGGATGTAAGGGTCCATACGAACCGGGTCAGCATCCACGCCAATCAGAAGGTGGTTCATTGTGGTATTTGCGCCGATGGTCAGCCGCAGAATGCTGCGTGCAGATATGCCGGCGGTACGGCACAAATTGGCCAGGATGGGAGTAAGGGTTTCCTTAATAATGGCATCCTGCAAGCGCTTTTTGCCGCCGGGCTTGGTGCTTTCGATGATGCGGTTAATGACATCCGCACCGTAGCGGATCTGTCCGTTGCCGGACGAACCCTTTGCCAGCAACTTACCGGTAGCCAGGTCAGTTACCACCATCGTAACGGTAGTCGTACCGATATCGATGGCGCAGCCGGCAAGCAAGGTATCTTCATACGCGCCGATTTCCATGCAGACAAATTGATCGTCTAACAACTGACCCTTTACACAAATACGGAAATCACATTCCCGGAGCGTGCTTGCCAGCTTGACCATCACAGCATAGGGGATCTTTACCTGCAAATCATCAATATCCGCAAGTGCGCCCTTGATTGCCCATTCCAGCCGCTCATTATCGGGCATGGTGTCCTCTTCCGAGGGGGCAGTCATCTCCAACTGCAAAGCACGGAAGGAATTGGTAAATTGCAGGCCGCCTTCTTCCATCTCCTGCTTGGCATTGTCAAAAATCGCCAGCTCCTGGGGGGAAGACAGATCCGCAGTTTTCATCCGGCTCTGGTAGGCCGAGGCGATATCCGGCACAAATACAGTGCAGTCGCCCATGACCTTGCTGTTACAGGACAGCCGCCAACCGGCCTCATATTCCTCGTCGGTGATATGACGGGAGGGAATGGTTTCCAGATTGCCCTCCACCAGCTTCACACGGCATTTGCCGCAAGAGCCGTTACCGGAACAGGGGGCATCGATGGCCACATTGGCACGGCGGGCCAGCTCCAGCAGATTATCACCGGCGTTGCATTCAATTTCAACAGGGCTTGCGCCCTCAATTTGGAAGGTTACTTTCATTGGGGAAGTTCCTTTCGTTGTATATACAGGGGTGCGGCGGGGCTATCCCCCGCCGCTTTATAATAAATTACATCAGAGGTTCCATACCCAGAACAGGGTGGTTCTTTTCGGTCAGCCATGCGAACAGCTCTTCGCAGTCACAGGTGATAGTTTCATCAGCAATCATATCGGTGAAGTTGTCAATACCCAGCAATTCCTTGGCAGTTGCGTTCAGTCGGTCAGCCACATCGTCTTTGAGTTCCTTGGGCATCCATACGATTCTGCCGATGCCGCCTTCTGCGGACACGAACTTCTTGGAAGCGATGAAGTGACGGCCGTGGCCCATATAGCCGGGAGTCTGAACACCGCCGCCGGTGCAGGAGGCCAGTTCGCCGAAGGTCATACCCGCGGGAGTCATACCCTTATACTCACGGTTGACAACGATCACACCGTTGGAAACAGGCTCGATACCGCAAATACACTCGAAGCAGCCGCAGGAAGTCATGGGATCTTCCAGGATAGAGTACAAAGTAACGGTTTCCACCGCACCGTGGGTGGCATCAAAGATGGCCTTATCCACAGTTTCAAAACGGCCGGTGCGCTCGTCGGTGCAGCCTTCCTTGAAGATAGGCTGGCAAGGACCGTTGGGATCCAGCTCGTTGGTGGCCTTAGCATCCAGCCAGGACACAGCACCGCACAGGCCCAGACGCTCGGGAGTAACCACGCAGCAGTGGGCGGGGGCGAAGGACTGGCAGAGGATACAGGTGTAGTAACGGTCAACAGATTCGTCGGTCATAGATGCCAGACGGTCATCTCTTTGGGCGTAGCGAGGCATTGCGATCTCATCACGGAACTTGCCGGCTTCAGCAGCGTCGGTGATCAATGTGATCTGGCACTTGTCAACAACAGCGTCAAATTCGTCCATGATCATAAAGTACAGAACTTCTGCAAAGTCCTTTACCCGCAGGCCATTTTCATAAGCGGCGTTGCTGACACGGACGCGAACCTGGTTGCGCTGACCGGTGTGCATAACGCCTTCCATATAGTTGAACCAGGCGTGGAATTTACGCTCGATAACGGATTCAAAGTCGATCTGCATCTTCTTGCCGGCAACTTCCACATAGGTAGCCAGAGCCAGATCCTTTTCAGCATCCAGATCCGGTCCGATAATGGTGATCTTGTGATCTTCGATCTCATTCAGCTCCCGCATGACCACCAGCTCGGCGGTGGGGTTCTTGGAGGACCAGAACTCATTGTGCATATCGGCCTTACGGATGATTTCACCCTCAAATGCAGCCGCAAATGCTACAGGGATGGGCAGTTCCTTGACCTTGATTTTGATATTGCGCAGTTCCAGGGACTTCTTCACGGTTTCAGCATGGTCGCAAACGGATTCCAGTGCGCCGGGAACCTGGTTTTCGCCCAGATCCACATCCACGATGACCGGGAAGCCCAGAGCAATTGCGCCAGCGCCGGCGGATACGACAACTTCGTTCAAAGCGCCGAAGGTGTTAACAAATGCGGGTACACGGTTCTTGGTATATTCCAGCAGGCCGCCCAGATCGCCGGGCTGCACATTGCCGAAAATCAATGCTGCACGGATCGCAACGGTAACCACATGGATAACGCTGGTTACATCGTGGCCCAGAGGAATTACACGGAATTCCAGGCCCATTTTTACGCCGCCTTCCATGCACTGCTCGATAACATCGCCCACCATAAAGGTCATAATGCCCTTGGACTGGTAGTCCTTAACCACCTTGACCACATCGGCAGCATTGTCAGCCTTGCCCAGCACCACGGCAACACCGGGGATATCGCCGGTAACCAGCGGCACGCCCAGAGAACGGATGATGGGATCGGGCACGAAGCCGATGCCGGATTCATTTTCATAGGGGTTGGCGCAATCTACATATTTCAAACCCTCAATAATTTCTGCGCCAACAGCGGTGGCAAGGCCGGCATTGAGTGCCTGTCCCAGGTCCTCCTGGTTGGTAATGAGGCTTTTCAGTACGCCCACGCAGGCGGTCAGATCGCCCAGGGTCTTCACCTTCACGCCGGTAGCGGCATAAATGGTGGGGAAGCAATAGGCGGTATCGGGGAATGCAATCTCCTTGTCTGCACCGTACTTTTCGATGGCACCGTTGACAGCACCTTCGGTCAGACCGGCAACAGCATTGGAACCGGCATAGATAAGATCGGTTAATACGCTCATAATTTTTCCTCCCTAATATGTAGAAATATTTATATAAAGCCATTCGGCTGAATATACGAATTTATGGTTTCACATCAAAAAACTTTTTGCCGCGAACAACATTCCCTTCGAAAGAGAATAAAGCACCAATTAACAATCACCTTTGGTGTCTCCATGGGCAAAAATACTTTCCTCCATAACCACGCTGGTTTCATCCCTGCCATCGGAGAGATTAAAATCCAGCGGGCCATAATATTCGCAAACAAAGCGAATGTTACCCTCTGTAGGCTTAATATGGATTAACTTGCCCCAATTGCGCAAGCGAAATGTTTTATCTTTATATTTGCGTTTTGATCCACCCGGTTTAAGCAGCACCAGGTCATTAAACCTTGCATAGCGGCCTACGCTCCATAAAAATCCGGCCTGCTCAATAGTACGCCAATTATAGAACTTGGTTTTAACAAGCACTCTGCAGTATATGCCATCTTCTTTCAATTCAACAATAGGCATAGAACGCAAAAGAGTGTATGCCAAACATGTCCATAACGCAGAAATAAACAAGAGCATATACCAACCATCAACAAAAACACTTTCCGTCAGCATGGCTACCGCAAGGAAAACGGCCATCAGCTGCCCATTTCCCCATAGTATAAAGATAATCATGCGGCCGAACTTATCCGATTGCCGGTTGGCAGAATCATTCATGGGGTTCCTCCATTGCTGATAAAAAAGCATAAACCGGGAGGGAGGTATTTCTCCCTCCCGGCTTGTTATACGGGAATTTGCGATTCTCCACCCCTCAGTCAGCTCCGCTGACAGCTCCCCTCACGGGGAGCCATTTATGGGATGGCAATGACCGTTCTTACAGATCCAGGTAGGAATCGGAGTACAGAACGTGGTTCTTGAAGATGTCGCAGGACTTGATGGTTTCCATCAGACGCTGGTCGTTGGGGTTAACGATAGCGGAGGTCAGACCCTGCATCATACACATAGCGACCAGAGCGGAGTCCATAATGGGACGGACGTTCTTGGGAGCGCCGTTGGAGTTGTTGGACAGACCGCCGGTAGATTTCAGACCCTTATCGGAGAACATCTTGATAGCCTCCAGGACTTCCATCTGCTTATCCTGCATGCCCTTAACAACCAGGAACAGGGGGTCGAACCACAGGTCGGTAGCTTCCATACCCAGGCTCAGGCCACGCTCAAGCATATTGTCGCAGTGGACCATACGCTCTTCGTTGTCCTTTGCGATACCGTCAGCAGAACACAGAGCGATACAAATTGCATCGTTAGCAGCAGCCAGGTCGATGTAGCCGATACGGGAGCCGGCGTCAGCAGAGTTGACGATGGGCTTGCCGTTGGTACGGTTATAGACCTTGATACCGGCTTCGATAGCCTTCATATTGGCAGTATCCAGAGCCAGGGGAACATTGTTGAAGTTCTCCTGGAGCAGCTTGACTGCCCACATCATGCGCTCGGGACCGTCCTTTTCAGCAGGTCCGATGTTAACATCCAGATAAGTAGCGCCGGCCTTGATCTGCTCGTATGCACGCTGCAGAATGGGCTCGGGATCACGCTCGTCCATAGCCTTACGGATGGAAGGAGCGATGCAGTGGATACGCTCGCCGATGGTGACGAAGGTCTGTGCTTCGGGGTTGTGACCCTTGTACTGATGATCCCAGGTCTTGACCTCGATAGCGGGAACCTTGGTAGCCAGCAGCTCGTCGAAGGACAGCTCCACAACAGGAGCAACAGTTGCAGCCTTGGCAGCATTTTCAGCAGCAGCGGCAGCAGCAGCGGCTTCGTATTCCTTATCCTTCATATACTTGGGCAGCTGAACAGCTTCCAGAGGACCGACAACCACGTTCCAGCCGGGCAGCTTCTCCTGGATCTCGCCCTTCATAACGGCAACCTTCCACCTCCCTGAGAGCTTCTCTGCAGGGCAATAGTCTTGATACCGACACGCATAAGCGACTGTATATCAATACCCGAATGACGATGAAAACGTATATCCTCAGTCGCAATCAATGCTGCAACGAC